>CAXUJE010000165.1:6960-11291 GCA_964251035.1 uncultured Acetobacteraceae bacterium
CCGCCCGCCGCGCGCCCCCCCCGCCCCGGCTGCGCCCGGCCCGGCCCCCCCCCCCCCGGGCCAGCAGGCCCATGACCGCCAGCGCCGT
This sequence comes from uncultured Acetobacteraceae bacterium, assembly GCA_964251035.1. GTDB lineage: Bacteria > Pseudomonadota > Alphaproteobacteria > Acetobacterales > Acetobacteraceae > CAHJXG01. The sequence continues at coordinate 7,049 of CAXUJE010000165.1, forward strand.
CACCGACTTGCCGCAGCCGCTTTCCCCCACCAGGCAGTGCGTCTCCCCGCGCCGGACTTGCAGCGAGACGCCGCGGACCGCATCCACCGCGCCGAAGCTGACGTGGAGGCCGTCCACGTCGAGCACGGCGTCAGGCATCGCGGGACGCATCGAGCAGGTCGCGCAGCCCGTCGCCCAGCAGGTTGATGCCCAGCACCAGCACGAACAGGCTCAAGCCCGGCACCATGATGACCCAAGGCTCGAAGAACATGTAGTCCTTGCCCTCGGCGATCATCAGCCCCCAGCTTGGCAGCGGCGCCGGCACGCCGAGGCCGAGGAAGGACAGCACCGCCTCCAAGAGGATCGCCAGTGCGACCTCAAGCGTCGCCACGACGATCAGGTGCTGCGCGATGTTGGGCAGCACCTCCCGCCACAGCACATGGAAGCCCGAGGCGCCTGCGGCCTGGGCCGCGGCCACGTAGTCCAGCCGGCGGACCTGCATCGTCGTCGTGCGCGCCACCACGGCGAAGCGGTCCCACAGCAGCAGCCCCAGCGTCAGCACCACGACGGTCAGCGAGCTGCCCACCGCCGAGACAACGGCGAGCGCCACCAGGATCAGCGGGATGCTGAGCCGGCAGGTGATGGCGAACACCACGAGGTCATCGACCCAGCCGCCGGAGAACCCGCCCAGCACGCCCAAGGTCACGCCGATCACCCCGCTGGTCAGCGCCGCCACCGTGCCGATCACCAGCGAAATCCGCGCGCCATAGACTAGCCGCGCCAGGTAGTCGCGGCCGAGCTGGTCGGTGCCCAACGGATGTGCCCCATCCCCGCCCAGCCAGGCCGGCGGCGTCAGGCGGTGCAGGAGGTCCTGCGCGAACGGATCGTGCATCACCAGGCTCGGTCCGAACAGCGCCGCCAGCACCGTGACGCCCACGATCAGCGCGCCCAGCGCGGCCGCCCAATGCCGGAACATCAGCCGGTGTGCAGCCGCGGGTCGAGCGCCGCGTTCAGCAGGTCCGCGAACAACGCCAACCCGATGTAGATCACTGCCAGCAGCAGCACGACGGCCTGCACCACGGGGAAGTCGTTCTTGCTGATGCTTTCCCACGCGAGGAAGCCGAGGCCGGGCAGGCTGAACACGCTCTCGATCACGACCGAGCCGCCCAGCATGAAGCCGAGCTGCACCGCGGCGATGGCGACCACCGGCATGGCGGCGTTGCGGGCCGCGTGCTTCAGCACGATGCTGGCGCGCGACAGCCCCTTGGCCCGCGCGGTGCGGACGTAGTCGGAGCGCAGGGCATCGACCATGCCGGACCGGGTGAGCCGCATCAGCGCCGGGATGGCGGAGAACGCCAGCACCAAGCCCGGCAGGATGTATCCGGTCCAGTCGTCCAGCCCGCTGATCGGCAGCCATTGCAGCCGCAGCCCCAGCCCGATGATGAGCAGCAGCGCCAGCCAGAAGCTCGGCATCGCCTGCCCCAGCAGCGCCGCCAGCATCACCAGCCGGTCCACTGCCGTGCCCTCGTTGACCGCCGCCACGATGCCGAGCGGCAGCGCGATCAGCAGCGCGAAGCCGAGGCCGACCAGCCCCAGGGTCAGCGTGACCGGCAGCCGGGCGCGGATCAGGTTCGCCACCGGCTCCCGGAACAGGTAGGACCGCCCGAGGTCGCCCCGCGCCACGGCGCCCACCCAGGCGAGGAACTGCTCCGGCAGCGGGCGGTCCAGCCCGTAGGCCGTGCGGATCGCCGCCACGTCCTGCGCCGTCGCCTGCGGCCCGGCGACGGCCAGCGCCGGGTCTCCCGCCACCCGGGTCAGCGCGAAGCTGATGACCAGCACCGTCATGCAAACTAGGGCGCCCAGGATGACCCGGCGCAGGATGAACCGCCTCATCGACCGAGCCTATGGGCCATGCCGCGTTGCGGCAAGCAGGAAGCCATCCGCATTGCGGCAAGCAGGAACCCGGGCCAGGATGCGGCGATGCTGAACCCCATGGTCGCCGTCTTGGCAGTCGCACCCTGCTGCGCTTGGGCGGAGCCGCTGCGCCCGCCGGTGGAGCCGGCCTGCATCTCCTCCCCGTTCGGCTGGCGCCACGCGGTGGGGCCGCACGCGCCGGCCGCGTTCCACAACGGCGTGGACCTGCCGGCGCCGGAGGGCGCGGTGGTGCGCGCCGCGGCAGCCGGCACGGTGCTGCGCGTCAAGCGCCAAGGGCTTGGCGGCGTCACCGTGCACGTCGGCCACCCCGACGGCAGCACGACGCTCTATGCCCACCTCGGCAACCTGGTGCCCGCCATTGCCGAGGGCAAACGCGATGTTGCCGCCGGTGAGCCGTTGGGGCACGTGGCCCGCACCGGCGTGACCTACGGCACCCACCTGTTCTTCGCCGTGCTGCGCGACGGCGCCGCGGTCGATCCGGAACCCTTGCTGGGCGTGGCGCGATGCCGGTGAGCGACCACTTCGACGGCGAGCACTTCTTCAACCCCGGCGCATCCCAGGCCAGGGGACTGGGCGCCGTGCTCCGCTGGCAACTGAACCGGCAGAGGGCGCGCTGGCCCGCCCGCCTGCCCAACCCGGTCTTTCCCCCGCCCGGCGACACGGTCGCGCCGGGCCAGGCCAGCCTGACCTTCATCGGCCACAGCACCTTCCTGATCCGGCTGCCGGGGCCGGACGGCGTGACCACGGTCCTGACCGACCCGATCTTCAGCGAGCGCTGCTTTCCCGTGCAGTGGATGGGGCCGCGCCGGGTGCGGGCGCCGGGCCTGGCGCTGGAGGCGCTGCCGCCGATCGACGCGGTCCTGGTCTCGCACAACCACTACGACCACATGGACCTGCCGAGCCTGCGGGCGCTGCACCGGCGGTTCCGGCCGCTGCTGCTGACCACGCTCGGCAACGCCCGGCCGCTGCGCGAGGCCGGCGTGCCGGGCGCCATCGAGCTTGACTGGTGGGACGCCGCTGCTGCCGGCCCGGTACAGGTGACGGCGACGCCGGCCCGGCACTTCGCGGCGCGCGGCCCCCGCGACCGCAACCGCACGCTATGGGCCGGCTTCATGCTGGACATGGCGGGGGGCCGCCTGCTGTTTGCCGGCGACTCGGGCGCCGGGCCGCACTGGGCGGCGATCCGCGACCGGCTCGGCCCGCCCGGGGTCGCCCTGCTGCCGATCGGCGCCTATCTGCCGCGCGAGATCATGCAGGCCGTCCACATGGACCCGGCCGAGGCGGTGCAGGCCCGCGCCGACCTCGGCGCCCGTCAGGCCATCGGCATGCATTTCGGCACCTTCCAACTCACCGACGAGGCCATTGACGCCCCGCTGCACGCGCTGCGGCAGGCGCGCGCCCGTGCCGGGCTTCCGGCGCAGGCCTTCGACGTGCTCGGCTTCGGCGAGACCCGCGCCCTGCCCTTGTAGGCGCCGCTTCCGTCAGGTCGGGGCTAGGCTCCCACCGCTGTCGGCATGGTCCAGCAGGGGCACCTGCCGCACGACGACGCTTTGGCTCGGCTGTACCCAATCGATCTCGCCGGGCGTGTTGCAGGCGTCGCAGACCGGCTGCCAGCGGCCATGGGCGGTGCCGCACGCGGCGCAGCGCCAGAACGGGTCGGGGTCCGCCGTCGCGACGTGGCGCAGCGCGTCCTGCGCCTCGCTCACGTGGCCCTCCTGGTCCGCGATGTCGGCCAGCAGCACCCAAACCCGGCGCTGGTTCAGCCCGGCAGCGCGCACGGCCTGGATGTGGCGCAGCGCCTCCGTGGTCATCCCGGCATCCAGCGCCGCCTGCGCCTGGAGCAGGTGGCTCTCGGGATGGTTGGCGTTCTGCTGCGCCAGGCCGTTCGCCGCCCTGAGGCGGTCCTGCTTGTCCGACAGGTCCCCCAGGTATGCCGTGGCCACGTCGGGGTGCGGCTGCGTCGCCCAGGACCGCCGCAGCACCTCGTTGGCCCGACTGTCCTTGCCAACGGCGCGCAGGCGCTCCGCATAGGCGACGGCGGCGGGCGCCAGCGACGGGTTGGCGGTCCAGGCCTGCTTGGCATAGCGCAGCGCCGCCGCGGGGTCCCGCTCCGTTCCGGCGGCGGCGACGGCCAGCGGCGCGCGCAGGTTCGGGCCGGACAGCCGCAGCGCGTCGGCCCAGTTTCCCGTGCGCAGCGCCAGGGTCCGCCGCTCCTCTTGCAGCCACCGCGCGCCGGGCCGCACCGCCTCGGCTTGGCGGGCCAACTCCTCGGCCGCGGCCCAGTCCTCGCGCGCCGTCGCCTGACGCATCAGCCCGCGCAGTCCCAAAA
>CAXUJE010000166.1:0-11290 GCA_964251035.1 uncultured Acetobacteraceae bacterium
GGCCGTTTCAGGAGCCTGGGCGTTCATGCGGGACTCTCCGACAAGGGTTTGGACGAAGGCTAGACGCGCCTGTGCAGGTGGCATGCCGCGCGGTGGCCCGGCGTGATCTCGGCCAACTCCGGCACTTCTGCCCCGCAGCGGTCGAACACGTAAGGGCAACGGTTGCGGAGGCGGCAACCGGACGGCGGGTTCGTGGGGTCGCCCAGGCCGCCGCTGATCGGCAGGGCGTCGCGCGGCTGGTCCGCGTGGGGCCGGGGAACGGCCTTGATCAGGGCCTGGGTGTAGGGATGGCCCGGCCGGGCCACGACGGCCTCGGTGGGGCCGTCCTCCACGATCTTGCCGAGGTACATCACCATCGTCCGCTCGCAGACGTATTTCACCAGCGTGAGGTCGTGGGAGATGTACAGCGCCGTCAGCCCCAGCCGGTCGCGCAGCTCGCGCAGGAGGTTCAGGATGCCGGCGCGCACGCTCACGTCCAGCATCGACACCGGCTCGTCGGCCACCAGGAACGCCGGGCGGACCACCAGGGCGCGCGCCAGGACGACGCGCTGCAGTTGCCCGCCGGACAGCTCGGCCGGGCGCCGGTCCAGCCAGTGCGACGGCTCCCCCAGATGCACCAGGCGCAGGGCGTCCGCGATCCGCGCCTCGTGCTCCGCCCGCGGCACATGGGTGTTGATCAGCGGCTCGGCCAAGGCCCGGCGGACGGTGAAGCGGGGATTGATGGCGTCGAACGGGTTCTGGAACACCAGCTGCGCCTGCTGGCGGAACCGGCGCAGGCGGACGCCGTCCAGCGCGCCCAGAGGCTCGCCGCCGAACGACACGGCGCCGGCGCTCGGCTCGGCGAGCTTCAGCAGCAGGCGTCCGACGGTGGTCTTGCCGCTGCCGGACTCGCCGACCAGGCCGACGCTCTCGCCCGGGTGGAGGCGGAAATCGACGCCGTCCACGGCGCGCACCGCCGGCCTTTGGCGGCCCACCACCTGGCGCAGGGTGCGGCCCACCGGGAAATGCTTCGCCAGGGTTGCCGCCTCGACCAGCGGGGCCGTCATTGCCAGGCCTCAGGCGCCCGCGCGGCGGTCCGCAACGCCGCCGCCTCGCCCGCGCGCCAGCACGACGCCGTGTGGCCTTCGGACACGGCGACGCTGGTGGGGTCGCCGTCCAGGCACGCCGGCACGGCGAACGGGCAGCGCGCGGCGAAGCGGCAGCCTGGCGGCGGCGCGTGCAGGTCGGGCGGGCCGCCCTTGATCGGCGCCAGCGCCTGGCTCGGCCCGTCCAGGTCCGGAAAGGCGTTCATCAGCCCCATGGTGTAGGGATGGGCGGGCTTGGCCAGGACCTCGGCCGTGGGGCCATGCTCCACGATGCGGCCCGCGTACATGACGGCCGTGACGCTGCACAGGTAGGCGACGACCGAGATGTCATGCGTCACGAAGACCGTGGCGACGTGCATCTGCTCGCCCAAAACGCGGAGCGTGTCCAGCACCTGCCGCTGCACGATCACGTCCAGCGCCGTCACCGGCTCGTCCGCGATCACCAGCTTGGGCCGCAGCGCCAGCGCGAGGGCGATGGCGGCGCGCTGCCGCATGCCGCCGCTGAACTGGTGCGGGTAGTCGGCCAGGCGCGCCGGGTTGAGTCCCACCGCGCGGAACAGCCCGTCCGCCCGCGCGTCGGCGTCGGCGGCGGACAGCCCGCCGCGGCGGCGCAGCACCTCCCGCATCTGCGCGCGCAGCCGGTAGAGGGGGTCGAGCGAGTTCATGGCGCTTTGCGGCACGAAGCTCATCTCCCGCCACAGCAGCGCGCGGCGGTCCCGGGCGGACAGGCCGAGGAGGTCGGCGCCGTCCCACCCGATGCGCCCGCGCGCCACCCGCGCGTTGCCGGGCAGCACGCCCATCAGCGCCCGGGCCAGCGTGGTCTTGCCGCACCCGGACTCGCCCACCAGCCCCAGCATGACGCCCCGCGGCACCGCCAGGTCCACCCCGTCCACCGCATGGGCGAGGCCGCGGCCGGTGCGGTAGGTGACAGCAAGACCGGCCACGTCCAGCAAGGGGGGCGACGGCGCTGCCAATCAGGCTTCCAGCTTCGGGAACAGCAGGTTCTCGTAGCCGCGGCTGAGGAAGAAGCCGGCCAGCACCACCAGCACGATGCATACGCCCGGCGGCACGAACCAGAAGTACTGCCCGCTGCTGAGCGCCTGCGACGCGTAGGCGTCCTGCAGCATGTATCCCCAGGAGATCACGTCGGAGTCGCCGAATCCCAGGAACGCGACGCTGGCCTGGGTGAGGATGGCCCAGCCGACCGCGATCGAGCCGTACAGGAACGACAGCGGCAGCACGTTCGGCGCCACGTGCACCAGGATGATCCGCGCGTGCCCGGCCCCCGTGACCCGCGCCGCGTCGATGAAGCCGCGCTGCATCAGCGTCAGCACCTGCGCCCGCACCACCCGCGCCGCGTTGGGCCACAGCAGGATCGCCACCGCGAGCACGATGTTCTTCATGCTGGGATCCAGCAGCGACGCCACGACGATGACGAACGGCAGGAACGGCAAGCCCAGCACGATGTCCGACGCCCGCATCAAGATTTGGTCCACGACGCCGCCGAAGTAGCCGGACAGCAAGCCGACCGCGGTGCCGATCGTGCTGACCGCCAGCGCCGCCGTGATGCCCACGAACAAGGACGGACGCACGCCCAGGACCAGCTGCGAGAAGATGTCGCGCCCCATGCTGGTCGTGCCCAGCCAATGCTGCGCGCCCGGCGCCAGCCCGGCGGCGAGCTGCCCGTCATCCGTCATCAGGATCTCGGTCGGGTCATACTGCGCCAGCCACCCGGCGCACAGCCCGGCGAGGAGGAACAGCAAATAGATGGCCGCCCCCGTCGCGGTGAACGGATCGGCCAGCACGCGCCGGACGGAGGCGAGCGGACGCGGACGCCCGGCGCCCGCCCGGAAGGCCGGGGCCGCCGGGCTGCCGACATCGACGCTACCGACGTCCATGCGCCACCCTCGGGTCCAGCAGCCCGTACAGCAGGTCCGCCACAAAGTTCATCAGCACCAGCACGGCCGCGATCAGCAGGAACGCGCCCTGGGCCAGCGGGTAGTCGCTGCTGCCGACCGCATCCACCAGCATGCGGCCGAGGCCGGGCCAACTGAACACCGTCTCGATCACCACGTTGCCCCCCACGGAGGCACCGAAGCCCAAGGCGAAGGCAGTCACCAGCGGCAGCAGGGCGTTGCGCGCCGCGTGGCGCAGCATGACTTCCCACTCCGGCAGGCCCTTCATGCGCGCCATGGTCACGAACTCCTCGCCCATCACCTCCAGCATGTTCGACCGCATCAGCAGCACCGGCAGGCCCTGCAGGTAGATCGCGAGCGTCAGTGCCGGCAATGCCAAGTGCCGCGCGAAGTCGGCGGAGAACACCCGCGCCCATTGCGATGGAAACACCGCGCCCGGCGAGGTGGCGCCGCCCGATGGGAACCAGCCCAGCCCGAAGGCGAACACGGCGAGCAGCACCATGCCCACCCAGAACTCCGGCGCCGCCCGCGTCGCCAGCACCAAGGGGATGCTGACCGTCTCGAACGCGCGCCCGCGCGTCCAGGCCAGCACGGCGCCGAACAGGCCGCCGAAGCCGTAGGCGACCACCAGCGCCGTGAGCGTCAGCAGCAGGGTGTTGGGCAGCGTGCCGAGCACGAGGTCCGCCACCGGCAGGCGCTGGCGGAACGACAGCCCGAACTCCCCGTGCAGCACGTTGCCGAGGAAGACCAGGTACTGCCGGGACAACGGCAGGTCGAGCCCGAACTGGTGCTGGATGGTGGCCCGCTGCTCCGCCGTGAAGCTCGGGTCGATGTAGGCGAGCGTCGGGTCGCCGGGCAGCAGGCGGAACATCAGGAACAAGAGGGAGGCGATCGCCCATAGCACGAACAGCATGTGGAGCAGGCGTCTGGCGTAGGTCATGGCCCCAAGCGCCGCCTTATTGGCTGCTGGCCAGCATCTCCCGCTTGCCGGCGGGGTAGCGGAGCTGGCCACCGTCGAGCGTGTAGCCCGCGTCCTCCAGCATCTTCCGGGCCTTGCTTAGGTCGCCGCCCGGCAGCACGCTGCTTTTCGCGTGCCAGAACGGCAGCGCCGTGGACACGCAGGACCCGGCCGCCTCGGCGAACCCGTTGTACGCCGCCGTCACCAGCAGCGGCCGGCTGACGGCCAGGGACAGGGCGCGGCGGAAGGCCGGGTCGTCGAAAGGCGGGCGCCGGTTGTTGAACGCCAGGAACTGGAAGCCGAGGTCGGTTTCCGTCACCACCTTGACCGACGGCGCCTGCTTCGGCAGCTCCGCCAGCACCCGCGGGTCCCCGGTGAAGATCGCCAGGAAGTTCAGCTCCCCGGTGCGCAGCATGCCAAGCGTCGCCTCCTGGTTGGGCACGATGCGCATGATCCAGCGCTCCAGCTTCGGCGGCGACCAGTGCGCGCCGAAGCGCTCCAGCATCACCTCCTCGCTGTTGCGCCAATGGACGAACTTGAACGGGCCGGAGCCGACGTGCTTCGCCTCGTTGAAGTTCTCCAGCATGTCCGACGTGCCGGCCATCCCTTCCATCAGCGGCTGCCAGACGTGCTTCGGCACGATGTTGATCTTGGACAGCGTCGTGGTGGGAAACGACGCCTGGGGCGCGTGCAGGGTGAACAGCAGGGTCTGCGGACCCGTCTGCTCGACGCGGGCGATGTTGCTGACGAAGGGGAAGAACTGCGGCGTCTTGTCCTTGCGCGCCGGCAGCTCGAACGAGTACAGCACGTCCTCCATCGTGACCGGCGTGTCGTCGTGGAAACGCATGCCGTCGCGGACGACGACCTCCATCGTGGTGTCGCCCGTCCACTTGAACGACGCAGCCGCCCAGGGCGCGGCCTCGCCGTCCAGGCCCACGCGGGTCAGCTTGTCCCACACCAGGTCCGTGACCCAGCTGCCGATCACGTCCATCCGCACCGGGTTGATGTAGTCGATCTCCAGGTGGCAGTTCAGCACCATGTCCTTCTGCGCCCCGAGCGGCGCGGCGCCCAGGAAGGTCCAGAAGTTGCGGATGCCGATGCCGGCCTCGACCTTGACCGTCGCCGGGTCCCAGACCGCGGCGTTGAAGGCGGCCGAGCGCCGGGGATGCACGAGGTAGGCGTAGGGCTGGTCCCGCGCGATCACCTCCTGCGCCTCGCGCACCAGCGCCTGGCGCTTGCTGCGGTCCAGCTCCTGCCGCTGCGCCTGGGCCAGGTGGTCGTACTCGGGGTTCACGTAGCCGACGAAGTCGTAGCCGCTCTCGGCGAGCGTGGAGTTGAACAGGCTGAACACCAGCTCGTCCGGGTCGCTGCGTTCGGGGCGGCCGACCATCTCCCAGGTCGTCGCGTCCCACTTCTGCCGCTCGTTCCACACCACGGCGTTCTGCTGCGCGTTGCTGACCACCTGGACGGAGATGTTGAGGCCCAGCTTCTTCCACTGCTGCACCGCGAGCTGCGCGGCCTGGAACAGGGACGGGTCGTTGGCCTGCGGCTTCGACAGCAGGGTGATCGGGCGGATCTTGTCGCCGGGCGCCTCGGCCCGCGCAGACCCGGCGCCGGCCGCGAACAGGGCCGTGGACGCCAGCAGGGCGCGCCGCGTCGGTGTCCAGCGAGTGTCGTCCGGCATGGCCGCTCCTGATCTGCGCTCGGCATGGATATGCACGCGCCATGCCGCGGCATGGCGCGTGCATCGCCGGACGCAGGGCATACGGAGGCGCTCAGGATGGACCATGTCACCACAGACGCTCCGGTCGGCCTGGTCAGCGGCGCCGAACTGATGGCGCATTGCGCCGCCTTTGCTGAGCGCACCAAGCTGTCCGGCACGCCCGACGAGCTGGCCAGCATGCGGTTGATCCAAACGAAGCTGGACGGCTTCGGCTACCGGACGGCCCTACTGAGCCACGACGCCTTCATCAGCCTGCCCGGCCCGGCCCGCGTCGAGGTGGACGGGCGGGCGGTGCCGGCCATCACCCACTCCTTCTCCGTCCCATCGGCCGGCCTCACCGCGCCGGCCGCCTATGTCGGCAACGGCGGCGCCGCTGGATTTGCCGGGCGGGACCTGCGCGGCTGCATCGTGCTGGCCGAGGGGATCGCCAGCCCGGCGGTCGCCGCCCGTGCCGCGCAGGCCGGGGCGGCAGGCCAACTGCACATCAGCCCGCACGGGCACCTGCACGAGATGTGCATCTCCCCGGTCTGGGGCAATCCGGGCCTCTCGACCCACGCCGGCCTCCCGGCGACAGTGGCCTGCACGGTCTCCAACGCCGACGGCAGCGCGTTGCGCGACCGCATCCGCCGGGGCGAGGCGCCGGCGGTGACGCTGCGCGCGGAGGTGGACACCGGCTGGCGGCCCACCCCCCTGCTGGTCGCCGAGCTGGACGGCCCCGATCCTCTCGGACCCTTCATCCTGTTCTCCGGGCACCACGACACCTGGTACTTCGGCGTCATGGACAACGGCAGCGCCAACGCCACCATGATCGAGTGCGCCCGCGTCCTGGCCGGTCGCCAAGCCTCCTGGCGGCGCGGGCTGCGCCTGTGCTTCTGGTCGGGCCACTCGCATGGCCGCTACTCCGGGTCCGCCTGGTACGTGGACAACCATTGGGACGAGTTGGAGCGCCGCTGCGCCGTGCACGTCAACGTGGACAGCACCGGCGGCGTGGGCGCGACGGTGTTGGCCGAGGCCGCCGCGGCGTCCGAACTGGCCGCGCTGGCCGCCGACGCCATCCGGCAGGAGACGGGCGCCGGGCACGACGGCAAGCGCCTCGCCCGCAACAGCGACATGTCGTTCTGGGGCGTCGGCGTCCCGTCGATGTTCGGCAGCCTGAGCCATCAGCCGCCAGCCTCGGTCGCGATGCGGAACGCCCTCGGCTGGTGGTGGCACACGCCGCACGACCTGCTGGACAAGATCGACGAGGCCCATCTGGTGCGCGACACCCGCGTGTTCGTCCGCGCGCTGTGGCGCCTGCTGACGGAGCCGGTGCTGCCGCTCGATTACGCCGCCCATGCCTCGGCCCTGCTGGCGGAGCTGGCGGGCATCGCGGCGTCGCTGGACGGCAGGCTGCCGCTGGAGCCGCTGCTGACGGAGGCCGCAGCGCTGCGCGGCAAGGCGGCGGCGCTCCAGGAGCCGGGCCGCGACCCGGACCAGGTGAACCGGGCGCTGATGCAGACGTCCCGCGCCCTGGTGCCGGCCGACTACACCACCGGCGACCGCTTCACCCACGACCCGGCGCTGCCGCAGGCGCCCTGGCCCGTGCTCGATCCCATCCGCGCGCTCGCCGGGGCCGTGCCGGGCCAGACGGGGTTCGCTGCCGTGGACGCCGTGCGGGCGCGCAACCGCATGCTGCACGCCCTGCGCCAGGCCGGGCGGGCGCTGGACGCCGCCCTTGGCTGAGGCTCGGCGGAAGCTCCGCTTCGGCGCCTTTTTCAGCGTGCCGGGCTGCCATCCCACGGGTTGGCGGCACCGCGACGCCGTCCCGGAATGCGACCTCGACTTCCGCTGGCTGGCCCACATGGCGCGCGTGGCGGAGCGGGGCAAGCTGGACGCCATGTTCTTCCAAGACAGCGCCGCCGTGGTGGGCAGCGGCGCGCTGTACGGCGGCCAGCCGTTCAACGTCCGCAACGGCCGCCAGGCGCACATCGAGCCGGTCAGCGCCATCGCGGCGCTCGCGGCCGTCACGTCGCGCATCGGCCTGATCTCGACCTGCACCACCACCTACAACGAGCCGTACAACCTGGCCCGGCGCTTCCTGACCATCGACCACATCAGCGGCGGCCGGGCCGGCTGGAACCTGGTCACCAGCCAGGCCGAGGACGAGGCGATGAACTTCGGCTTCGACGCGCACCTGGACCACGCCGCCCGCTATGCTCGCGCGGCGGAGTTCCACGACGTGGTGCGCGGACTGTGGGACAGTTGGGAGGACGACGCTTTCCTGCACGACAAGGGGCGCGGCGTCTGGTTCGACAAGGACAAGATGCACATCCTGAACCACCGCGGCTCGCACTTCGCGGTGCGCGGGCCGCTCAACGTGTCGCGCTCGCCGCAGGGGCGTCCGGTGGTGGCGCAGGCCGGGTCGTCCGGCGTGGGGATGGCGCTGGCGGCGCGGACGGCGGACATGGTGTTCACCGCGCAGGCGACGGTTGCGAAGGGCCGGGCCTTCTGCGCCGAGCTGCGCCGCCTCGCAGCCACCCATGGCCGCGCGCCGGACGACATCCGGGTGTTCCCCGGCGTCATGCCCATCGTCGGACGCACGGCGGCGGAGGCGCGGGAGAAGTATGAGGAATTGCGGGAGATGGTGGATGACGGGATCGGCCTGCGCGGCGTGGCGCGGCTGTGCGGCGGGCTGGACATCACGGCGTTCGACCCGGACGGTCCGTTGCCGGACCTGCCGCCCTCCAACGCCGCCCGCGCCCGGCAGGAGATGATCATCGCCATGGGCCGCCGCGGCATGACCATCCGGCAGATCGGCCGCGTGCTCGGCATGTCGCAGGCGCACCGCGTGCTGTGGGGCACGCCGGCCACCATCGCCGACGACATGCAGGAATGGCTCGACGCCGGCGCCTGCGACGGGTTCAACCTGCTGTTCGCCCATTACCCGAAGCCGCTGGAGGAGTTCGTGGACCTGGTGGTGCCGGAACTGCAGCGGCGCGGCGTGTTCCGCACGGAGTACGAGGGCGCGACGCTGCGGGCGAACCTGGGCGTGCCGGTCCCGGCCAACAGCCTCGCCGATGCGTAGCGCGCGCAGGCAGCTCAGGCTCGGCGCCTTCCTCAGCACCCCCGGCAACCACCTGGCCGGCTGGCGGCACCCGGCGGCGGTCACGGCCTCCGACATGAGCTTCCCCGAATACGTCCACCTCGCCCAACTCGCCGAGGCCTACCAGTACGACACCGTGTTCTTCCAGGACACGGCGGCGGTGAACGGCAGCCGGGCGCTGGCGCGCGGCGACTTCTCCCGGGCGAAGCTCAGCCGCACCGTGAAGCTGGAGCCGACGGCGCTGCTGGCGGCGCTGGCCGCCGTCACGACGTGCATCGGGCTGATCGCGACGATCACGACCACCTACAACGAACCCTACGACGTCGCCCGCCGCGTGGCGTCCATCGACCACATCAGCGGCGGCCGGGCCGGCTGGAACCTGGTCACGTCGCAGATCGAGGACGAGGCGCAGAACTTCGGCTTCGACGAGCACCTGGACCACGCGCGGCGCTATGAGCGCGCGTCGGAGTTCTATGATGTCGTCACGGGCCTGTGGGATAGCTGGGAGGAGGGCGGGCTGATCCGCGACAAGGCGAGCGGCGTCTACATGGACCGCGGCCGGGTCCACTTCCTCGACCACGACGGCCCGCATTTCCGGGTGCGCGGGCCGTTGAACGTCGCCCGGTCGCCGCAAGGCTGGCCGGTGGTGGCGCAGGCCGGGTCGTCCGAGGCCGGGCGGGCGCTGGCGGCCCGGACGGCGGACGTGATCTTCACCGCCCAGACACGGCTGGCGGAGGCGCAGGCCTTCTACGCCGACGTGAAGGGTCGTGCGGGACGTTGCGGCCGGGCGCCGGACGACATCAAGGTCATGCCCGGCATCACCCCGGTGATCGGCGCCACCATGGCGGAGGCGCAGGAGCGCTACGAGGAGCTGCAAGCATTGATGCCCGACGACGTGGCCCTGCAATCCCTGTCGCACGTCAGCGGCGGGCTGGACCTCGCGCGGTTCCCGCTGGACGGACCATTGCCGGACCTGCCGCCCTCCAATGCGGCCAAGGCGCGGCAGGAGCTGGTCGTCCGCACCGCCCGCGAGCGCGGCATGACGCTGCGCGAGATCGCCCGCCACACCGCGGCGGGCACCGGCCACCGCGTGCTGGTCGGCACGGCCGGGCACATGGCCGACGAGATGCAGGCCTGGCTGGAGGCCGCCGCCGCCGACGGCTTCAACGTCATCTGCAACTACTACCACGCGCCGTTCGAGGATTTCACCCGCCAGGTCATCCCCGAGTTGCAGCGCCGCGGCGTGTTCCGCACGGAGTACGAAGGCGCGACCCTGCGGCAGAACCTCGGCCTGCGCGTGCCGGAGAACCGCCACACCCTGGCCCGGCGCTGAGGCTACCCCGCCCGCCGCAACACCAGCGACCCGCTCGGATGCGCCTCCGCCGCCCAGCCCGGCGGCACCAGCGTCGTGGCGTCAAGCTGCGTCACGATCGCCGGACCAGCGAACCGGTCCCCGGCGCCGAGGGCCGCACGGTCGTGCACCGGCGTCGGCGCGGTGCCGGACGCCCAATGCACCGTCGCCCGCCCGCGCGCCGGTGCCCAGAGGCAGCGCCGGGCGGACCGGGGGCGGCAGCAGGCCGCGCGCCTCGACCCGGACCGTGACCAGCCGGACCGGCGCGTCTAGGCGGAAACCATACAGCCGGTCATGCGCGTCGGCGAAGGCGGCCTCGGTCGCGGCCAGGCCGCCCGCCCAGGGCACGGCCAGCTCGCCGCCCTGGCCCTCGTAGCACATCAGCGCCACCCGGCTGGTTTGGCGGTCTGCGGGCGGAATGGCCTCCTGGGCCAGCCAGGCCTGCGCGTCCTGCTCAAGCGCCGCGAACGTCTCGATGACCGGGGCCGCAGTGCCCGCGACGCTGCGGCTGAACGAGGATGCGAGATCCGCAGCCAGCAGCCCGTCCGCGCACAGCACCCCGGGCGCGGGCGGGACCAGCACCGTGTCCGCGCCCAGCATCCCCGCCAGCGCGCAGCCATGCAGCGGCCCGGCGCCGCCGAACGCCACCAGCGCGAAGCGCCGGGGATCATGCCCCCGCTCCACCGACACCACGCGGATCGCGCCGATCATCGCGCTGTCGGCAATGGCGAGGATGCCCCGTGCGGCGTCGGGCACGGACAATCCAAGCGGCGCCGCGACCCGGGCGACCGCCGTCTCCGCCAGCGCCGGGTCGAGCGCCATCTGGCCGCCCAGCAGCCCGCCGGGCAGGTGTCCCAGCACGACATGCGCGTCGGTGACGGTGGCCGCCGTCCCGCCGGCGCCGTAGCAGGCCGGTCCCGGACGGCTGCCGGCGCTGATGGGTCCCACCAGCAGCGCCCCGTCCTCGACGCGGGCGATCGAGCCGCCGCCGGCGCCGATCGTCACCATGTCCACCATCGGCAGCGGCAGCGGCCATGCCCCGACGCGGCCCCGCTGCGTCAGCGCGACCTGGCCGCCCTGCATCAGGCAGATGTCGGCGCTCGTGCCGCCGATATCGACCGTGATCAGGTCGGGGAACCCGGCGGCTGCGCCCACGCCGCGCGCGCCCACCACGC
>CAXUJE010000167.1:0-11254 GCA_964251035.1 uncultured Acetobacteraceae bacterium
CAACGCTCGTCAGCCCGCGTCGGTCCTCCAAACCTTCACGAATTTTGCTCTAGGCGCCGATGAGCGGCGACGCCGCCTGGGCGACGAGGGTCGGCATCGCGATCCGCCCATGAGTTCGGCATAGCCCTCGCGGCCGAACAGGGCGAGGGGAACGGTGCCCCGGGCGATGGAGCGGATGTCGCTGCCCGCCCGTAGAGGACGATGCCAGCGGCCGCCACGCCCGGCGCGCCGACCAGCATGGCCAAGTCCACGGCGACCAGGTTGGCCGATGCGAGCAGGTTCCAGACCGGGTGCGCCCTTCGACCGGCCGCCATCTCCAGCACCCGCGCGCCGACCTGGCTGGGTCCGCTCAGGGCGCCCAGGCCCACCGCCGCCGCCGATGCGACGCCTTGCGATTGCAAGAGCGTGAGGAGATGGACGGAGATGACGGTCATGACGGCTGCGGCCAGGGTGAAACCGGCGGCGAGGAGAACGAACGCCAGGCGCTGCCCGGGCCGCGCAGATCCGACGGCGGCCGCGGTGGCTCGCCCATTGGCTTGCGGCACAGTCGGCGCTTCCCGCGGCACGCCGAAAGCGTAGAGCGGCAGGACGCCGCCGATGTGGACCGCCGCGTACGTTAGGCAGGCTCCCCGCCAGCCCAGGTGGTCGACGAGAAATGCGCTGAGTGGCCAGCACACCGTGCTCGCAAAGCCGCCGAAGAAGGTGACCTGGGTGATGGCGCCGCGGGCGGCGTCGCCGTAAAGCCGCCCCAGGGTCGAGAAGGCGGGATCGTAGAGGCCCGCGCCCATCCCGAGCCCCATCACCAGCCAGCCCGCCACGAACACCGCCAGCGTGGGAGCGAGGCCGAGAATGAGGAGTCCCGCCGCCAGCAGCACCGCGCTGGCAGCCAACGCCGGACGGCCGCCGCGGGCGTCGATCAGGCGGCCGACCCAGGGCGAGACCAGGCCGCTGACCAGAAGGCCCAGGGAAAGGCCGCCCACGATCCAGGAAAGCGGCCATCCCGTGTCGGCCGCCACCGGCCCGGCCAGGACGGCGGTCAGGTAGTACGAGGAGCCCCAGGCCACGATCTGCGCCGTTCCGATCGCGGAGACGACGACCATCCTGGGACGGCTGGCGAGCGACGGCGCCTGGCCAGCACCGGCCACGCCCCTCACGCTGCTTCGACTGTCTCCATGGCTGTGCCGGGGCATCCGCAGCCACCGGCTCCCGCCTTCCTGGCTTCGGCATCCTGCATGCAGCAGGCCGCTTCCTGGGCAGGGGCGGGGCCGCCGCAGCAGGCGGCTTCGTCCGCGGCCAGGCTGCTGCTGCAAACGCCGGTCTGCGGCAGGTCCAGCTCCACCCGTCGCGACGCCTCGATGTCGCCTGCCAGGAACGCGGCCACGGAGCGCACCTGCTCGTATCCGGTCGTCAGCAGGAAGGTGGGCGCCCGGCCGTAGCTCTTCATGCCGACGATGAACAGGCCCGGCTCCGGCTGCTGAAGCTCGGCGGCGCCATGCGGCCGGACGGTGCCGCAGCTGTGCAGGTTCGGATCGATGAGGGGCGCCAGGATCCGCGGGCAGTCGAGTGCAGGGTCCAAATCCAGGCGGACCTCGCCCAGCATGGCGAGATCCGGACGGAACCCGGTGGCGACGATCAGCTCGTCCGCCGCGATCGCCAGCCTGCCGGTTTCGCCCACACCCGCGACCAGGAGCGTGCCATCCGGGGCCCGCGCGATCTCGTCCACCGCGAACGGTCTCACGATGTCCAGCATCCCGCGCGCGGCCAGGTCCCGCACCCGCGTTCCCAAGGCGCCGCGCTCGGGAAGCTGGTCGGCCGCGCCGCCCCCGAGCGCCCGCGTCAGATCCCTGGTCCGGACGGCCCACACGATGGCGGTCCCGGATGCCTGGTCGGCCAGGCGCGCCAGGCTGATCAGGTTGCCCAGGGCAGAGTCGCCGGAACCCAGCACCACCGTGCGCCGCCCGGCGTACCGGCCACGGTCGGCGCCGAGCACGTCCGGCATCCCGTAGCGGATGTGGTCGGCTGCGGCCCGCTCGCCAACTGCCGGAAGGCCGCTTGCGCCCGCGCTCACCGGATTGCCCCAGGTGCCCGAGGCGTCGATGACGGCGCTGGCGAGCAGGCGCCCCTCACGTCCACTCGGATCCTCGAACCACACCTCGAAAGGGGCCTGGTCGCGCCCGGCGTCCCGGACTTTGCCCAGGCCCGCCCTGGTCACGGCGGTGACCCGGGTTCCAAGGCGAAGGCGCGGCGCCAGTTCCGGCGTGCTGGCGAGAGGTTCGAGGTAGCGCTCGGCCAGGTCGCGCCCGGTGGGAAGATCCTCGGCGCCGGGCGCCGTCCAGCCGTGGCGGCGGAGCAGCGCGACGCAGGTCTTGTCCATGTCGTAGCGCCATGGGCTGAACATGCGGACGTGCCCCCAGCCGCGGACTGCTGCCCCAACCAGGGCACCGGCTTCCAAGATGACCGGCTCCAGCCCGCGTTGGAGTAGATGGACCGCTGCCGCAAGGCCGACCGGGCCACCGCCGATGACAGCCACCGGCAGCATGCCGCGGGCAGCACCGGCGGGCCGGGAATGGTTGGGAGCCGGGGACGAGCAGCAAGAGGCCATGTTGGAACTCCTCCAAAGTTGCCAAAGTTGCCTACGATACATAGAGCATCGATGTATATAGACAAATCGGCTTACGTCAGCATCCGCACGTCCGGCTCCGCTTGGCAGAGATACGCTTGGTCTCGACTAGGGCCTCCGTGACGTCCATCCAGGCCGCCACGCCGACGCTGAAGGCTTCGCGGCCTTTGTCGGTCAGCGTGTAGACCTTGCGCTCGCGGCCGGAGACGACCTCGGTCTCCGCGGTGACATAGCCGCCCTGCTCGAACTCGCGCAGGACCGGATACAGCCCGCCTTCGGACGGCGAGCAGCAGCCGCACGTGGTCCGCTCGACCGAACGGGCGATGTCGTAGCCGTGCGATGGGCCATCGTGCAGCACGCGCAGGACGAAGAACTTGGACAGCGCCATCTTGATGGTGCCCGCCCAATAGGTGCGGTCGGTCAGGTCAACCGGTGCACGCGGGACGGAGCGAAGTGCAGGTGCCTTGGACATGCCTGCACTCTATACATAGACCATCTAGGTGTCCACGTCGAAGTTTCAGGTTCTCATGCGGCTGAGATCAGCTTGTCCCATGGCAGCGGCTCGACCATGCCCAGCTTGGGTAGGGTGTGCACGGTTCGGTGTCGGCCAGGCTGCCGTCTCAGCACCAACACCGGAGATTGCGCGTCCGCGCGAACCGCAGCCGGACCGCATCATCTGGGGCAAACCAGCGTACCGGTGCAGAAAGGAGATCCATTGGACATCGTGTCATCCCGGCTTGGCGCAGCCCTCATACATGAAGGTCATGGGTTTCGGGCCGGGCAGGTAGCCGGTTTGCAGGCGCCCGAGTTGGAAGCCCGCTTCATCGACCATGCTGTCTATCCCCCGGTTCAGATGACAGCCTCCGGCAATATGCTTCCATGCCGGAGTGAGCGTGTCCTGCCACCAGCGGACGCCAGCGTCAGGTGCACGACCATGCTCCACGAACAGCAGTGCGCCGCCGGGCCGCAGGACGCGGCGGGCTTCCCGGAGGGCATAGATGGGCTGGCCGACGCTGCACAGCGTCCAGGTTGTCACGACGGTGTCGACGCTTGCATCGTCCAGGGGCAGCCGTTCGCTGACCGCCTCCATGAGCTCGACGGGGAACGGAGATTCCAGCGAGCGGGCCTGCGCCATGCGCAGGAGCGCAGGCGATGGGTCGATGCCGATGACCTCGTGCACGTTCGGGCCGTAGAACGGCAGGTTGAGCCCTGAGCCGATGCCGATTTCCAGGACGCGGCCTTCGGCAGCCTGTCCGACGCGCTGGCGGAATGGCACAAGCTCCCGGTTGCGCATCGCGACTGCGAGCAGGCGGGGAAGCAGAAAACGTTCGTAGATGCCCATGGCGCGCCGTTCAGCCGCGGCGAGACGGATGCTTCGGGCACGCGGCACTCGCCAGCAGAGGCGCGACGAAGATGCTGGGATCCAGAAGCCGCATGTCCCACATCGTCCCGGACATCATGGCACTCCCTCGTTCTTGGCAAAGACAGCTTGTCGTCGGCGAGCCGTGGGGTCCAGAAAGATCGGTCGATGTTCGAGTGGAACCAGCAGGGGTGGACATGGCCAAAACGCTCGACGAGGAGAGTGCAGAGTTCCGGCGCGGCTGGGAGGCGGCACTGCTCGCCGCCCGGTACTGGCATGAGGACAAGGCCAAGCAGACGCTCGTTCAGGCGAGGCGTTCCCGTTTCCCCAAGACCCTGGAGCGCGAGGCGGAGGTGCACCGTCTCTCGGCCGAGATGATGGGCACCCTGGCGCCCGAGGACTTCTGACGCTCCGCCATCGTCCTCGATTCGGTCGATTAGCGGATCACGGGCGATCATCCATCGCCCGCGTAGGGGCGCAGCGACCCGCAGCCGCCGGTCCGCGAGCCGATCCGGCCCGCACCTTCAGGGCGCACGCCATCCGAGCAGCCTGAGCGCGTTCAGCGTCACCAGCACCGTGGCTCCCGTGTCGGCCAGCACCGCGGGCCACAGGCCGGTGATGCCGACCACCGTGGTCACCAGGAACACCGCCTTGAGCCCGAGCGCCACGGCCACGTTCTGGCGGATGTTGGCCAGCGTGGCCAGCGACAGCCCGACCAGGGCGGCGACGTCCATGACCCGGCTGTTCAGGACGGCCGCGTCGGCCGTCTCGAGCGCCACGTCGGTGCCGCCGCCCATCGCGATGCCGACCGTTGCCGCCGCGAGCGAGGGGGCGTCGTTGATGCCGTCGCCCACCATGGCCACCGGCCCCTGCGCCTTGAGGGCCGCGACCTCCCGCAGCTTGTCCCCGGGAAGCAGGCCCGCTTTCACGTCCAAGCTCAGCGCCGAGGCGATGGCGCCCGCAGTCCGCGGATTGTCCCCGCTCAGCATCACCGACCTCACGCCCATGTCGCGCAGAGCGCGGATGCCTGCCGCCGCGTCCGGCCGCGGATCGTCGCGAACCGCGATGACACCCGTCGGGGCCCCGTCCACGCTGACGACGACAACCGTCTTCCCGTCATCCTCCCAGGTCTCCACGAACTGGGCCGCGTCGGTTGGAAGCGGGGACCGCCGGGCGGCATGCAGGGGAGAGCCGATGCAGACCCGTTTGCCGCTGACCGTCGCCTCGACGCCCTGGCCCGGCATGGCATGAGGATCCTTGGCCGGGCGAAGCGGGATGCCGTCCGACGCCGCGCGCTCCAGGATGGCGCGGCCCAGCGGATGGCTCGAACCGCCCTCCACCGCCGCCGCCAACCCGAGCATCGTCCGTTCCGGTCCGTCCAGGACCAGCACGTCCGTCACGCGCGGGCGTCCTTCGGTCAAGGTGCCCGTCTTGTCCCAGGCCACCGTGCGAACGCGGCCCATCGCCTCCAGGGCGCCGCCGCCCTTGACCAGCAAACCGCGCCGCGCGCCGACGGCCAGCCCGGACGCGATGGCCGCGGGCGTGGAGAGCACCAGGGCGCAGGGACAGGCCACCAGCAGCAGCGCCAGCCCGCGATAGATCCAGGTCAGCCAATCCGCGCCCAGGAGGACCGGCGGGCCGACGGCGACCAGGGCGGCGACGGCGACCGCTGCGGGCGTGTAGACGGCCGAGAACCGCTCTATGAACCGGGCCGTCGGGGCTTTGGCCTCCTGGGCCTCCTCGACCAGGCGGACGATGCGGGCGATGGTGTTGTCCGAGGCGGGCCTGCCGACCCGGACCTGGAGCGTGCCCGACGCGTTGACGCTGCCCGCGAACACCGGGGCACCCTCGGCCTTCGGAACCGGCACGGACTCGCCGGTCACCGGACTTTCATCGACCTCGGACCCGCCCTCGACCACATCGCCGTCGGAGGGAATCCGGTCGCCGGGGCGGACCAAGACGCGGTCGCCGACCTTCAGGCTGGCGGCAGGCACCTCGCGCGCCGTCCCGCCCTCGATGAGCATGGCCGTCCGCGGCACCAGCGCGCCCAGCGCCTCTATGCCTGCACGTGCCCGGCTGCCAGCGAAGCCCTCCAGGAGCTCGCCGACCGTGAACAGGAGCGTCACCGTGGCCGCCTCGGAGGTGGCGCCGATGAGCACGGCGCCGACGACGGCAATCGACATCAGCATCTCGATGCTGAACAGCGATCCGGCGCGGGCGCCCGCGACTGCCTTCCGACCGAAGAACCACAACCCGAGGAGCGCGGCGGGCAGGCAGGCCCAGGCACCGACCCCTGGCACGGCGTAGGAGCCGACGAAGCCGCCGACCATGAGGATGCCGATGGCGGCTGCGAGCCGGGCCTTGGACCCCCGCCACCAGGCTGGCGCGGCGAACGGGGTCGGTTCGGCCGCTTGTTCGTCACTCGTCAGGACGCGGGGCGCTTCGAGCGGCGCGACGCCGTAGCCCAGCTTGCGGATGCCCTCCTCGACGGTTGTTCTGGGCGTGGCGGCCTCGTCCAGGCTCAGCGCCAGGGTCTGCCGCTGATAGCTGACCCTGACGTTCCCGGCGCCGCCCAGCCGCATCATGGCCGTCTCGATCTTCGCGGCGCATGACGGGCAATCCATGCCGTCCACACGGTAGCGCAGCAGGGTCGGCCCAGCCTCGATCATGTCGGCCACTCTCATGCCTCCCCGTCCTCGGCATCCGGCTCCTCGCGGACGTGCGCGATCATGTCGGAGACGGTGCAGCGGACGTGCTCGTCGGCCGCCACATAGAACACCTGCTTGCCCCGCCGGTCTGCCCGAAGGATGCGGGCCGCCCGCAGCAGGCGCAGGTGGTGGCTGACCAGGGATGGCGACAGCCTGGTCCTGGCCGCCACGTCGGAAACGCTGGTCGGCGCGGCAAGGCAGGCCACGATGATCTTCAGGCGGCTCGGGTCCCCCATCAGCCGGAACATCTCGGCCAGCTCGGCGGCTTGGTCATCAGTGATTGACGCGGACGAACTCATGGCCAATAACCCTGTCATCTGAACACCTGTTCAGATGATGCTACAACTTTGTGGGTGGATCGTCCACTCCCGCCGGAGCGCCGCCGATGTCCAGCCACCAGCATGAACATGGCCACGACCACGACGAGCATGGGCACGCCCACGGCGTGGGCGGGCACGTGCATGCGCCTGCGAGCTTCGGCAAGGCGTTCGCCATCGGCATCGCGCTCAACATCGCATACGTGCTGGCGGAGGCGTTCTACGGCGTTGCGGCGCACTCGCTGGCGCTGCTGGCCGACGCCGGGCACAACCTGGGCGACGTGCTCGGGCTTGCCGCCGCCTGGGGCGCGTCGGTGCTGGGCAAGAGAAAGCCCGGGGGCCGCTACACCTACGGGCTGAGGCGCACATCCATCCTGGCGGCCCTCGGCAACGCGGTCATCCTGCTCGTGGTCACCGGAGGCATTGCATGGGAGGCGGTCCGGCGCCTCGCTGACCCCGAGCCGACGGGAGGGGCCACCATCATGGCCGTGGCCGCCGTCGGCATCGCGGTGAACGGCATCACGGCGTGGCTGTTCATGTCCGGGCGCAAGGCCGACCTCAACATCCGCGGCGCGTTCCTGCACATGGCGTCGGATGCCCTGGTCGCGGCGGGCGTGGTCGTCGCGGGCGGCCTCATCCTCTGGACGGGCTGGCACTGGCTGGACCCGGCGATCAGCCTCGTCATCAGCGCCGTCATCGTGGTCGGCACTTGGTCGCTGCTGCGGGATTCGGTGAACCTCTCGCTCGACGCCGTGCCCGAAGGCGTCGACCAGGACGCCGTCCGCGCCTGCCTGCGAGGGCTGCCCGGCGTGGTCGATCTCCATGACCTGCACATCTGGGGTATGAGCACCACGGAGACAGCCCTGACGGCGCACCTCGTCTGCGCGGAGGCCGTCACGGACGGAGGTCTGATCCAGAGAGCCTGCGCGGAGATGCGGCAGCGGTTCGGCATCGGGCACGCCACGTTCCAGGTGGAGACGCCCGGGATGGCCCGCGCCTGCGAGCTGCGGCCTGACCACGTCGTGTGAGCCAGGCATGATCGGGCCGCGTTCTGCGAGGGCGGTTGCCGCCAAGGGGCAGCCGAGGGATGAGTTGCGCGCGTCAGCCTGCGCCGCGGGGTGGCCCACTCCTGCATGGCGCCCAAGCATTTCCGAGGAGACCAGTCGATGAACACCGAGGCCCTTTTCCTGGTCGGCGCCGTCGCCGGGGTCGGCGTGCTGCACACCATCGTGCCGGACCACTGGGTGCCCATCACCCTTATCGCCCGCCAGCGGGGCTGGTCCAAGGCGGAAACGGCCAGGGTTTCCTTCAAGGCGGGGGTGGGACATGTCCTGTCCACGCTCGCCATCGGCCTCCTCGTGTGGGTCGGGGGCGTCGCCTTCGCCACCCGCTTCGGCGGGGTCGTCGACACGGTGGCGAGCCTGGCGCTCGTGGCCTTCGGCTCCTGGATCGCGTTCTCGGCCCTTCGCGAGATGCGGGGCAGCGGCGGGCACGGGCATGGGCACAGCCATGGGCACGGCCACAGCCACGACTTCTCGCACCTGGACGGACACGGCGCGGGCGGCGACGGCGTGCATGGGCCGGAGCTGCAACTGATCGACACGGGACACGGCACCTTGAAGCTGTCCATCTTCGAGGACGGCGTGCCGCCCCGTTTCCGCCTGACGGGCGCGGCGGCGGATTTCGTGCGGGTCGAGACGATCCGCGAGGGCGGCGAGCGCCAGGCGTTCGCCATGGCCAAGCGTGGCGGCTACTGGGAGTCGATGGACGAGATCCCGGAGCCGCACGGCTTCAAGGTCGCCGTCACCGTCGATCACGGCGGTCATGGGCACTCCTACGGCACGGAGTTCGCCGAACACGAGCATGGGCATGGCGGGCACGGCCACGCGGGCCACGTCCATGCCCACGACGACGAGCCGGGCGACGACCCGCTCTACGTCCCGACTCCCGGCGGCGTGGCCGTCGCGCTGCGCCACGCCCATGCCCATCGGCACGGCAGCGGGCCTGCCCACGTCCACTTCCACGACCACGACGGCGGCACCGCGCACGCCATCGAACCCGGCATGGACGAGACGCCCCCACCTCACGTGCACAAGCATAAGACGTCCTCGCGGACGGCCCTGCTGCTTATCCTGGGCTCATCGCCGATGGTCGAGGGCATCCCGGCCTTCTTCGCGGCCGGGAAATACGGCTTTGCCGTCATCGCGCTGATGGCCGCGGTGTTCGCCGTTAGCACCATCGCGACCTACATGCTGCTCTGCGTCTATTCGGCCGCGGGCTTGCAGCGCGTGAGGCTGGGGGCCTTCGAGCGATACGGGGAGGTCCTGAGCGGCGCGTTCATCGCCCTTGTCGGCGTGGCGTTCTGGATCTGGCCGATCCTGTAGGCCGTCCGCGCAGCGCCGCCGCCCGACGAGGGAGACTATTGATAAGCCGCAGCCTCAAGGTCGCCTGGGGCAGCCTGGGCGTCAGCATCGTCGTCCTCGGCATGAAGGCGGGCGCCTATTGGGTGACCGGGAGCGTCGCCCTTTACTCGGACGCGCTGGAGACGGTCATCAACGTCGTCGCGGCCATCGGCGCGCTGGTGGCGCTCTGGTTCGCCGAGCAGCCCGCCGATGCCAACCACCCCTACGGGCACAACAAGGCCGAGTACCTCAGCGCCGTGGTCGAGGGCGCGCTGGTGCTGGTGACGGCGCTTGTGATCGGGCGCGAGGCATGGCTCGGCTGGCTGCACCCCCGCGCGCCGGACACGCCGCTCCTGGGCATCGCGCTGAACGGCGCCGCGGGGACCATCAACTTGATTTGGGCGCTCGTGCTGATCCGAAGCGGCCGGGCGTGGAAGTCGCCTGCCTTGGTCGCGGGCGGCAGACACGTCATGACCGACGTGTGGACCACGGGCGCGGTGCTGGTCGGCTTCGCGCTGGTTCCGCTGACCGGGTGGCTGTGGCTCGACCCAGCCGTCGCCGCGCTGGTTGCGCTCAACATCCTGTGGGCAGGCTATGGGATGCTGCGCGAGTCCGTGGGCGGCCTCATGGACGAGGTGTCCGACACCGACGCGGTGGCCGAGATGCGGCGCATCATCTCGGCCAACGCTGACGGGGCCATTGAGGCGCACGACGTGCGGACGCGGACGGCGGGCAGCGTGACCTTCGTCGAGTTCCACCTTGTCGTGCCCGGGCGCATGGCGGTCGAGGATGCGCACGAGATCTGCGACCGCATCGAGGGGGCGTTGCGAAAGGACCTGGGCAGCGCGGTCATCAGCATCCACGTCGAGCCGGAACGGAAGGCCAAGCACAGCGGCGTCCTGGTGGTGTGAGCACCTCGACCGAACTGACCAGACTTGATGGCCGGATGCGAAGTGCTACCTTCACTGTCATGGTCCGGTTCGCATACCGCTTCCTGCTCGTGCTCATCGTGTTCGCCGTCATCGGCGGGCCAACGGGTCACCTCGCGCAACCGCCGCAGCTCGCATCGTTCATGACGGTGGCCGACATGCCCTGCGACATGGCGATGCCGATGGCCCACGCTGGCCACGGGGTGCCCATGGCCCCATGCAAGGGCATGACGCCCGAGTGCATAAAGCAGATGGGCTGCGTCGTTGACGTCGCCCTGCCGGTTCGGCTGGCGAGCACCGATTCCCTACCGGCGTTCAGCCCGGTCGCCTACTGGTCTGCCCGGTCCTTGAAGGCCGGGGTGGCCCGCGAGCCCGAGCCCCTTCCGCCCCGAACAGCCTGAGTCCCTCCGACGCACACCCGAGGTGCGTCCATTCGTGACTTGGTTGTTCCACCGCCCGCAGCGTGCCTGACCGCGACGCGGGCCACGAAGGGTATCCAGATGTCCAGCACACGCTTCATCGCGGGCGCCGCGGCGCTCGCCTGCGCTCTCACGCTCACGGCCGCCCAGGCCCATGCCGCGGCCTCCGACTACCGCTTCGAACTCGTCGGCAAGCCGCGGCTCGCGGCCAAGAAGGACGTCGTCCAGATCCGGCTCGTGCGCGTCGCTGACGGCAAGCCCGTCCCGGACGCCGTCATCTTCGAGAGCAAGGCCGACATGGGTCCTGCCGGGATGGAGACGATGACAGCCCCGGTGAAGGCCATGCCGCCCAAGGGCGGCGTCTACAGCTTCGAGGTGGAACCCGGCATGGCAGGTGTCTGGGCGCTGCACTTGGCCGCCAAGGTGCAGGGTGAGGCGGAGACGGTGCGCGGGACGGTCAATGCCGAGCTGGTGAAGTGACGTGGGCGCCCAATGGAGA
>CAXUJE010000168.1:0-11182 GCA_964251035.1 uncultured Acetobacteraceae bacterium
ACAGCCGCAGCAGCGTGGGAATCCCACACGAGCCAGAAGCCAGGGCCGCTGGTATAAGCAGCGAGTGCGCGTAGGCGAAAATCGCCGATCGTCACGTCATCGTGGTCTGCTAGGGCGAGAGGCGTTCATCCGGATCAGGCCGTTCGGTTCAGGTGCTCTGCAAACGCGTCGATGAACACGCGGACCTTGGCGGACAGGCTCCGGTGGCTGGGGTAAAGCGCGTGCACGTCGACGGAGTCGTCCTGGTACTCCGGCAGCAGCCGGATCAGGCTTCCGTTGGCGACCGCGTCCGCCGCACAGAAGTCCGGCAGGCGGCCGATGCCGGCGCCGCCGATCAGCACCGTTTGCAGCACGGCGGGTTCGGGCACGACCGTCCCGGGCACGAGCCCGATCTCGTGCAGCACGCCGTCGGGTGCCCAGAACCGCCATGTCGACCGGCGATCGACACGCCCGATCAGCTCGTGTGACCGGAGATCATCGACCGTCGTGGGCGTGCCGCGCGCTGCCAGGTAGGCGGGGCTGGCGCAAGTCCAGAGTGCGAGGGTCGTCAGCCGGCGCGCGATCAGGTCGGAGTCGCGCAGCGGCCCGATCCGGATGGCGACGTCGAAGTCCTCGGCGAGCAGGTCGACGTTGCGGTTGTCGATCGCTCGGCCCCCGCGCACGGCGGGGTCGCGGGCGAGGAACTGCGGCCGCATCGGCGCCAGCGGCCCGACGGCAAAGGGGAACCCCCCGCGCCCCCGCCGCGGGCCGCGCGGCACGCCGATGAGCCCGACCAGCGCGTTCTCGGCCTCGCCGACGTCGTCGAGAATGCGCTGCGCATGGCGCTGCAGCAGACGCCCGGCATCGGTCAGCCGCAGGTGCCGCGTCGAGCGCTCAATCAGCGCTGCACCGGCTGCCGCCTCCAGCCGCGCGAGCGAGCGGCTGGCAGAGGACTTCGGCATGCCGAGCGCGCGGGCAGCGCCCGATAGGCTGCCAAGGTCCGCGATGCGGGCGAAGGCACGGAGGTCGGTGAGGTCGAACATGGGGCCGAGCGTTCCATGACGGGAACGCGCCGTCCAGCTTTCGCCGGCTAATCGTCGTGCAGGGAACGGCTAAATTGTCCCAAGCGAACACGAAAGGACTCCTACGATGACCCAGACCGTTCTCCTCGCCGGTGCGACCGGCATGCTCGGCAGCCAAATCGCCTGCCAGCTTCTGGACCAACCCGAAGCGCGCCTGCGCTTGCTGGCCCGCGGCGGAGACGCTGCCCACAAGCGCGCAGCCCTCGACCCGCTGCTCACCCGCGGGGCCGAACTGATCGAGGGCGACCTCGCCGACCGTGCCTCGCTCGACCGCGCCACCCAGGGCGTGGACGTGATCGTCTCCGCCGTCCAGGGCGGGCCGGAGGTCATTGTTGACGGCCAGGTGGCGCTCGCCGAGATCGGGTGGCGCAACGGTGTGCGGCGCATCCTGCCGTCCGACTACGCGCTCGACCTGTTCAAGGCGACACCCGGCGAGCACATGATGTTCGACCTACGCCGCACCGCCGACGAGAGGATCGCCGCCATCGGCATCGAGCACATCCATGTCCTGCAGGGCGCGTTCATGGAGATGTTCGGCCCCGGCATGGGCACGATCGACTACGAGGCCGGGGCCGTGACCTTTTGGGGCGACGGCACGCAGGTAATCGAGACCACCAGCGTCGGGGACACCGCGCGGATGGTGGCGCGGGTTGCGCTCGACCGGACTGTTCAGAGTGGCAAGTTTGCCTTCGCCGGCGACAAGGTGTCGATCCTCGATGCGACCCAGGCGATCGAGGCGCAGACGGGACGTCGGTTCGAACGCTGCTCGAACGGCTCAGAGGCCGACCTGCGCGCTGCGATGGCGGAGGCGGCGAAGGACGTGTCCAACCCGTTCAAGGCGGTGATGCTGGCCTACCAGCTTTACATGCTGACCGGCCAGACCGCGCCATCCAATCTTCGGAGTGGTCATTATCCCGACCTGAAGCTGGAACGCTTCGCCCAGTTCGCCGCCCGGGCGCTGCCGCACCGGGCAGCCGCCTGAACTCTCATCCCCGATAGGCCACCACCCGTCCGCCCGGCGGCGCGATAGCCTGGAACACACAAGGAGAAACCGCCATGAGCACCGATACCCCTGCAGCCTTGCCGCCGATCCCCGGATCGGTGCCGTTCATCCACAATGCCGACACAGCGCCCGCCTACTGGATGGCAGACGTCTTGTGGATGGTCCTCGCTGATGGGCGCGACACCGGCGGCCGGTTCTCGCTGCTGGAGCAACTGCTGCCGAAGGGGTCCGGCCCGGGTCCGCACAAGCACACCTGGTCCGACGAGACCTTCTACATGCTCGACGGCGAGATCACGCTCTTGCTCGGCGACGAGATCAAGACCGCGCGCAAGGGCGACTTCGTCATGGTGCCGCGCGACACCCGCCACGCCTTCCGCGTGGACAGCGAGACCGCGCGCTTCCTGAACGGCTACACGCCCGCGAGCATGGAAGCGCTGGTCATCGAGAGGGGAAGGCCCACGACCGAACGCGTTCTCCCGCCCAAGAACATGGGACCGCCGCCGGTGATGAGCTCCGTCTTGCCGGGGCGATACGGCATGGACGCGCTACCCGGCCCGGACCCGCTGCGCCCCGACGGACGCTGAGCCTGCTCGGGGACCGATCCGGCCAATTGGCCTGCCCCTGGACCAACCATGGAAGGAAGCAATTCGCTCGCGCCCGTGGTGGACGCCTTGCAGGCGCTGCGCGGCGCCGGTCTGATCGGGGCTGTCGCCATCATGGCCGGGACCGGCGACCTGCGCCGCTTCGACAGCCCGCGCCAGCTCATGGGCGACCTGGGCCTCGTGCCCGGCGAACGCTCGACCGGGGAAGGCGTGCGCCGGCTCGGCATCCCCAAGGCCGGCAACGGCCGGGTCCGCCGCACGCTGATCAAAGGCGCTTGGAGCTACCGCCGCCTGCCGCGGACTGGTCCTGCCAGGCGATACGTCCACCAGCGTGTGCCGCCGGCCGTGCGCGACATCGCAGCCAAGGCGCAAACCCGTTTGTGCGCCCGCTGCCGCGGGCTGTCAGGCCGGGGCAAGAAGCTGACCGTCACCGTGGCGGCCTCGCTCGCGAGCTTGCGGGTTTCCGTGGGCGGTCGGGAAGGAGGTGCGGGCGGCAGAGGCTGCACGACCCCCCCCATCGCACTCGCGCAAGGGTGGGGCCGGGCCACGGCAGAGGAATTCCCGTCATGCGTTATGTGGCCGGCACTGCCGGCGCCCGCCCTGAGACTGGGAACGCCTCGGCCGCATACCAGGGACTGCGGTCGCCGACCCGCACATCAGGGCTTGATCACCGACGCCTACAGGTCCTGCCTCCTCCCCTGCGCCCCATCATCGTCGGACACCGCCGCACGCGGGCGATGACGCATGCTCTCGTCCTCGAAAAACCGCCGCGGCGATCTGCGCGAGGTCGTGGCGCTGCCACACGCAGCGGACGCCGGCAGGCGAGACCGCCATGCCGCGCCTGCGCAGTTCGTGGGCGGTCCGCACCTGGCTCATCGCCGGCTGCCCGATGGCCAGCTCGGCGATGGCCTGCTCGATGGCCGGGTCGACGCGGTTCTTCGGCACCGGCTTGCGGCGGGCCATCTCGGCCAGCGCCACCGCGCCGCCCTTGCCGTGGAGTTCCTGGAAGCGGCAGACGCTGTCGCGGCTGCAGCCCATGACCTTGCAGGCCTGGCTGACAGGGCCGGGCTGCTCGCCCAGCGCCAGCAGGCCGATCTTGGCCCGGACCACCTCGCGTTCGGTCGTCATTGGTCCGCACCATCCAAACCCGTCTGTCCGAAGCTACTCGCACCATGCTCTTGAACAGCCGCTGCGCGGCTCCGACCAGACTCACAACGCCTGGCGCCAGCGCGTGCTGGACGGTATGACACCCAACCAAGTCGCCGCCGAGCACCTTGAAGCCAAACCCAAGCTCGCCAACCCTTGTGCCGCACGGCCGCGCAGGCCCTTGCGACACCACCAAGGCGCGCCTTGTCGCAGATCGCGCAAGGAGGTCTCCCAACCAGACGGGCCAGGATGGCATGTAGCTTGCTTGCTTATGCAGCGCCGACCGGCCCGGGAGCATTCCGCCGACCGGGCACGTGAGGAGTTGGTCATGGACGTGACGGTCGCCCCCTTTCAACTCGAAGAAGCCACCATCGACGAGATGCATCAGGCGATCCGCGAAGGGCGCACGACCTGCGTCGCCGTGGTGCGGCATTACCTGGCGCGGGTCCGCGCCTATAACGGCGTCGCCAGCATGCTGGTCACCGCCGATGGCGCCCCGGTCCCCGCCGTCCCCGGCGCCGTGCGCGGCGGCACGGCGCTGCAGTTTCCGACGCAGACGCTGCCGGCCTCCGCCGTCCTGCCGGACCTCGACAAGTATGACGGTCCGCCGCTGGAGTTCGGCCGCATGGAGCCGACGCGGTCCGACCCATCGGTCTTCCAGCAGTTCGGCATGATCGCCGGCATCCCGGATGCGGGCCAGGTCAACGCGCTCGGCACGCTCAACATCCGCGGCGAGCGGTCCGTGACCTGCCGGGGCGAGTTCGACCGGCATCCCTCCGCCGGGCCGCTGCCGCCTGGGGCGCCGCCGGCTTGTGAGATGTTCCGCCACCACCCGGACGCGCTGGAGCGGGCGGCGGAGCTGGATGCCGAGTACGGCACGAACCCCGACCTCCAAGCGATGCCGATGTATGGCGTCGTGTTCTCGTTCAAGGACCCGTTCGACACCAAGGACATGCGCTCCACCGGGGGCGGCGACGCGGCCTACGACATGGACGTGCCGGCGCGCGACCACATCCTGGTGGACCAGCTCCGCCGCCGCGGCGCCATCATCTTCGCCAAGGCCGTCAACACCGAGTACAACGGCCGCGCCGGCGACCCCGGCGGCGCCCATGTGCCGGAGGAGGTGCTGCCGTCAACGCTCGGCTACCAGCGCAGCACCTGGGCAGGCAACCCGTCCAACCCCTACGACACGTCGCGCTCGGCGTCGCTCGGCTCGTCGTCAGGGTCGGCGCTGTCCGTCAGCACGAACATGGTGATGGCAAGCCTGGGCGAGGAAACCCGCGCTTCCTGCCGCGGCCCGTCCAACCACAACGCGGTGGCGCTGATCCTGCCGCACAAGGCCATGCTGGGCTTCGACGGCGGCGCCATCGGGGCCGACATCTATTGCGACCGCACCGGCATCCACGCCCGCCGCATCGGCGACGCGGCGAAGATCCTGGACGCGCTGAAGGACCCCGAGCACGGCTACTACGACCCGCGCGACCCCTACACCACCGTGCCGCGCAGCAGCGTGCTGGCCACGCCCTACGCGTCCCACGCCGCCGCCGAGGGAACGCCCGGCTCGCTCGCGGGCCTGCGGATCGGCGTGGTCCGGGAGTCGATGCTGCCCGGCCCGAAGCTGGTCGAGCCGATCACCACGGCGGCGGCGGCCGAGATCAAGGCGATGCTGGCCGGACGGCTCGGCGCCACGCTGGTCGAGTCCGCCGACCCGCTCTGGACGCCGGACCCCGGGCTGGAGCCGATGCAGACCGACTTCCGCCGCGCCCTGGCCCGGCTGGTGCCCGTGTTCATGCCGGACCTGCTGTTCCGGCTCGGGCCGGACGGCACGCCCGTCCACAAGGACTTCGCCGCCGCCATCCAGCCCACCGAGTTCCTGCCGGGAAAGGTGTTCGGCGGGGGCACGATGGCGCCGATGGACTACCTGGTCGCCATGGCCGAGGGCCGCATCCCGCCGCCTGCGCGTCTCGACGTCGCCACGGTCCAGCACCAGGAGCTGGCGCCCACCTTCCGGTTCCACATCTCGCAGTACCTCATGCGCCGGGCGGCGGACTGGGCGGCGCGCGGCGTCACGGAAACGCTGGCGGACTGGGCGGCGCTGAACGCCCGCTCGAAGTTCTGGGGCGACGACCAGCGGGCCGCGTTCAAGAACTGGGAGGAGGTCACGGACCCGCGCAACCCGCTCGGCGGGCGGCAGGGGGTGAACGAGCGCATCATGCTGCGCGAGCTGCTGCGGCGGGTGGACATGATGGTGATCCTGGAGAACCGGCTGGATGCGCTGGTGCGGCTGCACACACCGCTGCCGCCGGCCCGGATCGGCGGCGCGGAGGAGCCGGGGGTGGCGCAAAACCTGCGGCTGGAGTCGTTCTACGGCCCGAACGCCGGGCTGACCGAGGCGCTGGTGCCGGCCGGCTACGTGCAAACGGCATACGACCCGGTGTTCGCGCTCAGCACGGACCGCACGCGCTACGTGCCCGCCTACTCGGACGTGCCCACGGCGCTTGCTGCCCCGGGGCTGCCCTTCTCCCTGGTGTTCCGTGCCGAGCCGGGCAAGGAGGACGTGCTGCTCCGCATCGCCTCGGCCTACGAGGCGGCGTCCCGGCGCCGCGTGCCGCCGCCGGCTTTCGGGCCGCTGCCGGCAGGCGCGGCATGACCATGCGCCGGACCATGCGCCGCCGGGGCTTGCTGGCAGGCTCAGCCGGGCTGGCGCTGGCCGGGACGCGGCGGGGCCGGGCGGCAGGGCCGCAGGTGCTGCGGCTCGGCATGACCACCACGGACGTGCCGACCACGGGCGGCATCCCCGACAACGGCAGCGAGGGCGGCCGCGTCGCCGGCTACACGATCTACGACGCCCTGGTGAACTGGGACCTGACGGCCACGGACCATTTCGCCGACCTGGTGCCTGGGCTCGCGACGGACTGGCGCATCGACCCGGACGAGCACCGGCGCTGGCTCTTCACCCTGCGGGCCGGCGTGCGCTTCCACGACGGCAGCCCGCTGCGGGTCGAAGACGTGCTGTGGAACTTCGACCGCCACCTGAACGGGAAGGTGCCGCATTTCGACCATGCGCAGGCGTTGAGCTATCGCACCTATACCTCACAGGTCGTGCGTTACGAGAAGATCGACGGCGCCAGGCTGGCCTTGTGGACGGCCGAGCCGTTCAGCATGTTGCCGTATCTGCTGTCGCGCGTGTTCATCGTCAGCCCCACGCAGTATGCGAAGGCCGGCGACTGGCTGCGCTTCCAGGATATGCCGTCCGGCACCGGGCCGTTCCGCCAGATCGCCCGCACGCCGCGCGTGTCGTTCGAGCTGGCGCGCAACGAGGAGTATTGGGACCGCGGCAGGGTGCCGAAGGTGGACCGCATCCTGCTGCGCCCGATCCCGGACCCGAGCACCCGGGTCGCGGCCCTGCGTTCGGGCGAGGTGGACTGGATCGAGTGCCCGCCGCCGGACGGCATCGCTTCGTTGAAAGCGGCCGGGTGCCAGGTGGTGACAGCGGCCTACCCGCACGTCTGGGCCTGGCATGCCGCCAACACCGACGGCTCGCCGCTGCATGACCGGCGGGTGCGCCTGGCGCTGAACTACGGGCTGGACCGCGACGGCCTGGTGGAGTTCCTGGCCGGCACCGCCATTCCGGCGCGCGGCCCCTTGGCCCGACACGTACAAGTACTTCGGCACGCCCACGGAGCACTACCGCTTCGACCCGGCCAAGGCGCGGGACCTGCTGGCGCAGGCGGGCTTCGGCCCCAGCAAGCCGCTGGCGCTCAAGGTCATGCTGCCCACCGCCGGCAGCGGCAACATGGTCCCGCTGCCCATGGCGGAGTTCGTGCAGCAGGGTTTCGCTGATCTCGGCGTGAAGGTGGAGTACGAGGTCGCCGACTGGAACACCGTGCTGACGGCGATGCGCGCCCCGGCCGGCGCTCCGGGCGCCCGCCCGCGCGACGCCATCAACCACGGTCTGCCGATCTCGGACCCGACGCAGCTCTTTCTCAACTTCCACGGCTCGGCGGTGCCGCCCAACGGCTCGAACTGGAGCGTGTACCGCGACAAGGAGGTGGACGCGCTGATGGACGAGGCATTCCATACCTTCGACCCCGGTCCGCGCGATGCGCTCATCACCCGCGCCCATGCCCGGATCGTCGATGATGCGCCATGGCTGTTCGCCCTGCACGACCTGAACCCCCGGGCGCTCAGCCCGGCCGTGCATGGGTTCCGGCAGGCGCAGTCCTGGTACCAGGACTTCACGCAGCTCACGGTGGAGCGCAGTTAGGCGAGCGGATCACCAAGCCGGAAGTCTGGACGCCCGAAGCAAGCAGCTTGACAGAAAGCGTCCGGATACACGATGCGGGCTTGCGCCGAGGTGGCAATCGGCAGGTTCAAGCAAGTCGTCGGTGACGGGCTGCGCTTACGCACGGTGTGAGCGCCAAGCGGTCGAGGTGGGCGTCGCCGTCCATGTCCCTCAATTGCATGCTGGAGTTGGAATACCTGATCTCCGTCCGCATCGCCTGGACCCCAGACAGGGCTGGGACAACCGCGCCCACACCTTCGATCCGTGCACCACGCCCGCATCGGTGGCCAGCGGTCTGCTGGGAGAACAAGGAGTTCCGAACCGCGGAGACATGGTTTGCCGATCAGATGATCGAGCCGCGTGCGGCGATGCCGCCATCGACGGTGATGATCGTGCCAGTGATGTAGCTGGCGCGGGGCGAGGCGAGGAACAGCATGACATCGGCGATCTCCTCCGCCGTTGCCGGGCGGCCCCCGGGATAGCGGGCGAACAGCTCCTCCCAGCGGGACTCATCGCCGAACTCGTCCAACGCGCGGCGCTTCATCAGCTTCACCATGCGGCCGGTCGCCACTGGACCCGGATTCACCCCGACCACGCGGACCCCGTCGTCCAGCGAGGCGCCGCCGAGCGCCTTGGTGAAGGCCATGAGGCTTGCGTTGCCCATCGACCCGGCGATGTAGCGGGCATCGAAGTTCTCCCCCGAATTGCCGATGTCGTTGATGATCACGCCGGCGCCGCGCGCCTTCATGCGGGCGTAGTAGATGCGCGCCAGGCTGACGTAGCCGAACACCTTCAGGTCGAAGCCGCGGCGCCAGGCGGCGTCGTCCACGGCATCGATCGGCCCCGACGGAACGTCGCCGGCATTGTTGACGAGGATGTCCACCTCGCCAGCGGCTGCCGCCAGGGCGTGCATGCCGGCATCCGACGATAGGTCCATCGCGTGCACCGTGACCGGGCCTTGGCGACGCGCCTCGATCGCCTGCTTGGCGGCGTTCAGCTTCCCGCACGAGCGCGCGGCGAGGTGCACCGCGCATCCCTCAGCCGCGAACGCGTGCGCGGCGGCAAGGCCGATCCCCTGAGAGCCGCCGGTGATCAGCACGGATTTCCGGGCGAGGTGCAGGTCCAACGAGGCGCACTCCAATTGGTTCTCCGTCAAACTGCCGCAGGACCGGCGAGATCGCCAGGGCCTCTTTGGCCTCCCGCTTGCATGAAAGCTCGCTTGCATGGAGGCGGGACAGGCAATCCGGATGTGGAGGGGTGGATGACCAAGAAGATGATGCACCTCGCCTTCGACCTCTCCTGGACCCAGATCGAAAGCCAATGGCGGGATCCGGGCTCCTGGGTCGGCAAGCACTACCCCGATGTCGGCATGTTCGAGGACGTGGCCCGGCTCGCCGAGCGCGGGTTGTTCGACATGATCTTCTTCGGCGACGGCACCGGCATTCCCGACACCTGGAAGGGCGGCATCGACGACGCCGTCTATTCCGGCGTGGCCTGGCCGCGTCTCGACATGAGCCCCTGGATCACCGTCATGTCGCGCGTCACCAGCCATGTCGGCTTCGGCCTGACCTACGCGTCCACGTTCATGCACCCCTTCTACGTGGCCCGGCTGATGAACTCGCTCGACCACGTCACCGCCGGCCGCATGGCCTTCAACGTGATCACGTCGCAGCGGCGCTCCGACTACGCCAACTACGGCTACGACGAGTTGGTCGACCATGGCGAGCGCTACGACCGGCTCGAGGAGTTCATGGACGTCTGCCGCGCCCTTTGGGACAGCGTCGAGCCCGGCGCCTTCCTGTGGGACCGCGGCTCCGGCCAGGTGGCGCAGACCGAGAAGATCCACCCGATCAACCACGACGGCCGCTTCTTCAAGGTGAAGGGGCCTCTCAACGTGGTGCCCTCGCCGCAGGGCCGCCCCGTGGTGATCCAGGCCGGC
Source organism: uncultured Acetobacteraceae bacterium (assembly GCA_964251035.1). Taxonomy (GTDB): domain Bacteria; phylum Pseudomonadota; class Alphaproteobacteria; order Acetobacterales; family Acetobacteraceae; genus CAHJXG01. The sequence continues at coordinate 10,037 of CAXUJE010000168.1, forward strand.
GGGTCCCCGCGCGGCACCCGCGCCGCCGCCCACGTTGCCGACCACGTCTTCGCCATGTTCCGCGGCATCCCCACCATGGTCGCGCAGCGCGAGGAGCTGGATGCGGCGCTTCTCGCCGAGGGGCGCGACCCGGAGCAGGTCGGCATCGTCTTCTCGACCCGCGCGATCGTTGCCGAAACGCAGGGCGAAGCGGCGGCCTTGAAAGAGCGCCTGATCGCCGGCATCCCGCAGGAGGCCGTCGGCGTCTGGCTGTCGCACAATTCCGGCTACGACATGTCGACGCTGCCGGCGCGGTTCACCCTCGGAGAGCTGCAGGCCCGGATCGTCGCGGCCAACGCCTCGCCGGCCGGGTTCGTGCATACCTTGGCGCAAACCCACGGGATGGATGCCGAGATCGGCCGCGACGAGTTCTTCCACCACGGCGTGCGGGCCGCGACCGGCTACTCGGCGACCTTCGCCGGCACTGCCGTGCAAGTGGCCGACCGGCTGGAGGAGGTGTTCGAGGCGACCGGCAGCCGCGGCGGCTTCATGCTGTCGCACTCCCAGGCGGCACCGCGGCAGTTGCTGCACAACATCGTCGACCAGCTCGTGCCGGAGCTGCAGCGGCGGGGTCGGTTCCGCACCGCCTATACCGGGCGCACGCTGCGGGAGAACCTCGCCCAGTGATGCTCGATCAGTGATGCTCGACCAGTTCATCCAGTCGCTTGTCGGCGGCCTGGCGATCGGCTGCGTCTACAGCCTTGTCGCGCTCGGCATCTCGATGATCATCCGCGCGACCGAGATCCAGCATTTCGCCCAAGGCGAGCTGCTGATGGTCGGCGCCTTCACCGGCCTGTCCAGCCTTTGGCTCGGGCATCTGCCGTTCGCCGCGGTGCTGGCGGCGGGTATGCTGGGTGGCGGCCTCGTCGCGACCACGATCGAGCTTTGCGCTTATCGCCCGTTGCGGGCGCGGGGCGTGCCGCTGATCAACGTCATCATCGCCACCTTGGCCGTCTCCCTGGTGCTGCAAAACGTCGCCCGGCTGATCTGGGGGTCGGAGCCGATGCGGTTTCCGCCGCTGTTCAGCGCGGCGGGGGTGTCCGTGCTCGGAGTGGCGGTGGCGCCGCAGATGGTCTGGATCGTGGCGCTGAGCCTGGGGATGATGGC
>CAXUJE010000169.1:0-4711 GCA_964251035.1 uncultured Acetobacteraceae bacterium
GCGCTTGGCTCGCGATCAGGATGGTGGCGGTGGTGGACACGCGCAGGATGGGCCGGGGTCCCAAAGGCAGCACGGCGGCGCAGTGGGTGCAGGCGCGGACCTGGGCCGCGAGGTCGTCGAGGGTCATCTTGCCTCATATATCTTGCCGCATCCTCAGCGCAGCAATGAAAGCCTGAGTGATCGCTCGGGCTGTGCTGGGTGCGTATGGCCGATGCTGTGTGAGCGCACAGGTAGGCCGTGCGTCTGGGCCGTATGAAGTGCTGCTGGAGTTGGACGCTTCCAGCCGCAAGGTGAGTACGAGGTAGGCGACAGCAATTCCGAAAACATGTTACGATACAGTTCCATTTGGAGTTTTTGATGGGAGTTTTCGCCAAACGCCCAACGCTAGGTAACTGCATTGAGCGAATCAGTGTCGCGATGAACGAGATAATGATCATCCGCGACATGCTGGACACCACACCCAAAGGAACGGAACACACGGCTGACTGGGACGCCAAACGCAAATATGCCCATGGGCACCTATCGGAAGCCTGGGGCAGCCTGGGCGCTGCACTGAACGAACTTATGGTCAGCAAGCGATGGCCGACGTGGGATGAGCAGATTGAGATCAGGATGGAGACGCAGCGAAAACATCTCGCCACCCTGCGAGCGGAGGTGGAACGCTTGAAGGAAGCTTTAGCGATGGCAGAGACGCATGCAGCGGTGGCCGAGAGGATTGCAGCGCAACGTGCCCAGCCGCAGGAGAACAGCGAATTGGCTCACAAAGTTCGGCGAGTTGTTATGAGCGCCGTTCATCCGGATAAGGCCATGGATGCTGCTGAAGGGAGATGGCGCACTCGGTTATGTCAGACGCTTTTTCCCGAGATTGATCGTGTTATGAAACGGTATTAGGTAGCACCCGCCACCAACGGCACACGCACCCATTCCCAAAATTTGCGGAGCTTGGAAAGCGGATCGCATTGGTCCGGCGAATCAAGATCGTCGGCCTCGTCCTTCAAATCGGCTTCAGCCACCAAGGGGCATTGCTGGGGTTCTGGGGTGGCTTGATCCCACTGATAGCAGACCCTCATGGCGTGGAGGCGCGTGAAAGCGTCTTTGTAGCAGACATAGCCGTAAGCAAAGAGGGCCATGGGGCCGCTGCCGATGTCGCGGGTCGTATGCTGCTCGTCAATGACGGGCGTAGTGGTTATCGAGTGAGCCTTGGCAAAGCTGTGGCCGATCGGGGTGTTCTCCGTGTACTGCCATCGACAATCCGCGGCGTCGAAGCTCGCATTCACGACGCCGATGTTGATGTCCGAACCGATGGTGCTGACCATGTGGTAGATCGGAGTGGTCCCGACGTTCTCGAACGAAATCTTGATCTTCGGCGAGCCGCTCTCGAAAGTGCCCGCGAGCAACTCAGGGATGATGACAAGATAAGGCCGAAGCGTGCGGTATTCCTGATCCCGCGAAATACAAGTCTGCTGGTAAGTGAACGCGGAGGAACTCCCAGCCGCAACGAACGCGAAGAAGGCAATAGCAATGCTAACATAGTCATACCTGTCGTGAGCTTTATTCTTGGAAATCTTGGAGCGTTCTGGATACTCTGGTCCGCTGTTGTCCGGGGTACGTGGAAAACCTCTATCTGGCATAAGTTGCTGTTCGTCTCTTCTCTTGCCGTTTGCCATATGGCGTTCGTTTATGGCCTCATTGCGCTAAAAGTCCCCCCAGCACCATAGCGACATCTCAAAGGTCTCCAAGGCTCAGACCTTCAAGCTCCAAGGCGGCGAGGGCCGCGAGGAAGAACGTCGCGGCGAAGGTTCCACGCGCCAGCTTGCTGCTGATCGACGCTTCCGTTTCCTCCAGCCCATGCTCTTTCAGGCGTCTCGCAAGTTCGGTGTAGGTGATGCCGGCCCGCTTCATCTCAGCTTTGAGGAAGCGGGCCGTTTTGCTGGCAAGCTCCTTTTCCGTTGCAGCTATCCCCATCGCCGTCTCCATCGCATATGACCGCAACCTATCATATATGAAATCTTCCTGTTGACAATGCCGGCCTAATCCATCATATTTGCTAGGAAAACAGCGAATATGGTTGATGGCAAGTCACTTCCTCCTCTCCGCCAAGGCCCGCACGCTCAGCCTAGCAAGCGTGCTACGGATGACGGACGCGCAGGCCGAGCGGACCTTTGCCGGCGTGCGCTGGCCGGAGACGGACGGCAAGGCCGTGTGCCCAAACTGCGGCTGCCCGACCTGCTATGAGTGCCGCCGCCCTTCCGGCACTCTCCGCTTCCGCTGCAAGGCGTGCCGCAAGGATTTCAGCCTGACCAGCGGCACCCTGTTCGCCTTCCGCAAGCTGCCCTTGCAGACCTACCTTGCCGCCACCGTGATCTTCTGCAACGAGGTCAAGGGCAAGTCCGCCCTGGCGCTCTCGCGCGACCTGGACGTGCAATACAAGACGGCCTGGGTGCTGGCCCACAAGCTGCGGGAGGCCATGGCGACCGAAGTGAAGGGCTACAAGCTGGGCGGCACCGGCAAGACGGTCGAGGTCGATGGGGCCTACTTCGGCGGCTACGTGAAGCCGGCCAACCACAAGGAGAACCGCCGGGACCGCCGCTTGGTCAAGAACCAGACCGGCAAGCGCCAGGTCGTCGTGGTGATCCGGCAACGCGACGGCATGGTGATGCCCTCCGCGTTCAAGACGGAAGGCTCGGCCCTGGCCTACATCCGCAACCATGTCGCGGCCGGGACGGAAATCCATGCCGATGACGCGAATAGCTGGAATGACCTGCACGGGCACTATGTGGTGAAGCGGATCAACCACCAGCTCGCCTACAGCGACGGCATCGCTTGCACGAACGGCGCGGAGAGCTTCTTTAGCCGGCTGCGCCGGGCCGAGACGGGGCACCATCACCACATCGCGGGCGCTTACCTGGCCCGCTATGCCCAGGAGAGCGCGTGGCGTGAGGGGCATCGCCGGACGGACAACGGTGGGCAGGTTCGGGGCGTGGTCGGGCTGGCGTTGAAGGCGCGGCCCAGCGTCGATTTCAGTGGTTATTGGCAACGCGCAATGAATTAGTCGGAGACTTTGCACTGATGCAGGTTCACAAGCCGTTTCGTGCCCACATCCGGGTGCTGACCGAACGCAGCCGCCCCGATCCGGTCTTCGTGGTCGCCTGGACCGGCGCAGCCTTCTGGCTCCGCGTGGAAGTGCCTACGGATGTCCTGGTGCGGTCGCCCGGACAAAGGCACCGCGAGGTCGGGCGCTTGATCCGCGAGCACTACGCCGTGTGGGGCGAGCGGCGCGGCCCGTTCGGGGCGATCACGGGCTACATGTTCCGCTCCTTGCCGGACCGGGCCATTGGTTTCAGCGTCGAGGGCGTTCCGGTGGGCGGGAAGGCCGGGCCGATCACGCCGGGCCTGGCGAGCCTGGGGCTAAGGTGAGAACCGGCTGTCCGCAACGTACCCGGGATGCCTCGACCTCAACCGCCCGGCAGCCGCCATCGAAGGTTGCTCCCAGCCTCACGGTCAGATCGCACCGTCTCGCCTATCCGAAGGTTGCGCAGCGACGCCAGGACACGCTTCTGCATGGTCAGGAACAGGTTGCGGTCCGCCGCATTCAACTGGCGGGCCTCCATCACGCGAAGCGTCAGGTCGTGCGTCGTGAGCGGCTGCCCGGCCTCCCGCAAGGCGCTGGTGACGACGCGGCTGATCTGTCCAGGCCGTGCCGCGTGTCGGGGCCTCGCCCGCTTCGGGGCTATTTCCTCCAACGGCAGGTCAGGCGAGAACAAACGAATGGTGGCGTCCACGCTGTTCAGGGCCGCAACCAAGGCCGGGATGCGGGCGTGCAGGGCTTCCAGTTCCCCCGCCAACTCGGCACGCTTGCGGACCAGGCCGGACAGGACGGGGTTGCTGGCGTCGAGAGCGGCAAGCGGGTTCTTGTCCATGGCCCGATCTTAGGGTCACGGCAGGGTTGCATCTACTTTCCCGTGGTGGCGGGTGCTACATAATACCGTTATGAAACGCGCCTGATAATTCCTGCCAGCACGCCGTCGAAGTTGACCAACCGACGCTGACTGACGCCGGACGCGGCGATGTGCCGGGATTGAGAATGGCCGGCGGGAATAGAGGGGGCGCGCCCTCACACCAGTTCGTACTCCACCTCCGGCGTATAAACCGCCTGCTCCTTGCCCAGCCGCGAGCTGAACAGCGTGAAGTGCTCGACCGCGACCTGCTGACTGCGGAACAGGTTGTGCCCGGCGACCCAGCCGGCGATCTTCGCCTCCGGCACGCCGTCCATGCGCGCCAGCGTCACGTGCGGCAGGAAGCGCCGCCGCTCCCGCTCCAGCCCGGCGCGCTGCAGCGCGGTCTCGACCTTGGCCTGCAAGTGGTCGAGCTGCGGGTTGCGCTCCACCCCGGCCCAGAGGCTGTTGACCTTGCCGCCTTTCTCGAACGTGCCGATGCCCGCCAGTTGCAGCGTGAACCCCGGCGCGCGCAGCCCGGCCAGCGCGTGGTCCACCTCCTCCGCCCGGTAGCCCGGCAGCTCGCCGATGAAGCGCAGGGTGACATGGTAGTTCTCCGGCGCGACCCAGCGCGCGCCGGGCAGGCCGCCCGCCATCCAGGACAGCCGCTCCCGCAGCGAGTGCGGCAGGTCGAGCGCCACGAACAGCCGCATCACGCCCCCTGATTGGCCGCGGCGACCAGCCGTTCCATCATCGGCAGCAGCCGCGCGACCTCC
>CAXUJE010000169.1:4811-11156 GCA_964251035.1 uncultured Acetobacteraceae bacterium
CCGGACACGGCGGCGTCGACCAGGGCCACATCCAGCCCGCGGGCGCGCAGCGCCGCCTGCATCACCGCCTGGAACCCGTCCGGCTGCGCCAGGCCGTAGCCGGCCGTCAAACTGTCGCCCAGCACGAGGATACGGGTCGTGCGGGCCTGCGCCGGGCTGGCCGCCAAAAAAGCCAGCATGGCCAGCGCCGCGATGTTGGCCGGCCAACGGCGCGCGCCATATGGGCCTATCATGGACATATCGATGGCTCACCCTGCCTCTGCGCCCCTGGTGCGGGTGCGGGACCTGCGGCTGACCGTGCCCTCCGCGGCCGGGCCGGTCAACATTCTGGGCGGAGAGGGCCATGCCGTCGATCTCGACATCGAGGCGGGGGAGGCCGTGGGCCTCGTGGGTCCGTCGGGATCGGGCAAGACCAGCCTGCTGATGGTGCTGGCCGGGCTGGAGCGGGCGACGGGGGGCCACGTGCAGGTGGCAGGCCAGGAGTTGACGCGACTCGACGAGGACGCGCTGGCCCGGTTCCGCCGCGACACCATCGGCATCGTGTTCCAGTCGTTCCACCTGATCCCGACGATGACGGCGTTGGAGAATGTCTCGGTGCCGCTTGAGCTGGCCGGGGTGAGGGACGCGGAAGCGCGGGCGGCGCAGAGCCTGGCCTCAGTCGGGCTGTCGCACCGCCTCACGCACCTGCCGGGCCAGCTTTCCGGGGGCGAGCAGCAGCGGGTCGCGCGGGCCCGCGCCTTCGCGCCCGGGCCGCGCTTGCTGCTGGCGGACGAGCCGACCGGCAACCTCGACGTGGCGACCGGGCGCACGGTGATGGACCTGCTGTTCGGCATGCAGGCCGATGCCGGCACCACCCTGCTGCTGATCACCCATGACCCGGCGCTTGCCGACCGCTGCGACCGGCGCATCCGAATCGCCGATGGCCGCGTGGGCGTGCCCGCGTGATCGCGCTGCGGTTTGCCAGGCGGGAGCTGCGCGGCGGCGTGCGCGGCCTGCGGATCGTGCTGGCGTGCCTGGCGCTCGGCGTCGGCGCCATCGCCGCGGTCGGCAGCCTGCGGGAGGGGATCGAACGCGGCCTCGCGACCGAGGGCCGGCGCATCCTGGGCGGCGACCTCGAAATCCAATCGGGCGCGCAGCCCTTGCCGGACACGCTGCGCGACTGGCTGCACGCCCGGGGCGGCCAGGTCTCGGACGTGGTGCAGATGCGCTCGATGCTGGTGGCCCCGGGCCAGGGCGGCACGTCCGGGGAGCGCCAATTGGTCGAGTTGAAGGCGGTTGACGGCGCCTACCCGTTGGTCGGCGGCGCCGTCGTGTCCACCGGGACGCTGCAGGACGCGCTTTCCGAGCGGGACGGCGTGGCCGGCCTGGTCGCGGAGCAGGTCGTGCTGGACCGTCTCGGCGTGCAGCCCGGCGCGCTGCTGCGCCTGGGCCGCAGCACCGTGCAACTGCGCGGCGTCCTGCTGACCGAGCCTGACCGGGTTGCGGCGCCCACCATCCTCGGCCCGCGGGCGATGATCGGGACGGCGGCGCTGCCGGCGACCGAGCTGGTGCAGCCGGGTTCGCTGCTGAACTACGACCTGCGCGTCGTGCTGCCGCCGGGGACGGACCCCGCGGCCACCACGGCGGCGCTGCGGGCCGCGTTCCCGGAACAGGGCTGGCGCCTCCGCAATGCGTCGGAGGCCGCGCCGGGCGTCGCCCGCTTCATCGACCAGACCAGCCTGTTTATGACGCTGGTCGGCCTCACGGCGCTGCTGGTCGGCGGCATCGGGGTTGCGACCGGCGTGCGGGCGTGGCTGGAAGCGCGGGCGCGCACCATCGCCACGCTGCGCTGCCTGGGAGCCTCCACCCGGACGATCTTCACGGCGTTCCTGATCCAGGTCCTGGCGCTGTCCGCCGTGGGCGTGCTGATCGGCGTCGCCGTGGGCGCCGTGCTGCCGGTCGTGGGCGTGAAGCTGTTCGGGGACGCGCTGCCGATCCCGCCGCAGGCCGGGCTGTACCCGCGGTCCCTGGCCTTGGCGGCGGTGTATGGGCTGCTGACCGCCGGGGCGTTCGCGCTCTGGCCGTTGGCGCGGGCGTCGCAGATCCCCGGGGCGGCGCTGTTCCGGGACGCGCTGCTGCCGGTGCGGATGCGTGCCCGGCCATGGCTGCTGCTGACCCAGGGCGCGCTGGTCGCGGCGTTGGTCGGGCTGACGGTGGCGGCGTCGCCGGAGCGCGGGTTCGCCCTGTGGTTCTGCGGCGGCGCCATGGCGACCCTGCTGCTGTTCCACATCGGCGGGGGCGTACTGATGGCTTTGGCCCGCCGGGCGCCGCGGCTGTCCGCGCCCTGGGCGCGGCTCGGCGTCGCCAACCTGCACCGGCCCGGCGCCGCCACGCCGTTGATGCTGGTGTCGCTCGGCCTCGGCCTGTCCACCCTGGCCGCCGTCGCGCTGATCCAGGGCAACATCCGCAACCAGGTCTTGGAGCAGCTTCCGGCCAACGCGCCGACCTTCTACTTCATCGACATCCAAAACGACCAGCTCGCCCGCTTCCAGCAGGTCCTCCACGCCCAGCCCGGTGTCGGCGACATCGCCGAGGTGCCGAGCCTGCGCGCCCGGCTGGTCGCGGTGAACGGCGTGCCGGCGGACCAGGTGCATGCGACGCCCGAGACGCAATGGGCGCTGCGCGGCGACCGCGGCCTGACCTACAGCCGGACGGTGCCGGAAGGGTCGCGCCTGGTCGCGGGCGAGTGGTGGCCGACGGACTACGCGGGGCCGCCGCTGGTGTCGTTCGACGCCGGGCTGGCGCGGGGCTGGGGCGTGGGCGTGGGTGACACGCTGCGGGTCAACGTGCTGGGCCGCGACATCGACCTGCGCATCGCGAGCCTCAGGGACATCGCCTGGCGGTCGCTGTCGATCAACTTCACCATGGTCGCCTCGCCCGGCCTGTTGGAGCGGGCGCCGCACACGCACATCGCGACGGTCCGGGCGGCGGCTGCGGATGAGGGCGCGGTGCTGCGGGCCGTGACGGACGCGCTGCCGAACGTGTCCGGCATCCGGGTCGCGGACGTGCTGGGCGCGGTGGCGGCGCTGGTCGGCAAGATCGCGGCGGCGCTGGCGGCCACGGGGTCGGTCACGCTAGCGTCCGGGGCGCTGGTGCTGGTGGGCGCCGTGGCGGCCGGGCAGCGCCGGCGCATGGCGGAGGCGGTGGTGCTGAAGACGCTCGGCGCCACGCGGCGGCAGATCCGGGCGGCGTGGCTGGTGGAGTTCGGGCTGATCGGGGCGGCGGCCGGGCTGATCGCGGCGCTGGTGGGCACGCTGGCCAGTTGGGGCGTCGTGCGTTTCCTGATGCGGGCGGACTGGGTGTTCCTGCCGGGCATCCTGGCGGCGACGATCCTGGGGTGCGTCGCGCTGATGCTGGGCTTCGGCTATGCCGGGACGGCGTCGGCGCTGCGCGCGCGGGCTGCGCCTTTTTTAAGAAACGAGTAGCGCGCGGCGCAGAATCCGGATCTCTCGATTTCGCTTGATCCGGAATTGGATTCAACCAACATACGCGGCACGGGCAGTCACGCCCACATGAGGAAAAGGATTATGGCTTTTATCCCCGACTCTCGAACCTACGCGCCCAGCGCGGCCGCAGACACCGCGGTGCTCGACGCCGGGCTGCGCGCATACATGCTGCGTGTTTACAACTGGATGTCCTCGGGCCTGCTGCTGACCGGCATCGTCGCCTATGCCATCGCGAACACGAGCCTGATCTCGCTGTTCTATCAGCCGGTGGCGACGCCGCGCGGCGTCGTGATCCAGCCGACTATCCTGGGCTACGCCGCGATCTTCGCGCCGCTGGTGTTCACCATGGTGCTGAGCTTCGGCGTGAACCGGCTGTCGCGCTCGGCGACGCAGGCGTTGTTCTGGGCGTTCGCAGCCGCCATGGGCGCCTCGATCGCGAACATCTTCCTGATCTACAGCGGCGCGAGCATTGCCCGGGTGTTCTTTGTCTCGGCTGCGACCTTCGGCGGCATGAGCCTCTACGGCTACACCACGAAGTCTGACCTGACCAAGATGGGCAGCTTCCTGTTCATGGGCTTGATCGGCATCATCATCGCGTCGCTGGTCAACATGTTCATCGGCAGCACTGCGCTGCAGTTTGCTATCAGCATCATCGGCGTGCTGGTCTTCGTCGGCCTGACCGCTTACGATACGCAGCGGATCAAGAACGACTACGTGCAGTATGCCTATGCTGAAGGCACGGACCTTGCGGCCAAGCGCAGCGTGTTCGATGCTCTGAGCCTGTATTTGAATTTCATCAACCTGTTCATGCTGCTGCTCCAGCTCTTTGGGAACCGTAACAGCAATAGCTGACTGAATCCATCTACGACAAAGGCCCGAGGGAGCGATCCCTCGGGCCTTTCCTGTTGGTAGCACGTCGTGTTGCGAAGCGCTGCCTACTCCGCTTCCGTGGCAACCTCCACTTCGGCCTCGACCTCGGCGCCATCGGCGTCGACCTCAACCGCCGCGCCCTTGACGATCGCCTTGAGTTTTTCGGCCAGTTTCAGGGACGCCGTCGCCTTGTCCGTGCCGTCCAGCGCGGCCATCTCCGCCGCCAGGCGATCCAACGCAGCCTCATAGATCTGGCGCTCGCTGAAACTCTGGTCCGGCTGCCCGGCGTTGCGGTGCAGGTCACGCACCACCTCGGCGATCTGCAACGGGTCGCCGGAGTTGATCTTCTGCTCGTATTCCTGCGCCCGGCGGGACCACATCGTGCGCTTGATCCGCGCCCGGCCTTTCAGCAAGTCCAGCGCCTTGTCGAACATCTCCCGCGTCGCCAACTTGCGCAGTCCGGCGGTACGCGCCTTGGCGACTGGAACCCGCAGCGTCATGCGGTTTTCCTCGAACGTGATGTGGATCAGCTCGAGCTTATGGCCGGCGATCTCCTCTGTCGCGATCCGCTCGACCTTGCCCACGCCGTGGGTCGGATAGACGACGTAGTCGCCCTCCGCGAAGTCCTCCTTGGCCGCCATGGCGCGCGGGACGATCTGCGGCCGGCCGTGCATGCCCGGCATGTGGCCGGGCATCTTGGGCGGCGAGCGGAACGGCGGCTCGGCCGCATCCGGCTGCGGCTTCGCCTCGGCCGGGCCTCCCACGGGCATGTCCGCCGCAGCGTCTGCTGGGCTTGCGTCGCCAGGCATGAGAGCAACCCTGTCTGGCGCTTCCTTGGCTGCTACGGGGGCTGCTGCGGGCTTGGTGGGCACCTTGTGACTCTCCTGGCCTGCGGACCTTGCAGACGCCTGTTGAACGGGTTGTGCAACGACCGGCGAACCGCCCGTGGTATCGGCCAGCGATGTTCAACACGGATTATCGCCGGCCAACGAAGCATAACACAATTTTTACAGAACGTCACCGCGGCTGATGCCGCGTCCCACCGCACGGCTCCGTCAGGGCTTGCCAGGCTCCGGCGAGAACAGGGCTTCCTTGTCCGGCTTGTCCTTCCATTCGTCCGCGTCCGCGGGCGGCTCGCCCTTGCGGACGATGTTCGGCCATTCCAGCGAGTAGATGCGGTTGCGCTCGGCCCAAGCAGCGGCGCGGTCGTCGCTGTCCGGCACGATGGCCTCCGCCGGGCACTCAGGCTCGCACACGCCGCAGTCGATGCACTCGTCGGGATGGATCATCAGCATGTTCTCGCCGACGTAGAAGCAGTCCACCGGACACACCTCGACGCAATCCATGTATTTGCACTTGATGCAATTTTCGGTGACCACGTAGGTCATCGCCAGCCCCTTCCACTTCCGGAACGCCGCTGTCCCCGGGTTCCGCCGTTAAGTGGGGCGATATGCGGTCCTTTCACCCCGGGCGCAAGCGGCCCAGGCGCAAGTGCTGGGGCATATTTGGGCCGCGCGTCACGGCCCGTCGGCGATCTCCTCATAGAGCGCCTGCGCCTCTGGCGCCGGGCCGCGCCGGCTGGCCAGCGACAGCACGCGGACCACCCGGACCTGCTGCCGCAACGGCAGGGTCAGGACGTCGCCGGGCCGCAGCCGGGCATGCGGCTTGTCCGTGACCTGGCGGTTGATCCGCACGGAGCCGCCTGCGACGAGGCGCGCGCAGTCGGCCCGCGCCTTCATGAAACGCGCGCACCACAGCCATTTGTCCAGGCGCTGCCACACCCTGTCCTCTTCGCCCACCTTTATCAGCGCCGGAACGCCACCAGCGCCGCGAACGGTCCCTCCGCCACGCGCGGCGCCGAGGAGGGCGCCTGGGACGCCGCGTGCTCCCGCCGCCGCCCGGGCAGCATCATGGGGGGCGAGGGCGGGCCGTACTGGTCCGCTGCCAGCACGGCGCCGGGCGCCAGCCGCACTCCCAGCGCCCGCAGCGC
>CAXUJE010000170.1:0-11147 GCA_964251035.1 uncultured Acetobacteraceae bacterium
ATGCTGGCGTCCTCGCGGATCGCGGTGTGCGGGCAGCCGCCGGTCTCGATGCCCAGGATGCGCTCTGGCGCCAACGACCCGGCGCGGGTCAGGAACTCCGCGTCCTCCTTGGTATAGATGTCGTTGGTGATCGCCGCGATGTCGAACCGGGGCGAGAAGCGCTTGCACAGCGCGTCCATCAGCGCGGTCTTGCCGGTGCCGACGGGGCCGCCGACGCCGACGCGGAGGGGGCCGTGGGGCGATGTCATGTGCGGAACAGCCTCGTGTACTGGGTTTCGTGGCGCATGGCGGCGATGTCGGAACGGAAGCACGCGCCGCCCAGGTCGTCCAGCGCCGCGCCGCGGGTCGCCTCCGCCACGTCATGCACGGTGGCTTCCAGCGCCGACAGCACGCGCAGCCCGGCAGTCTGGCCCAGCGGCACCAGCCGCACCGCCGCGCTGACCAGGTTGGCGGCGAAGCCGTGCAGGAACGCGAGCGCCGCCGGGTCGGCCGCCACGCCATGCGCCGCGGCCAGGGCGCCGACTGCGACGGGGTAGGCGACCGGCTGGCCGCTCGCGCGCAACGCCGCGAGCAGCGGGGCGCCCCAGACCTCGGCGGCGATGGCGAAGGCGTCACCCTGGCCCAGCGTCTCGGCCCGGCGCTCGCGTCCGGGCTGCGCGGCGGCGGCAAGCTCGGCTATGGCGGCGAGCGCCTCCGGGTCGCGGGCGGCATGGGCGTGGCGGAGCAGGATGGCATCGGCGCGGCCCGATCCGAAGCGCAGCACGTCGCCCAGCCAGACGAGCAGGTCGATCTCGTTGCGGACGTCACCGGCCTCGACCGCCCATTCCAGGCCGTGGGAGTAGGCGTAGGCGCCGGTCGGGAAGGCGGGAGACAGCCAGGTGAGGAGCTTGGTAAGGTCAGGGGTCATGCAAGGAGTGTTTCAGACGCCTCGGCCACGCTAGGCTGGGCCTGAAAGGAACAGCTTGACGCTACAGCAAAGGAGTCTGTCCCATGAACAAGGTGAAGCTCAGTATCGCCTTCTGGAACTATGACCGGACACGCGCGCTGGCTGATGGCAGCGTCAAGATCGACGGGGTGGACGCCAGCTTTCACAGTTCGCGCATCGTCACCGAAATCTTTGAGCAGATGATTCGACAGCGTTCGTTCGACGTGTCCGAACTCGGCATGACGTATTTCTTGCGCACCATGGACTTCGAAGATCCGCCATTCGTCGCGATCCCGGTGTTTCCGAACCGCTGTTTCCGCCATTCGGCCATCTACATCAACAAGGCGAGCGGCATCAAGCGCCCGGAGGATCTCGCTGGCAAGACCATCGGCGAACTTGCCGTCTATGGCCATGACGCCGGCGTGATGCCGAAAGGCATCCTGTCGGATGAGTATGGCCTGACCCCCGACCAGTGCCGCTGGATCGTCGGCGGTATCGATTTCCCCATGGAGCCGGTCGGTTTCATTCCGCAGCCCTACCCTGCGGGCGTCGAGGTAACGTCAGCAGCCAAAGGCTCCGATCTCGGCAAAATGCTGGAAACAGGCGAGATCGACGCCTTGATCTCGGCCGACGTGCCCAAGTGCGTGCTGGAGAAGTCGCCCAGGGTCGGCCGTTTGTTCGAAGACTACGAGGCGACCGAGCGCGCCTATTTCCGGCGCACAGGCATATTCCCGATCATGCACACAATTGTGGTCCGCAAGGAGCTTGCCACGGAGCATCCGGAGATCGTGAAGGCTGTCTATGACGGCTTCTGTGAAGCGAAGCAGGTCATGACAGAGCAATACACGAAAGGCATGACATTCAACAACATGGCGACGATGCTGCCGTGGTTCAGCAAGCTTGTTGACGAGGATCGCAGCCTACTCGGCGAGGACTGGTGGCCTTATGGCATGGCTGCCAACCGCAAGGCGGTCGATGCCGTCCTGCGCTACCATCACGAACAAGGGCTGACGAAGCAGCGGCTGACCTGCGAGGACATCTTCTTGCCCGAACTCCTCGGGACGTAATGCCGAATAAATCCTTGCGGAAGATCTGGCGGCTTGTTGCGACGTCCTCCTTGAAGCTGCCGAACCGCCTTCGGCCAATCTTGGCTGATCCAACTATGGCTATGAAGGGCGGCTTTGGATTGGAGGCCGTGATCCAAACTTAGGCACTGTCGTCATGCGAGTGGGTGTGGCCGTCCTCACCGTCGTGGGAATGCGCGTGGCCGCCCGCATACGCGCCGCCCTCCGGATCGAACGGCGCCTCGATCTCCGCGACGTGGCCGCCGAGGGCGAGCACCATGTCGGCGATCACGTGGTCGCGCCGGATGCGGAGATGCATGCCAAACAGTTGCACGGGCAGATGCCGGTTGCCGAGGTGCCAGGCGATGCGGACCAGGGCGGCTGCGTCGTGGGCGTGGATGTCCAGCAGCGGTTCCGGCTGGGCCTGCACGAGGACGATCCTGCCATCGTCCAGCAGGAGGCCGTCGCCGTGGCGGAGGCGGGCGGCTTGCGGCAGGTCCAGCAGGAGATCATGCCCGGCGGCGGTGCGCAGCATGATGCGGCGGCGGTGGCGGCGGTCGAAGTCGATCCAGACCTGATCGCGGCCACGCGCGGGGTCCCAGGTTCCGCCCGGAAGGAGCTGCGCCGACCGAATCATTTGCTCGCCGATATCAGAAGCTGCGGCTGGTCAGGATCACCCTGGCCGTCCGGGCTGCGCTCGGGTTCGCCGCTTGGCAAGGCTTGGAAGACGCGCTTCGCGATTTGGCCGACCGCCTTGGTGCTGAGGGCATCGACCGTGCCGCCCACCAGGCCGCCCATGACCGGCACGAACTTCGTCAGGTTGACGACGCCTTGAGTTCCCGCCTTCGACAGCAGCCGCGACCCGACGGCTTGGTTGATCCGGGCGACAAGGGAAACGGCGACTTGGCCGATTGCCCTTTGCCCTACCTTGACGCCGGCCTCCTTGAGGATATCGAGCGCGGCGTTCCCGGTGAGGCAGGCCAGCGCGAGGGTGCGCGCTTCCGGCCCATGGAGATCGTGGCCCCTCGCAGACGCGACCTCCGCGATCAGCCGCAACTGTAGCGCGGCGACGCCCAGCACATTCGCGGGCAGGGTGACGGGAAGCGTCAAGGCGCCGCCGACGTTGGTGACGAAACCGGCTGTTCCAGCCAGGGTGCAGTAGTAGGCGATGCGGCGGTCGATCTCGGCATCTGACCGCAGCACTCCGGTGGCAGCGTCCTGAGATCCGATGACCCGATCATACAGCCAATCCAACGCCTCGGTCAGTGCGGCCTGCGCCTTGTTCCTGATGCCGTCATCCGCTTCAGCCATGTGAGATGCTGACCCCGATCAAAACAAGAAGTACCGCTGCGCCATCGGCAGCACCACCGCCGGCTCGCAGGTCAGCAGCACGCCGTCCGCCCGCACCTCGTAGGTTTCCGGATCGACCTCGATCACCGGCGTCGCGTCGTTGCGGACCATGCTGCGCTTGCCGATCTGCCCGCGGGTGTCGCGCACCGCAGAAAGGCGCCGGGTGAGGCCGAGGCGCTGGCCGATGCCGTCGTCCAGCGCCGCCTGCGACACGAAGGTGACGCAGCTTGCGGCCAGCGCCGCGCCGAACTGCCCGAACATCGGGCGGTAGTGCACCGGCTGCGGCGTCGGGATGCTGGCGTTCGGGTCGCCCATCGGCGCGCAGACGATGGTGCCGGCCTTGAGCACCAAATCGGGTTTCACCCCGAAGAACATCGGCGACCACAGCACGAGGTCCGCGAGCTTGCCCGGCTCGACCGAGCCGACCTCGTGCGACAGGCCCTGGGCGATGGCCGGGTTGACCGTGTACTTGGCGATGTAGCGCTTGATCCGCGCGTTGTCCGCCCGCCCGTCGCCCGGCAGGGAACCGCGCTGCTGCTTCATCTTGTGCGCGGTCTGCCAGGTGCGGACCGCCACCTCGCCGACGCGCCCCATCGCCTGGCTGTCCGACGAGATCATGCTGAGCGCGCCCAGGTCGTGCAGGATGTCCTCGGCGGCGATGGTCTCCTTCCGGATGCGGCTTTCGGCGAAGGCCACGTCCTCGGGGATGGCGGGGTCGAGGTGGTGGCAGACCATGAGCATGTCGAGGTGCTCGTCCAGCGTGTTGGCGGTGTAGGGCCGCGTCGGGTTGGTGCTGGACGGCAGGACGTTGGGCAGCCCGGCGACGCGGATGATGTCGGGCGCGTGGCCGCCGCCGGCGCCCTCCGTGTGGAAGGCGTGGATGGTGCGGCCCTTGAACGCCGCGATGGTGTCCTCGACGAAGCCGCTCTCGTTCAGCGTGTCGGTGTGGATCATCACCTGCACGTCGAAGCGGTCGGCGGCCGAGAGCGCGCAGTCGATGCTGGCGGGCGTCGTGCCCCAGTCCTCGTGCAGCTTGAGGCTGCTGGCCCCGGCGCGGATCATCTCTTCCAGCGCCGCCGGGCGGGAGGCGTTGCCCTTGCCGGCGAAGGCGAGGTTGACCGGCAGGCCCTCGGCGGCCTGCAGCATGCGGGCCAGGTGCCAGGGGCCGGGGGTGCAGGTGGTGGCGCTGGTGCCGGTCGCGGGGCCAGTGCCGCCGCCGACCAGGGTGGTGATGCCGGACGCCAGCGCCTCCTCGACCTGCTGCGGGCAGATAAAGTGGATGTGGCTGTCGATGCCGCCGGCGGTGAGGATCTTGCCCTCGCCGGCGATGACCTCGGTGCCGGGGCCGATGACGATGGTGACGCCGGGCTGCACGTCGGGGTTGCCGGCCTTGCCGATGGCGTGGATGCGGCCGTCCGTGATCGCCACGTCGGCCTTGACGATGCCCCAGTGGTCGAGGATCAGCGCGTTGGTGATCACGGTGTCGACGGCGCCCTCCGCCTGTGACGCCTGGGACTGGCCCATGCCGTCGCGGATGACCTTGCCGCCGCCGAACTTCACCTCTTCGCCGTAGGTGGTGAGGTCGCGCTCCACCTCGGCGAACAGGTCGGTGTCGGCCAGGCGCACGCGGTCGCCGACCGTGGGGCCGTACATGTCGGCATAGGCGCGGCGGGGAATGCGGGTCATAGCGGCCCCATGATGTCGCCGCGGAAGCCCTGCACGATGCGGGCGCCGCGATACGGGATGAGCGTCACGTCGCGGCTTTGCCCCGGCTCGAACCGCACGGCGGTGCCGGCGGCGATGTCGAGCCGCTGGCCGCGGGCCTGCGCGCGGTCGAACCGCAGCGCCGCGTTGGTTTCGGCAAAGTGGTAGTGGCTGCCGACCTGGATCGGGCGGTCGCCGGTGTTGGCGACGGTCAGCACCGTGCGCGGCAGTCCGGCGTTCAGCTCGATGTCGCCGTCCTCGGTGAGGATTTCCCCGGGGATCATCGTATCGGCTCGTGCACGGTGACGAGCTTGGTGCCGTCCGGGAAAGTCGCCTCCACCTGGATGTCGGCGATCATCTCGGCGATGCCCTCCATCACCTGGTCGCGGGTCAAGACGCTGGCGCCCGCCTCCATCAGGTCGGCGACGCTGCGGCCGTCGCGGGCGCCCTCCACCACGAAGTCGGAGATCAGCGCGATGGCCTCCGGGTGGTTCAGCTTGACCCCGCGCTCCAGCCGGCGCCGGGCGACGTTGGCCGCCATGGCGATCAGCAGCTTGTCCTTTTCTCGGGGCGTCAGGTGCATCCGCGTTCCTTAAGCACTCGGGTTGGGGCGAGGCTGGCCCAGGGAACCTGCCTCCGTCCACCGCGGCATGTCAGCACGCGGGCCGCCGCCAGCGATAGAGGATATCCGGCTCGCGCTCCTCGTTTCTGCGGCCGTCGGTTTGCTCCATCACGACGAAGCCCCGCTTTTCGTAGAAGCGGCGCGCGGGCGCGTTGCGCTGGAAGGTCCATAGGTGCAGCTCCGGGAAGGCGGTTTTGGCGATGTCCAGCAGCGCCTCGCCCACACCCTGGCGCTGCCGCGCCGGCAGCACGTAGAATTGGTCGATCCATCCTTCACAGAGCGCGATGAAGCCGATCAGCCCGCCATCCACGGCCCCCAAACCTCGCACTGCGCGAAAACCTGGTCCCGGTAGAAGGCGCGGTCCTCCGAGGGCGTATGCAGCCCGGCCAGCCGTGGCAACCGCTCGTCGAACGACGCCCGGTGCACAAGGGCAGCCTGGTCCATCTCGTCCCGCGACAAGCGGCGGATCGAGGCGGGGGGCGTCAGGGGCATTTCCGGTCCTCAGCACAGCCAAACGCGCGGCAGCGGGCGTCCGGCGCGCAACGCGATCAATCCTGCCACGGCCGCAGCGCGGAGGCACGCGCCATCTGGCGCCACCACGCGGGCAACCAGCAGCCCCTCCCAGGCGGACGCCCCGGCGTCGCAGCCGGCCAGCGCCTCGCGCAGCGCACCGAGCCTGCTTTCCGCATCCGGCGCCGCGTGGATCAAGGTCGCGACCCCGCGCGCCGCGCCGCCCGTGGCCCGGCGGTCCAGCAGGGATTGTGCCGGCCCGTCGAAGCGGATCGCGTCATGCAGCAACAGGCGCCCCTCGCGGCGCAGCTCGATCCGGTCGCGCAAGGAAGCGTCGTGCACCGTCTCGCCCATGGCCGTGCGTCCGAACACGAGCTGCTCCACGCCCAGGAACCAGGCGTCCCCAGCCAGGTCCACCGACAGCCGCCGCCGGACGGCGCAGCGGTCGAACAGGATGCTTTCCTGCGGCAGCCACTCCAGCGCGGCACCCGGCGCCACACTCAGCACGGCCGAAACCCGGGCCGGCGCGGTGCCGGGCAGGGCGCGGTAGAAGCGCTCCGCCGCCTGCGACGCGACCGTTGCCTGGGTGCCGGGGCCGGCTGTGACCGTGGTGTGCAGGGCGTCGCCGCCGGCCACGCCCCCGGAGCTGTTGAGCGTGACGGCGCCGGCCCATGCGCCGTGCTCCATGCGTGGGAAGCGCGCCTTGAGGCAGCCCTCCTGGCGTAGGCCGTCCAGCACGGTGACGGGGCCGTGGCGCTTGAACGACAGGCGGAGCGTGCCCTGCGCGCGCTGGTGCACGCCGGGCTGGGCGTCCATGGTGCGAATTACCCGATCAGCGCCCGCAGCTTGGCGCGAACTTCCGCCAGCTCGCCGGCGCTGACCCGGCCTTTGCGCATGGCCCGGCGTACGTCCCAGTCCTGGCTCTTGACCTGATCGGCCAGCGCCACGCTTGGCGGGCTGCCGGCGGTGGCCACCTTGAACGGGTAGCCTTTAATGCGCGTGGTCGTGGGGCAGCAGATCATCATGCTGGAACGGCCGTTGTAGCTGGCCGGGCTGAGCACCACGGCGGGCCGATGCCCGGCCTGCTCATGCCCAGCCTGCGGGTCGAACTGTAACCAAATGATGTCTCCAGCCTTTGGCACATAGGCCACCATCACCAAACCTCTTGGCCGACCGGCGGTCCCATCTCGACCGCTTCGTGCCGGTTTTCATCGGTGATCCCGGCGACCAGCGTCGCGAGGTCATAGGCCGCTTCGCGGATCGGCTCTATGACGATCCGGCCTGTTTCCTCCCGCACGTCCACCGGCTGATCCAGATGCAGACGGGCGGCTTCCATCACAGCGGCCGGAATGCGGACCGAGGCACTGTTGCCCCATTTCCTCACGATGACTTTCATCATGCCTCCACGGCGCGGTGCTCCCAATCCTAGAGTACATACATTGTCGATAAAAGGCCTGTCCTCAAACCGAAAGGCGCCGCCGCACCTCCGCCTCGTCCAGCGTGCCCGGCGCCCCGCTCAGCACGATGTCGCCGCGGTCCATCACCGCCAACGTGTCCGCCAGCTCCCGCGCGAAGTCGTAGTATTGCTCGACCAGCAGGATCGCCATGCCGCCCCGGCTGCGCAGCAGCGCGATCACCCGGCCGATGTCCTTGATGATGCTCGGCTGGATGCCCTCCGTCGGCTCGTCCAGCACCAGCAGCCGGGGCCGCATCACCAACGCCCGGGCAATGGCGAGCTGCTGCTGCTGCCCGCCTGACAGGTCGCCGCCCCGGCGGCGCAGCATGGTGCGCAGGATGGGAAACAGCTCGAAGATCTCATCTTCCACCCGGCGCTTGGCCCGGGGCAGCACGGCGAACCCGGTCTCCAAATTCTCCCGCACCGTCAGCAGCGGGAAGATGTCGCGCCCCTGCGGCACCCAGGCGATGCCGCGCTGCGCCCGCGCATAGGTCGGCAGGCGCGTGATGTCGGCGCCTTCCCAAAGGATGCGCCCCCGCGTCACCGGGTGCGCCCCGGTGATGGCGCGGAGCAGGCTCGTCTTGCCGACGCCGTTGCGGCCCAGCAGGCAGGTGACCGCGCCGGCCTGCACGCCGATCGACACGCGGCGCAGCGCGATGGCCGCCCCGTAATGCAGGTCCACGCCCTCCACCACCAGCCGGCCATCCGCCTCAACGCCCCCTGCCTCAACGCCCCCTGCCTCAACGCCCAAGATAAACCTCGACCACCCTTGGGTCCTCGCTCACGTGGTCGATGCTGCCCTCGCTCAGCACCGACCCCTCGTGCAGCACCGTCACCTTCACATCCAGCGCCCGGACGAACGCCATGTCGTGCTCCACCACGACGACGCTGCGGCTGCGGTTGATCTCGCGCAGCAGCTCGGCGGTCTGCTTGGTTTCCGCGTCGGTCATGCCGGCGACGGGTTCATCGACCAGCAAAAGGCGCGGGTCCTGCGCCAAGAGCATGCCGATCTCCAGCCACTGCTTCTGCCCGTGGCTGAGGTCCCCCGCCCGGCGCCCACGGTGCTCGCGCAGGCGCGTGGTGTCCAGGATGCCCTCGATGCGCGCCTGCTCCTCCCGGGTCTGCCGCGCGCCGAGCGCGAACCAGGGCCGGCGGTCGCCCGAGAGCGCCAGCAGCAGGTTGTCCCAAACCGTGTGCGGCTCGAACACCGTGGGCTTCTGGAACTTGCGCCCGATGCCGAGGCTGGCGATGGCGGGCTCGTCGAGCCGGGTGAGGTCGGTGTCCGCGGCATAGACGACGCGCCCGGCGTCGGGCCGGGTCTTGCCGGTGATGACGTCCATCATCGTCGTCTTGCCCGCGCCGTTCGGCCCGATCACCGCCCGCATCTCGCCCGGCGCCAGCACGAGCGACAGGTTGTTCAGCGCCCGGAACCCGTCGAAGCTGACGCTCACCCCGTCGAGGTACAGCAGGGTGTCGGAGGCCGGCCCGATGATGCTCAAGGTGCGGCCTCCTCGGGCACCGCGCTTTCCTCGGACACCACGGGCGGCTTCGGCACCCGGGAGCCTGGCCGCAGGCCCACGAGGCCGCGTGGCAGGAACAGCGTCACCGCGATGAACAGCCCGCCCAGCGCGAACAGCCACAGCTCCGGCAGTTGCCCGGTGAAATACGTCTTGGCGAGGTTGACCAGCACCGCGCCCAGGATCGCGCCGTGCAGCGTGCCGCGCCCGCCGACCGCGACCCAGATCACCGCCTCGATGGAGTTGGAGGGCGCGAACTCGCCGGGGTTGATGATGCCGACCTGCGGCACGTACAGCGCGCCGCCCAGCCCGGCCATCACGGCAGACAGCGTCCAAACTACCAGCTTGTAGCTTTCGGGCCGGTAGCCGAGAAAGCGGGTGCGGCTCTCGCTGTCGCGCACCGCGATCAGCACCTTGCCGAAGCGCGACCGGGTGAGCCAGCGGGCGAGCAGATACAGCGCGGAGAGCAGCGCCGCCGTGACCAGCAGCAAGCCGGAGCGCGTGCCGTCCGAGGACAGCGGCGCGCCCAGGATCTCCTTGAAGTCGGTCAGCCCGTTGTTGCCGCCGAACCCCATGTCGTTGCGGAAGAACGCCAGCAGCAGCGCGTAGGTCAGCGCCTGGGTGATGATGGACAGGTACACCCCCGTCACCCGGCTGCGGAAAGCGAGCCAGCCGAACACCAGCGCCAGCAGCCCCGGCGCCAGCATCGCCATCAGCAGCGCAAACGGGAACTGGCCGAAGCCGTGCCAATACCACGGCAGCGAATGCCAGTTCAGGAACACCATGAAATCCGGCAGCGCCGCGCCGTACTGCCCGCGCCCGGCGATCTGCAGCATGAGGTACATGCCCATCGCGTAGCCGCCCAGCGCGAAGAACGCGGCGTGGCCCAGGCTCAGGATACCCGCGAAACCCCAAACCAGATCGACCGCCAGCGCCAGGATGGCGAAACACAGGTACTTGCCGACCAGCGACACGACGTAGGTTGGGACATGCAGGGCGCTGCCGGGCGTCGTGCCCAGGTTCAGCCCGGCCAGCAGCAGCGCGCCGCCCATGACCAGCAGCAGTGTCGCAGGCGTCGCGATCCGGTCCCTCACGTCTCCACCGCCCGGCCCTTCAACGGGAACATGCCGCGCGGGCGGCGCTGGATGAACAGGATCAGCAGCACCAGCACCACGATCTTGCCCAGCACCGCACCGGCCACCGGCTCCAGGAACTTGTTGACCACGCCCAACGTCAGCGCCCCCAGCGCCGTGCCCCACAGGTTGCCGACGCCCCCGAACACCACGACCATGAAGCTGTCGATGATGTAGCCCTGGCCGAGGTTGGGGCTGACGTTGTCGATCTGGCTGAGCGCCACCCCCGCCATGCCGGCGACGCCGGAGCCGAGGCCGAAGGTCAGCGCGTCGATGCCGCCCGTGCGGATGCCCATGGCGGCGGCCATGCGCCGGTTCTGCGTCACCGCCCGCATGCGCAGGCCCAGCGGCGTGAAGCGCAGCACCGCCATCAGCCCGAGCAGCACTGCCAGCGCGAAAACGATGATCGCCACCCGGTTGTACGTCAGCGTCAACTGCCCGATCCGCCCGGCGCCGCTCATCCAGGCGGGCGTGCCGACCTCCCGGTTGGACGGCCCGAAGATCGACCGCACCGCCTGCTGCAGGACGAGCGACAGGCCGAAGGTGGCGAGCAGCGTCTCCAGCGGACGGCCATACAGGAAGCGGATCAGGCCGCGCTCGATCAGGACGCCGAGGCCGCCCGACACCAGGAAGGCGAGCGGCACCGCGATGAACAGGCTGGCGCCGAACAGGCCGGGCACATGGGCGCGGATCGCCTCCTGGACCACAAAGGTCACGTAGGCGCCGATCATCACCATCTCGCCGTGCGCCATGTTGATGACGCCCATGACGCCGAAGGTGATCGCCAGCCCGGCCGCCGCCAGCAGCAGCACCGATCCCAGGCTGAGGCCATAGAAGACGCTCTGTCCCAGGCTCCAGAATTGCAG
>CAXUJE010000171.1:0-10483 GCA_964251035.1 uncultured Acetobacteraceae bacterium
TCTAGGTCGCCGCGGCTGGCACGCTGGCTGTAATAGGTGGCGTTCAGCAATAGGTGGCGTTCAGCGGCTGCGGCACGTGGCGGGCATGCGGGCTGGCTCCTCAAGCGGCGAAGCGATGCGCAATCAAGCGCGGCCCGGCCTTGGGGCTCTGTGGATGCGGCAGCCGGGACGCAGCCACTCGATCCCGAGGATTGGTCGGACGCGCGCCGCATCAGGCCCGGCTGGCGACCGCGACCCCTGAGACGGCGACCGCCATGCCGGCGACCTGCAGCGCCGAAAGCCGCTCGCCGAACAGCGCGAAGGCCAGCACGGCCACGACCGGCGGCACCAGGTAGAACAGCGACGCGACCCCGGCCACCGCGCCGCGCCGGATCAGCGCCAGCAGCAGCGAGGTGGCGCCTAGCGACAGCCCGCACACCGCCCAGGCCAGCCCGGCCCACGCCTGCCAACTGCCGTCGAACCGACCGGACTCGGTCAGCGCGGCAATGGGGGCGATGACCAGGGCCGCGCCGATGAACTGCACCGCCGCGTTGGTGCGGATGTCCGCGGTGGACGCGGTGCGCTTCTGCCAGATGGTGCCGAACGTCATGGCCGCGGTCCCTGCGCCACATGCCAGCAGCGGCAGAAGCAGCGTGCCGCCCGGGAGAGCGGCCCCAGATCCGGCGCGCAACTGCGGCTCCAGCACGAGCAGCGCGCCCGCGAAGCCGAGCATGATGCCGGCCCAGCGCCGCCAGCCCACCCGCTCGCCCAGCAGCGGGAGCGCCAGCAGCGCCGTCAGCAGCGGCTGCAGCCCGGTGACCAGCGCCGTGATCCCGGCCGGCAGGCCATGCCGCACCGACCAGAACACGCCGCCAAGGTAGCAGCCCTGCATCAGCACGCCGGACACCAGCGCGTCCCGCCAGCCACGCAGGCCGCGGGGCCATTGGGCGCGGGCGATTGCCGCAATGCCCGCGAACGCCAAGGCGCTGAGCACGAAACGGCAGGCCACGAAGGTCAGAGGATCGGCGTGCGGCGCCACCAGCCGCGCCACGATGAAGCCGGTTGCCCAGATGCCGACGAACAGCGGCGGCATCAGGCCGGCGGCGGTCACTCCTGGTGGATGGCGGAGGGGTGCTGGCTCAGCGGGGTGACGCTGATCTCCATGAACGGGAACAGCGGCAGGCCCGACAGGATGGCGTGCAGCTCGTCATGGCTGGCCACGTCGAACACGCTGATGTTGGCGTAGCGCCCGGCGACGCGCCACAGGTGCCGCCATTTGCCGCTGCGCTGCAAGTCCTGGGACCGCGCCTTCTCCTCCGCCTTGAGCCGGTCGAGAAGGGCCGGGTCCGTGCCAGGCGGCACCCGGACGTCCATGTGCACGCAATACAGCATCGTTCAGTCCTTATTCGCGCGCGTAGGCACGGAGCTTGTCCAGGTCCAGCGTGACCCCGATGCCGGGTCCGGTCGGCAGGTGGACATGGAAATCCTCGAAGCGCAACGGCTCGGCCACGAGATCGCCCACCAGGATCTGCGGCCCGAAGTGCTCGCAGCCCCAGGCGAGGTGCCGAAGCGTCGCGAACGCCTGCAGGTGCGCCGCGGCGCCGACCGAGCTTTCAAGCAGGCAGCCGCCATACAGCGCGATCCCCGCCGCCTCCGCCACCGCGGCCACCCGCTTGAGCGCGAGCAGGCCGCCATGCTTCACGAGCTTGAGCGACACGGCGTCCGCCGCGCCGGCGCTGCCCACCGCCAGCATGTCGTGCGCGGTGAACACGCACTCGTCGGCGAGCAGCGGCGGGGTGCCGGGCCGGGCGCGCAGCCGGGCCATGGCACCGAGGTTCCAGGCCGGCACCGGCTGCTCGACCAGCAGCACGCCCATCTCGTGCAGTTGCGGCAGGCAGCGGGCGGACACCGCCTCGTCCCAGGCCTGGTTCGCGTCCACGATCAGCGTGGCCCGGCCTTCCAGCGCCCGCGCCAAGTGCCGCATGCGCGCCATGTCGGCGGCGGGGTCCTGCGCGCCGACCTTGACCTTGAAGGTGCGGTGCAGCCGGGCGTCCAGCTTGCGCCCGGCCTCCTCGGCCTCCTGCGCCGGGTCGCCGGAGGCGAGCGTCCACAGCACCGGCACCCGGTCCCGAACTGCGCCGCCCAGCAGCGCCGTCACCGGCAGGCCGAGCGTGCGGCCGAGCGCGTCCCACAGCGCCGTCTCCAGCGCGGCCTTGGCAGCGTTGTTGCGCTGCGCCGCCCCATCCATCTGCGCGCCCGCCGCCTCGATCAGGTCGGCGCGGCGGCCGATCAGCGCCGGGGCGAGATAGGCGTCGATGGTGGCCTTGATGCCCTCGACGCTTTCCTCGCTCCAGCGGGGGCCGCCGAGGGTCGCGGCTTCCCCCACGCCCTCCACGCCGTTCGCCAGGCGGACCTGCACGATGACGTAGCTCTGCGCCGTGACCGAGGTGTTGGACAGCTTGTGCCGCCGCACCGTGGGCACATCGACGACCGTGCTGGTGATCGCTGCGATCGCCAGGTCCCGGGCAAGCTCCTGCATCGGCCCTATGCCGCCTTTGCGTGTTCGCGCACGACGACGGTGTCCGGCAGGCTGGCTACCTCTCGGTTCAGGGTGAAGTCGAAGGTGATCTCCGAGTACGGCGCGCCCAGCTCGGCCGCCTTCGGGTCCGCCGGGTCGGCGTGGCGGCGGATGGCGGGAATCAGCTCGTCCCGCGTCGCGAAAGCGAAGTCGTCATACAGGTACTCGTCGCCCGCGATGTTGATCTGCGTCGTGAGCTGCCGGTAGCCCGGCGCCGAGACGAAGAAGTGCACGTGCGCCGGGCGCCGCCCATGCCGGCCGAGCTGGTCCAGCAGCTTCTGCGTCGGCCCGTCCGGCGGGCAGCCGTAGCCGGACGGCAGGATCGAGCGGAAGCGGTAGCGCCCCTCCGCGTCCGTCTCGATGCGGCGGCGCAGGTTCCAGGGCTTCTGGCTCGGGTCGAAGAACGAGTAGCCGCCGAGCGTGTTGGCGTGCCACACATCGACGATGGCGCCGGGGATCGGTTGGCCCTCGGCGTCGCGGACCTGGCCCTCCATGAGCAGCGCCTCGCCCTGCTCGCTGCCGTCGTCGAGCCGCGCCTCGCCCTGGGACAGCGGCGCGTCGGCCAGATAGAGCGGCCCCTCGATGGTGCGCGGCGTGCCGCCTTGCAGCCCGGCCTCCCGCTCCTTGGCGTCGAAGCGGAGGTCGAGGAAATGCTCGATCCCGAGGCCCGCCGCGAGAAGGCCGTACTCGTTGCGCTGGCCGACCTCGGTCAGGTAGCTCATCGCCGCCCAGAACTCGGCGGGCGTCACGTCGAACTCCTCGATGGTCTCGAACAGGTCGGAGACGACGCGCTGCACGAGGTGCTTCACGCGCTCGTTGCCGCCGGGCGCGTCGAGGCCGCTGAGCTTGGCCAGCAGGTCCTTGGTCGGGCTGGCGTCGAGGACGGATACGGTCATGGTGCTTCTCCCTTTGCGGTCTTGGTCAGCCCAGGTCGCCCCCGGCCACGGGCAGGGTGACGCCTGTGATGTAGGACGCCTCGTCGGAGGCGAGGAACAGGATGGCGGCGGTCTGCTCGCCCATCGTGCCGTAGCGTTTCATGAAACTCGATGCCGTGGTCTGCTCCACGACCTGCTGGTACCAGGCCTGCTCCTGCTCGGTCGGCGCCGCGGCGTTGCGCTGGATGCGGCGGGGCGGGGCGTCGGTGCCGCCGGGGGCGACGGCGTTCACCCGGATGCCCTGCCCGGCATACTCCCAGGCCAGCCCGGCGGTCATCGCGTTCACCCCGCCCTTCGCCGCGGCATACGGCACCCGGTTCAGCCCGCGCGTTGCGACGGAGGACACGTTGACGATGGCGCCGCCGCCCTGCTCCAGCATCGCCGGCAGCACGGCGTGGCAGCACCAGAGCGTCGGGAACAGCGAGCGGCGGATTTCTGCCTCGATCTGCGCTTCCTCGTACTCGCCGAACGGCTTGGCCCAGATCGTGCCGCCGACGTTGTTCACCAGGATGTCCACGGCGCCGAACCGGTCGCAGGCGGCGGCCATCAGGGCGCAGCACTCGGCGTAGCGCTCCATGTCCGCGACCACGGCGAGGGCGTCGCCCGCCTCTTGCGCCGCCTCGTGCACCAGGTCCGACCGGTCGGCCAGCACCACGCGGGCGCCTTCGCGCGCCAGGCGCAGCGCCACGTCGCGCCCGATGCCCTGGGCGGCGCCGGTCACGACGGCGGCCTTGCCTTTGAACCGGCCGGGCCAAGTGGTCCCGTCCGTCACGCGGCGCCCGTCACCACGCCGCTCGGCGAGAACTTCTCGAAGTGGAAGCTGGCGGGGGTGACGCCCTGCCCGGCAAAGTGGCCGCGCACCGCCTCGACCATGGCGGGAGGGCCGCACAGGTAGGCGTCGATGTCACCAGCATTCAGGTGGCCGGGATCGAGGTGCTCCGTGACAAAGCCCTTGCGCGGATGGCTGCTCGCGGCGTCGGCGACGCAGGTCGTGAAGGTGAAGTTGGGCAGCCGCGCAGCGATGGCCTCAAGCCGGTCCACCAGCACCAGGTCGGCGTCGTGCGTCACGCCGTAGACCAAGTGGACGGGGTGCGCCGTGCCGGCGTCCGCCAGGCGTTCCAGCATGGACAGGAACGGCGCCAGCCCGGTGCCGCCGGCCAGCATCAGCACGGGCCGCCGCACGTCGCGCAGGTAGAAGCTGCCGACCGGGCCGGTGAAGCTCAGCGCGGCGCCGGGCTGCGCTTGTTCAAGGAAGCGGGTCATCAGCCCGCCGGGAATGTGGCGCACAAGGAACCCAGCCTCCGCAGCGCCCGGCGCCGAGCTGAAAGAGTAGGAGCGGCGCTGCCCGCTGCCGGGCACCTCGATGTTGACGTACTGGCCCGGCAGGAAGGCGAGCGGCCCGGACGCGACGCGCACCGAAAACGCCGTCGTGGTGTCCGACAGCCGGGCGAGGCTGGCGATCTCCGCGCTGTGGGCGGCGGGCTGGGTCTTGCAGGCGTCGGACGATGCCGCGACGCGCAGCACGAGGTCCGACCGGGGCCGCATCTGGCAGGCGAGGCCGTAGCCCTGCGCCGCCTCGTCCTCGGTCAGCGCGTCCTCGATGTAGTCGCCGCCATCAAAGGCGCCGGACTCGACGAACGCCTTGCAGGTGCCGCAGGCGCCGTCCCGGCAGTCGAGCGGGATGTTGATGCCGACCCGGTATGAGGCGTCGGCGACGGTCTCGTTGCCCACGCAGTCGACGAAGCGGGTGACGCCGTCCTCGAAGTTGAGCGCGACCATGTGGCCCATGCTGCCCTCTGACCTAGATATGGTAAACGTCGATGACGTGGTGGATGTAGTCGTTTTTCAGCACGACCCGCTTGTCGGCGATGAGCGGCGACGCGCCGGACGTATCGAGCGTGTAGTACGACGTGCCGAAGTAGGTGTCGGTGGTCTTGTAGCGGAAGTTCAGCGTCAGCCAGTTGAAGCGCAGCTTGCAGGCGGCGTCGTCCTGCTCCGTGATCTCGACGTTGCTGATGTTGTGCGACGTGCGCGGCTCCGGCAGGCTGGTGGCGCTGGAGCGTTCGGTGCGGATGCGGAACACCCGGTCCTCCAGCCCGCCCTTGTGCGCGTAGTAGATCAAGGACACCTCGCGCGCCGGGTCGCTGACCAGCTTGTCGTCGTCGTCCCAGGCGGGCATCCAGAACTGCACGTCCGGCGCGTAGAGCGCGAGCCAGCCGTCCCAATCCTTGTCGTCCAGGTACCGCGCCTCGCGATACAGGAACTGCCGCACGTCCTCGATAGTCATCGCCACGGCCCGCTTCCCCGCCGCTCAGGCCAACGACACCCGATCTTTTGCAAGCGACCGCTGCATCGTCTCCATCCAGTAACGGTGCTGCACGGCGAACAGCCCCTCATCCTCGGTCTTGGCGCCGCTCAGCAGCGGTTCCAACCCAATCGCGCGGGCGGCGTCGTCCGCGCCCGACACCCAGTGCGCCGCGCCCCGGCACAGGTCGTTCCATTGCGCGGCCGATCCCATATAGCCGATCTGGCAGGCGCGGAACTCCTCCAAATCGTCGGGCGTCGCCATGCCGCTCGCGTTGAAGAAGTCCTCGTACTGCCGGATGCGCTGGGTGCGGGCGGCGTCGCTCTCCCCCTTCGGCGCGATGCAGTAGATCGTGACCTCCGTCTTATCCACCGCGAGCGGGCGGTAGGTGCGGATCTGCGAGCTGAACTGGTCCATCAGGTACACGTTCGGGTAGAGGCACAAATTCCGCGAGTTGCCGATCATCCAGTCGGCCCGCGCTTGGCCGAACTCGGCGATCAACTGCTCCCGTTTCTCGAACAGCGGTCGGTCCTCCGGGTTGGACCACTTGGTCCACAGCAGCAGATGGCCGTGCTCGAAGGAGTAGAAGCCGCCGCCCTGCTTGGCCCAGCTCGTCGCGTCCATGGCCCGCACCGCGTCTGCGACCGCGGCGGTCTTCCGCCGGTTGGTGGTGGCGGCGTAGTTCCAGTGCACGGCGCTGACGTGGTAGCCGTCGGCGCCGTTCTCCGTCTGCAGCTTCCAATTGCCGTCGTATACGTAGCTCGACGTGCCGCGCACCACCTCCAGCCCCTCGGGCGACTGGTCCACGATCATGTCGATGATCTTCGCCGCCTCTCCCAGGTGCTCGCGCAGCGGCACCACGTCCGGGTTCAGGCTGCCGAACAGGAAGCCGCGATACGCCTCGAACCGCGGCACCCGGGTCAGGTCGTGCGAGCCGTCGCGGTTGAACTGCTCGGGATACCCGGCGCCGTCGGCGTCCTTCACTTTGAGCAGCTTGCCGGAGTTGCTGAACGTCCAGCCGTGGAACGGGCAGGTGTAGGCGGCCTTGTTGCCCTTCTTGTGCCGGCACAGCATGGCGCCACGGTGGCTGCATGCGTTGATGAAGGCGTGGAGCTCGCCCTGGCGGTTGCGGGCGATGAACACCGGCTGGCGGCCCATGAACGTCGTGAAGTAGTCGTTCTTGTTCGGGATCTGGCTTTCATGCGCCATGTAGATCCAGTTGCCTTCGAAGATGTGTCTCATCTCGAGATCGAACAATTCCGGATCGGTGAAGATGTTGCGCTTGCAGCGGAACAGCCCGGCCGCGGCGTCGTCCATCACCGCGTTGCCGAGCGTCGTCTGGATGGCGTCGAGCATGCGTTTCCCTCCATGGTGCCGGGTCTTGCCGCCCGTGCCGTCCCGACAAGCGCCTTGTCGGAATGGCTCACGATAGGCCGGCCCGGCGGAAAGAGTCCAAGACTGAGTGGGTCCGGTGCTATACCCCTGCGGTATGGAGGCGCGCCGGCCTGCCAGGAAACCCCGCCCGTGGACCTTCGCCATCTCCGCACCTTCGTCGCCGTCGCCGAGGAGCAGAGCTTCACCCGCGCCGCCGCCCGGCTCCGCATCGCGCAGCCGCCGCTCAGCCGGCAGCTCCAGCAGTTGGAGGCCGAGCTGGGCGTGCTGCTGATCGAACGCGGCAGCCGCCCGGCGCGCCTGACCGAGCCGGGCCGCGTGCTGTTCGAGCAGGCGGCGCAGATCCTGGACCGGGTCGCCGAGATGCGCGGCATCGCCCGCCGACTGACGGAGGCGCGGCACGGCCGGTTCAGCATCGGCTTCGTCGCCTCGACGCTGTACGGCCATCTGCCCAAGGTGCTGCGCGACTTCCGCGCCGCCCGGCCGGGGACCGAGCTCACCGTGCTTGAGCTGACGAGCATCGAGCAGGTCGCCGCGCTGAAGGAGGGCCGCATCGACGTGGGCTTCGGCCGCATCCCGTTCGACGACCCGTCCATCACCCGGCGGCTGCTGCGCAACGAGACCATGGTCGCCGCCCTGCCGGCCGGGCACAGGGCGCTGGAGCGCGCCGGGCCGCTGCTGCTGTCCGACCTCTTGGACGACCCGTTGATCGTTTATCCGAAGTCGCCGCGGCCCAGCTATGCCGACCAGGTCATCGCGCTCTACCGCAACCACGGCCTGCGCCCCGCCTCGCTGCTGGAGGTGCGGGAGATGCAGACCGCGCTCGGCCTGGTCGCCGCCGGTCTGGGCGTGTGCCTGGTGCCCGCGGCGGTCGAGCGGCTGCAGCGGGAGGGCGTGGCCTACCGGGCGCTGGACGACGCGCGGGCCATCTCGCCGATCATCATGAGCCATCGGCGGGAGGACCGCTCGGCGGAGCTGGTGCTGATCCTCGACATCATCAAAGCCGTGTACCGGCGGGAGGGGATCACGCTGGGCCAGTGACGCCAGGGGAACGTCCTGGCTACCGGCCCGCGCTCCCCATCGGCTCCATCCCGCTGTCCACGATGGCCCCGGCCGCGGCGGGCGACGCCAGGAACCGGACCAGCGCCCGCGCCGCTTCCGGCTCCCGGCTGCGGGCGAGCACGCCGGCGGAGAACACCGTGACCCGCTGCAACCCGGGCGGCAGCGGCCCGACCAGGTCGATGCCCGGGATGGGCCGCAGCTCGCTGATCTGCTGGAAGCCGATCTCGGCGTCGCCGCGCGCCACGACGGCGCCGACCGGCTCGGCCGGGATCATGCGCGCCCGGCCCGCCACCTGCTCGGCGATGCCGAGGCGGGGCAGCATCTCGCGCTCGATATACACCCCGCTGGCGCTGTCCGAGTAGGCGATGGACTTGGCCGCGAGCAGAGCGCGCCGCAGCGCGTCCGCGGTGCCGATGTCCGGCCTGGGAGCGCCGGCCCGCACGACGACCCCGATGCCCGAGCGCGCGAGGTCGGCCCGGCTGTCCGCCGCCACCGTTCCCCTCTCGATCAAAGGGCCGAGCGCGTCGCCGACCATGATGAGCACGTCGATCGGCTCGCCCCTCGCCAGCCGGGCGGGCACCGCGTCCCGCGTCTCTCCCATGGAGGGTCCCCAGCCGGTCACGAGCGTGTGGCCGGTCGCGCGCTCGAACGCCGGGGCGAGCGCGCGGAAGGCGGCGGCGAAGCCGCCCGAGCTGACCACCCGGATTTCGTCCGCCCTGGCCGCCCCAGTCAGCGCCAAGGCGAAGACAAGGGCGGCGCGGCGCAGGAAGGGCCGGCGCTGCATCGCGGCCACTTACGCCGACACGCCTTCGGCTGTGGCGACCTGTGCCTTGTTGTTGCGGTAGGCCAGCAGCGTCGCCAGCAGGCCGCACGCGCCGCCGAACGCCATCCAGAAGGCCGGCGCCGCCCGGTTGCCGGTGGCCTCGACCAGCCAGGTGGAC
Source organism: uncultured Acetobacteraceae bacterium (assembly GCA_964251035.1). Lineage (GTDB taxonomy): Bacteria > Pseudomonadota > Alphaproteobacteria > Acetobacterales > Acetobacteraceae > CAHJXG01. The sequence goes on from CAXUJE010000171.1 coordinate 9,193, forward strand.
ACCAGCGGCGTGAAGCCGCCGAACAGCGCGGTGGCCAGCGAGTAGGCGAGCGAGAACCCGGCGGTGCGCACGCCCGGCGGCACGATCTCCGTCAGCGCCACCACCATGGCGCCGTTGTAGCCGCCATACAGGAACGACAGCCACAGCAGCACGGCCAGCATGTGGGCGAACGAGGCGTGGCCGACCAGCCAGGCCAGCGCCGGGTAGGCGGTCAGCAGCATGAGCGCCGAGAACACCAGCAGGATGGGCCGCCGCCCGGTCCGGTCCGACAGCGCCCCCATCACCGGCAGCCAGACGAAGTTGGACAGGCCGACGCAGAAGGTGACGACCAGGCTGTCGGCGTCGGACAGCTTGAGCACGCTCTTGCCGAAGGTCGGGGTGTAGACCGTGATCGCGTAGAAGGAGACCGTGGTCGTCGCCACCAGCAGCATGCCGGTGCCCACGGTCCGCCAGTCGCGGCCGAGCGAGGCGAAGGTCTCGCCCAATGAGGGCCGGTGCTTGCGGGCCAGGAACTCCGGCGTCTCTTCCAGCGAGCGGCGGATGGTGAACAGGAACGGGACGATCAGGCAGCCGACGAAGAACGGGACGCGCCAGCCCCAGGCCGCGACGCCGTCCGGCGACAGGGAGCGGTTCACCGCGAAGCCGATGGCGGCGGCGGCCATGATGGCGACCTGCTGGCTGCCGGACTGCCAGGACACGAAGAAGCCGCGGCGGCCCGGCGGCGCCATCTCGGAAAGGTAGACGGAGACGCCCCCCAGCTCGACGCCGGCGGAGAAGCCCTGCAGCAGCCGGCCGGCCAGCACCAGCGCCGGCGCCAAGAGGCCGATCGCCGCATAGCCCGGCACGAAGGCGATCAGCACCGTGCCGCACGCCATGACGGAGAGCGTGACGACCAAGCCCCGGCGCCGCCCGACCCGGTCCACGTAGGCGCCGAGCAGCACGGCGCCGAGCGGGCGCATCAGGAACCCGGCGCCGAACGTCGTGAAGGCGAACATCAAGGAGGCGAACTCGCTGCCGGCCGGGAAGAACGCGCGGCCGATAAAGGCCGCGTAGAACCCGAACAGGAAGAAGTCGAACATCTCGAGGAAGTTGCCGCTCGTCACCCGCAGCACCGTGGCGACCTTGGAGCGGGGCGCGTCGCCTGTGATGGAGCCGGCCATGACGGCCTCCGGTGCGTGGTTCAGGACGGTCCCGGGTGCCGGCCCGGGGGCCGGACAGCATGGCCGGCGCAGGCCCGGATGGGAAGCCGCCCGGGCCTCGTGCCCCCGACCTCGTGCCCCCGGCCTCATGC
>CAXUJE010000171.1:10493-11118 GCA_964251035.1 uncultured Acetobacteraceae bacterium
AGTGGGGCGCGTCAGGGCGAACTTGTGGTCGGCCAGGAAGTAGTCGTGGTAGCCGGCGCGGCTGATGACCTGCAGGCGCAGCGTGTCCACGGTGCCGTCCTGCAGGACGCGGTCGTCGATGTAGACGCCGACCACCTGGCCGATGGCCATGAAGTAGGCGGCCTCGCCCCCGTCGAGCGGCTCAAGCTCCAGGGTCTTGACCAGCCGGCATTCCAGCGCCGCCGGGGCGCCGCGGACCCGGGGCGGGCGGACCAGCACCGAGGGGTCCGGCTGCAGCCCGGCGTATCCGAACTCGCTCTGCCCGCGCGGCAGCGGCGCAGACGTCCGGTTCATCGCGTCCCGCTGCTCCCAGGACACGATGGAGCAGGTGAACTCGCCGGTCTCCTCGACGAAGCTGAAGGCGTCCTTGCGCCCGGCCGAGGAGAACATGACCATGTGCGGCCGGTCGGACACCTGGTTGAAGAAGGAGTAAGGGGCGAGGTTGGTTTCGCCGGCGGCGCTCATGGCGCAGATCCAGCCGATGGGCCGGGGGGCGATCAGCGCCTTCACCGGGTCGTGCGGCAGGCCGTGGCCGTGGGCGGTGGCGTAGAACATCGGGTGCTCCGTCTTTGAGGGGCGCAGGCCC
>CAXUJE010000172.1:0-11093 GCA_964251035.1 uncultured Acetobacteraceae bacterium
GGCCCGCGCCGCCCGCGTCCTCCCGGAACTCGTGCTGCTCCAGCACCAGGGGGAACCGGGCCTCCGTCACCTCGACGCTGCCGAACTTGATGCCGCCGACCGAATGCCACTCCCCCGCCGCCGCCCAGCCCGGCCCGGCGGAGGACGCGCCGCCGCCGGGCCGGGCGTGGAACAGGTGCCAGATGAAGCGCCGCCCGCTGCGCGGGTCCCGGCCGGTCAGCGCCAGGCGGAACCGCCGGCCCCAGCCGCCCATCGCCCGGTCCGGGCAGGCGGCGGACAGGGCGTCGATGACCGCCTCCACGATCTCGTTGGAGCAATGGCTGGTGCAGAGCGTGACCGGCGCGCCCTCCCGCGCCCAAACGACCGTGCCCTCCCGCGCGACCACCCGCAGCGGTCGGAACGCGCCGTCGTTGCGGGCACAGCCGGGGTCCAGCAGAAAGGCAAAGGCCATGGCCACGGCGGACTGCATGTTGGCGTGGGACGAGTTGACGAAGCCCGCCACCTGCGGGTCCGACCCGGTCAGGTCCACCGTGACATCGCTGCCGGCCACCGTCACGCGGGCGCGGATGGCGATGTCCTCCGCCCCGTGCCCGTCATCGTCCAGCAGCGCCACGCCGTCATAGGCGCCGTCCTGCCAATCCGCCACGACCTTGCGGGCGTGGCGCTCGGCGGCATTCAGCATGGCGTCCACGGCGGCGCGCAGCACGTCGGGGCCGACGGCCTCCAGCACGGCGGCCAGCCGCGCGGTGCCCAGCCGCGCCGCGCCCAGCATGGCCGCGAGGTCCCCGCGGAAGTCGCGGGGGTTGCGGGTGTTGGCGGCCAGCATCCCGACCAAGTCGTCCCGCACCGCGCCGCCCTCCGTCAGCCGGATCGGCGGCACGCGCAGGCCTTCCTGCCAGATGTCGGTGGCCGCCGGGTTGTAGCCGCCGTGGGTGGAGCCGCCGATGTCGCTCTGGTGCCCGCGTACGACCGACCAGAACTGCAGCGCGCCCCCCGCGTCGAAGGCCGGCGCCAGCGCCGTCAGGTCCGGCAGGTGGCTGCCGCCGTGGTAGGGGTCGTTCAGCAGGAACAGGTCGCCCGGCGCCGGGTCGGGGAATGCCGCCGCCACGGCCCGCGCCGCCCAGGGCATCGCGCCCACGTGCACGGGGATGTGGTCCGCCTGCGCCACCAGGCGGCACCCGGCATCCACGACCGCGATGGAGAAGTCGCGGGAGGAGTTGAGGATCTGCGAGTAGGAGGTGCGGAGCATCGCCTCGCCCATTTCCTCGGCAATGGCATTGAGCCGGCTTTGCAGCACAGCCACGGTGACGGGATCGGCCGTCACGACGGCCAGGGTCACGACGGCAGCCCGGCCAGCGCGTCGTCAACCGCGGCGCCCAGGCGGTCCACGACCATCTCGATCTCGTCAGGACTGGAGATGTAGGGCGGCGCCAGCAAAACATGGCGGCCGCGCACGCCGTCCACGGCGCCGCCGCCGGGATAGCAGGCCAGGCCGCGGGCGAGGGCGGCCTCCTTGATGCGGAGGTCCAGCTTGCGCACGGGGTCGAAGGGCGTCTTGTCCGGCCGGTCCGCGACCAGTTCCAGCGCCATGAACAGGCCGCGCCTGCGGATGTCGCCGACCTGGCGGTGGTTGCCGAAGCGGTCCCGCAGCAGCCCGTCGCCTTGGATCGCCTGCTGCATCGCCAGCGCCGCCGCGCAGGCGACCGGGTGTGCCAGGTAGGTGTGGCCGTGCAGGAAACCGCTGGAGCCGTCGCGCAGGGCATCCACCACCCGCCCGCTGGCCAGCACGGCGCCGATGGGCTGGTAGCCGCCGCCCAGGCCTTTCGCGACCGTCTGGATGTCCGGCGCCGCGCCTTCCTGCTCCCAGGCGGGGGCCGGGACGCAGCCGGCGGTGGCGCCGACCACCGGCTCCGCCACGAAGGCGGCGACGGTCTCGGGGCCGAGGCGCTGGAACTCCGCTTCCAGCTCCGCGGCCAGGCGGGCGGCGTAGTCCGCCTCCGTCTCGCCATCGCGCTGCCCGCGGTAGGCGAATGCGGGGCTGACATGGCTGAAGGCTTGGGACAGCAGGGGCGCATACGGTTCCCGCCGTCCCAGGTTGCCGCTGGCCGCCAGGGCGGCGGACTGGCGCTGGATGGCGTCCACCACGCGGGGGTGGCCGTGCCCCAGGCAGCTCACGGCGCCGCCGCCGGAGGCGTCCAGCACCCGCATGCCGTCCGCCACGTGCAGCCAGGCACCCTGGCCGCCGACGGCCACGGGCGGCGCCGCGCCGCGCAGGGGGCGGTGCAGGACGCGGCTGGGCTGGGTCATGGCGCAGGTTCCGGAATGGGGAGAAGCTGTTGGCGGCTGGCCAGCCGCGCCGTGGTCCCGCGTAGCCGGGGCGGCAATTCGGGCAGCGCGCGGCGCAACAGGTCCAACGGGGGTGTGAGAACAGGCGCTGGGTCAGGCATGGTGCAGACGTTGCGTTGGAGGGAGCGTGGATGCAACGCTTGTCTCATCGATGCGTGGGCACGGCGCCGGCACTGCGGTCAGGAGGATCGGATGTCCTTGTCTTTCGAGCACGAGATGTCGGACGAGAGGGCGCCGGGCCGTGACGGCAGGCCGGTGTGGACGAACAGCGACATCGCAAGCTCGGTCGCCGAGGCCCGGGCCGCCTACGCCGCGCGACGGCCGCGCAGCCAGGCGCTGCGCGAGCGGGCGCGGGCGGTGATGCCCGGCGGCAACACCCGCTCCGTCCTGTCCTGCGGCCCCTTCCCGACAGCGATCGGGCCATTCGCCCGCCGAGACCTTGCCACTTGGCTTTTCAGCAACACCGGATCACGCCCACACGCCCGGTCGGGAACCCGATCCGGCCTTCGACCCGGCCACCTCCAACGTCGCCCAAAGCTTAAATCCCCATACCGAGCACCAGCGGCCCGCGGGTTCGTTCTTCGGAGAGTTTCGGACGCCGTGGGCGTACAAAACTCTTCACGAAAGCAGCCTGTCCGCTCTCAGGCCTGCGACCCGGCAAAACGGACATGCGCGCAGAACGGACCGGGGACGCTTACGACGTCGAGACCGGAGGAGGCCCTGAACTCACTCCGCGGCAAGAGTTGGTTCTTCTTCGACCAGAGACTCGATGAGCTTCCGGTCGGCCAACGTAGCCGGATTGCAGACGATCAGGCTTAGGTCTGGCCGGGCATCGACCGCAAAGGCAGAGCACTCCAGCGCGATCGGTCCGAGCTGGGGATGGCGCAGGAGCTTCACCCCGTCGCCGTACGTCTGCACGTCGCTGTCGCGCCACATGGACGCAAACCCGGCGCTCGACTGACAGAGTTCGGCGACCAGCGGCGCCACCTCAGCATCTGCCCCCGCGCGCGGCATCGATCCGGAAGGCGCCAACGACGAAGCGGGCTACGGCCTCCCAGTCGGGGCTTCATCCCGATCCTGATCGGCCTGGCGCGCGAGAAAGGCAGCAAATGCGCTCGCCAAGTCCCAGCCCGACGCAAGGACTGTGCGACCTGACCGACCCGGAGGTGCGCGCCAGCTACTACGCCCGGCTGCCGGTGGCCGAGGTCTGGGGCATCGGCGGGCGCATTGTCGACAAGCTGCAGCGGCTCGGCATCGTCACCGTCGCCGACTTCGTGACGATGGGTGCCCGCCTGGTGCGCGACCTGCTCACCGTGGTCGGCGCCAGGGTGCAGGCGGAGCTGCGCGGCGTGTCCTGCATCCCGCCCGCCCTGGCCGCCACCCGCAAGGGCATCGCCGTCACGCGCTCCTTCGGCCATCCTGTGACCACCTGGCAGGAGATGCGCGAGGCGGTCGCAGCCCATGCCACCCGGGCTGGGGAGAAGCTGCGCGCCGAGGGCCTGCAGGCGTGCCACATGGCGGTGTTCCTGCAGACCAACCCGCACCGCCCGACGAGGCTTGGCACTCCGGGCAGCATCATCATGCGGCCGGCGGGTGTCGTGGTGTCGATCTTCTCGGTGAGCGAGCGGAAGCCGGCGCCCGCGTCGGCGATTGTCTCCATGATGTGCAGCACGTCCTTGAGCGAGCGGGACAGGCGGGCGAGCTTCCAGACCACGACCGTGTCGCCCCCGCGAAACTGGTCCAGCATGCGGTGCAGCTCCGGCCGATCCCAGCGCCCGATGTGGCTTCCTCGAACAGCCGCCGGCACCCGGCCATCCGTAGCGCCTCGGCCTGCAAGGCGTTGTTCTGCTCGCCACCCTTGGATACGCGGGCATAGCCGAGCAGCATTCCAACGGCAACTTCGCCGGCAAGGCGGCCAGAGCCTTTATAGCTTTGCTCACCGTGGTCCGGCTTCGGCGCCGTCGGGTTCGTGCGGCCGGGCACCTCCGGTTGGTGCTGCTTGCCGAATGGCGGGGTTGGGGTGTCGCCCATTGTCGCGCTCCTTTGTCGGGCAAAGCATCGGCTTCCGGTCAGCAGCGCAGCCCAGGCGTTTCGACGTTGGCCGGAGTTGTCATATGCGGGTGACGGCCTGCGCTTCGCGGACCCGATGACCCGCCGCTTGTCATCCGCAGCCTGCCAAGGCTGCAGGGAAGACCACTCCTATGCGCCCAAGCAGCGTCGCTGTGCGCGGCAGGCGGTTGCCACGGCCGGTGGTGGGACGGGCGTCCCGGCCGTGCCGTGGCAACGCCGTTCAGTTCTTCGGGACCTTGTCCTTGCCCTTGCCCGGGTTGGACGTGTTCACAAGCTCGGGCGACTTCTGGGCCGAAAGCCTTTCTTCCTGGCGGGATGCGTCGGTCCGCTTGGTCCGCGTGAACGGCTCAAGCGTTTCCGCCTTCCCGCTCTTGAGCGCGCGGAGGATGCCTTCCAGCACGCGAACATCCGCGTATCCTTCCTCTCCATCAGGCTCAGGAGCCCGGCCGTTCAGGATGCAATCGGAGAAGTGTTTCATCTCGCCGCCGAAGTGGTCGGTGTTCTTGAAGCTCTTGTGGCTTTTTTCTCGCCGACCGTGACCGTCTGCTCCAGGGGCTGGCCGTGCATGTACGCCGGGTTCAGGTACACGCTGCCCTTCGTGCCAACGGCGAAAAAGGCATCAAGGGCGTTGGCGTAATATGAGATCACGAACTGCGCCAGACGGTTGCCGGGGAAGCGCAGCGTGACGGCCACCGTGTCGTCGAAGTCTCCCAGGCCGGCCTCGGGATGCCGGGTTCCGACCGCCGACACGACCTCGTCCGGCTCGGCGCCGAAGACGTAGCGCGCGGCGTTGACGGGATACGGGCCCATGTCGAGCACGAGGCCGGCCAGGTCGCCGTGCTGCGCGGTGGTTGTCCGGGGACACCATCTGCCCGAAGGTGGACGTGAACAGGGTGACGTCGCCGAGGCCGCCGCTTCGAACCGTGTCGATGGTGGACAGCGTCGCAGGCTCGAAATGCAGCCGGTAGGCCACCATCAGCTTGGCCGATGACGCCTTCTGGGCGTCCAGGATCTCCCGGGCCTTGGCGGTGGACACCTCCAGCGGCTTCTCGACCAGCACGTGGACGCCCGCCCTCAGGGCAAGGATTGCGAACTCGGCGTGGCGCCAGTTCGGCGTGGCCAGGTAGATCGCATCCACGGTGCCCGAGCGGAGCATCTCCTCGAACGCGCCGTAACCGTAGCTGTCGGTCACGCCATACTGCTCGCCGACCAGGCGGGCCTTCTCGGCGTCGCCGGTCACGAACGCGACCACCTCGGAGTTGCCGGTGTGCTTGACGCCGGGCAGCATCGCTTCTTGCGAGATGTCACCCAATCCCACGACCGCGTAGCGGACCTTCTTGTCCGACGTGACCCCCAAAGCCGACAGGATGCCCATTCTCGTCTCCGGTTGCGGTGCCTTTCGCCCGGCACGTGAAGAGCCGCGGCCACGCTTGCAAGGCTATGCAGCACGACGGATAACCACAGGAACGGGAGAAAACGAAGGGGAACAAGACTTTGAGCGAGAAGCGCTACGTGTCCTCGACCGATGTGGCCCGGCTGGCCGGCGTGTCGCAATCGGCCGTGTCGCGCACGTTCACAGAGGGCGCCAGCGTGTCCGGTCTGACGCGCGAGAAGGTGCTGGCGGCGGCCCGGTCGCTGGGCTACCGGCCGAACTTCCTGCCGCAGGCGCTGATGTCCAACCGCTCGCGCCTCGTCGCCGTTGCGGTCGGCGCCGTGACCAACCCGTTCTACGCCTCCGTGCTGGAGCAGTTCACCGCGGCGCTGCAGGATGCGGGCCAGCAGGTCGTGCTGATCCAGATCGCCAGCGACCATGCGCTGGACGCGGTGCTCGACCGGATCGCGGGCTACCGGGTCGATGCCTTGGTCAGCGCGCTGGCCGTGCTGTCGCCGGACACGGCCCGCGCGCTTTCGGCGCTGCGCATCCCGGTCGTCTGCTTCAACGGGCGTATCCGCGCCGAATGGGTCTCGTCCGTGTCGCTCGACAACCTGGCCGCGGGTGCGGAGGCCGCCGACCACCTCCACCAGGCCGGTGGGCGCCGCTTCGCCTTCGTGGGCGGCCCGCCGGGCAGCCCCGCGGCCAAGGACCGCCGAACAGGGTTCGCGCGCCGGCTGCGGACGCTGCGCATGGGCGCGCCGCTCCTGCTGTCTGGCGACTATTCTTACGAGAGTGGCTTGGCTGCCGCCCTCCGCATCACCAAGGCCGACCCTCGGCCGGACGCCGTGGCCTGCGCCAATGACCTGGCAGCCCTTGGCCTCCTGGACGGCCTTCGCCGCGCCGGCGTCCGGTCGCCCGACGACGTGCTGGTCCTGGGCCACGACAACATCGGGATGGACGCCTGGGAGCCTTACCAGCTGTCGAGCTTCGACCAGAACGTGCCGGAGATGATCCGCCGGACCCTGAAATTGATCCTCGACGGCGACGCCGCGGAGGAGGCGCGCCGGGGCGTGCTCGAAACGGTTCCGGCCCGCCTGGTCGCGCGGCGCACGACGGCCCGGGGCGGTCGGTGACGCGCGGCCCCGGCGGCCCGCTTTCCGCGCCGCGTCGGGCTGGTTGAGCGGTGCCCGCCGTCGCCAAGCCGCGGCGTCGCGCCGAAGCGTCGCGGGCCGCGGTCCGGCAGCTCCGCCGTTCCTGGCCGGGCGTGCTGCTGAGCGCGTGCGCGGCGGGCCTCGCGTGGGTCGCCGCGCAGCAGCTTCTGCGTCATCCCCGGCCCAGTTTCGCCGCAGGCGCTGCCATCGTGTGCCTCTCGCCCGGCGTGTCCAGCCGAGGCGGCCAGGCCGTCGGCATGCTGGCCGGCATCGTCATCGGGCTTGGGGTTGGCAGGACTTCGATGCTGCTGCCTGCCCGCCGACGCGCCGCTGGTCATGGCGGTGACCGCGGCGGCGATGCCGGGGGCGGCATTCGGGCTGAGCGCCGTGATGCTGATCCAGGCCGGCATCTCCACGATCCTGGTGCTGGCGGCCAGGCCGGCGAGCGGGTGGAGCCGGCTGAGCGACGCGGCCGCCAGCGGCGCCCTGGGCCTTGTCGCCAGCCAAATGCCTTTCAGCCCGAACCCCGCCCGCCTCGTGGCACGGGCCTCGCAGGACGTGCTGGACGCGCTCACCGCCGGGCTGGACCTAACCGCGGATGCCGTCGCGCAGCGCGACCCCGGTCTGATCCGGCAAGCCGTCGCGCGGTCGTCCGCAGCGCATGAGGCGCTTGCCCGGCTCGCGGGCGCCGTTTCGGTGGCGCGCGGCATCCTGCGCTGGACGCTGCGCGGGCGCCTCGCGCCGGCCGGAACGCAGGACCGGATCACGCGGCACGGGGAAACCTGCGCGCAGGCCTGCGCCACCGCCCTGCTGCTTGGCGCAGAGGTCGAATCCACGCTCCGGCAGCCGCTCCCGGCGCGCCCGGCCTTTAGCCGGCGCATCCAGTGGTTGGCCGATGTCTGCCGTGACCGAGCGGGCGGCCAGGGTGGGCGCAGCAGCCCGCCGAACACGCGCGGAGCGGAGCCGCCGGGGCCGACCTGCGACTGGGCGATGTGCATGGCGCTGTCGGACCGCCTTGCGTCCAGGCTGGACGACTTGGCTTGCAGCTTGGCGGCCCCGAACGCAGCCGGGTGCCGGCCCGCGGCTTGGGCGGTGCGGAGCGCCGGGCCGGGACACGCCTGGCGACTGGGCGCGCGCCGCTCGTTTCCGGTGCCGCGCCGATGTTCCCGCAAATCTGATCGCGGCAGGTTTGCATGACCTTGCAAGATAGGCACAGCCCGTCACATGCATAGCCATGCAACGAACGGCGCCAAGTCGCCCGTCACGCTGAAGGAGATCGCATATGTTGCCACCGCCATTTCCCCTGCAGCCGAAAGGCGCCGACCCCGGGCTGGACCGGTTTCGTGCCCGCCTCCGCATCTTCGCGGCCTTTCTGACGCTTGCCAGCCTTGCGGCCCTGCCGCTGCTCGCTTCCTAGGCGCGGCCCCATTGAAACGGCCTGTGATGGACCATCCGTCCGGCAGCAGCGCCCTCAAGCTCTGGCGGCACGTCGTTGTGGCCACCCCGGCCATCTGAGAATCTGATTACGCGCATTGACTCAGTGTTCCCTTTCGACCTGGACGGCACGCTGGTGGACAGCGTCTATCAGACGTCCTCGCCTGGAAGGACGCACTCGATCAGGAGGGTGCCGAGCTCTCGGTTTGGCGCATCCATCGGCGGATCGGCATGGGCGGCGGCCTGTTCATGAACCAGCGGCTATGGCCTTGAGGAACTCGAGCGGGCGGGGGCAGCGCGCGTCTATAAGGACCCGGCCGACCTGCTTGTGCATCTCGATGAGGTGGGCGGCCGGCGTTAGCTGCAAGCTGGCTCAGCACAATCTTCCTTGTGCACCTCCATGCAACGCCCTTCGGAATGCTGGCCACGGCAGGGCATGTTGCGGTTTCACAACACTCTGAAGGCGCTTCCCACGCATGTGTTTCGCGACTTGCAGGTCAGGCTCCGAGGGTACATGTTGCACTGCACAAGAGATGGAAGCGTCCTTTCGGTTGGATCGGGCCAAGCCCGCTGCACGAAGGACAAGTAGATGTATCAAGACGAATTGCGTCGCGAAGCGAAGCTGATCATGCAGGGCTGGCAGGCCTGGGTCCACGACTTCGCCACGTTCTGGACCCGTGCCATGGCCCGGCCCGCCATCGGAGCCGCAAAGCCGTCAGCGAGGGATCTGCGACTGCACTGAACTCGGAGGGGCAGCCGGAAGCCCCACGTCCGCCTCGACCAGAACAAGAACGGAAACGTCCCTCCACTGTGATCGGCGCACTGCCGCACGTAGAAGGATCATGATTGTGAATATTCTCGAAACCTATGGTGAGGTCCTGCTCCAGCAGCACGAAGGCAACCGCCAAATCGCATCCGCGCTGGCAGAAGGCGCACGAGTGTCGGTTCGGCGCTTCGCCAAGTTGCTGGCTGCCATACGGCGCCATAGTCCGGGCAAAAATCCCCTCAGCTAGCAGGTCGTGACGTGCAAACGACCCAAGCAGTCCTTCTCCCCGTCAGCAATGATATTTAGAGCATATCTTGTAACACTAATATTATTGATGATCCATGGATTTTGACTGTATTGTATGCATAATTGTATATATTTAAAAAATAATAAACGATGGGAGGATTTTCGAACAGAAAACAAGGATCTCACCATGAATACTCAGCTTACCTTCCCTTCAGGCACGCAGCCATCCGGCCTGTTGGCCGCATTCAGGATCAAGCTCGGCGAACTCCGCTTAGAGTGGCAACAGGCCAGGTCGCAACGTCGGGAGATCGCTCGGGTCACACACGAGCTTTCCATTTGCAGCGACCGTCATCTTGCGGATCTTGGCTTCAGCCGCGCCGACATTCCCGATGTTGCCCGGGGCGTGTTCAGCCGGGCGTAATCCAGGGATGAAGGCGGCATGGTGACGGAGGGTGCAAAGGAGCTTCGGGCCGGACCGGTGGCCAGTCCGAGCGAGCACGAAACCACCAGCGCATAGCCGTCTTTCCGCCCTACGCCAACTTTGAGGAGGCCGCCTCATGGCCGACTGATCCCGCCTGACCTGACGGTCCTCGACCGTGTGGCGCTGTCCGCGTGGCGCTGTCCTGACTCCTGCTCGCGTGGCTGGACTACGGCCTGGCCATTCACGCCGTTCCATGGAGCGGCAGCATCACGGCACGCATGAACGAGGTGCGCCGGGCCTGGATGCGCACGATGCTGGGCCGCGACAACCGAATCACCGACGCCTTCCTGATCGGCCACACGGTGCACAGCGCGACGTTCTTCGCATCCATCGCCATGGTCGCGCTTGCGGCCCTGCTCGGGATGTTCGGCGCCCTCGACCGCAGCATGGCCGCCCTCGACGCCCTGGCGTTCACCGCCAAGACGTCGCGCATGCTGGCGGAGGCTAAGCTGCTTCGGCAGGGCCGGCAGCAATCCCCTGTGCGGCATCTTGACCGAGTTGCTCGACCGCCAGGTGTCCGGCAGCCCGAGCGCCCCCGAACCCGTCGTGGCGGCGACGCGGGTGCGGACGGGCGAGGCCCGGCTGTCTCGCGGCGTCGAGGCCACCATGGACGCCCTGCTCGCCTCTGCATGCCTGCCGCAGTTGTCCCCAGCCGTCGAAATCGGTGGCGAGCCTTACTGGGACGGCAGCTACACCAGCAATCCGCCGCTGCGGCCCTTGATCGAGAGCGGCGCACCGCCCGACGTGGTGATCGTGCGCGCAAAGCCGCCCGCGCGTCCGGGCACGCCGACCGGAACTGTCGCGGTGCAGGAGCGCGTTGACGAGATCACCTTCGGCTCCGTCCTGCACAGTGAACTGCGGACCTTGGCCGTTGCGCAGGCGATGCTTGCGGGCGTGCCGCATCTGCCGCCGACGCTGGCCCGACTGTGCAGAGCGCGGCTGCACATGATCGGCGCCGAAGCGGCGTTCCAGGCCCTACCCGGCGGCAGCCGGCAGGACCCGACCTGGGCCTTTCTGTCCGAGATGCACGAACTTGGGTTCCAGACTGCGGCCAGATGGTTGGCCGACAACCTCCATGCGGTCGGCGCGCGCTCCTCCCTCGATCTGTCCCTTGTTCGCGGAAGCGGCCCGTGCCCCGCCCGGCGTTTCGCGCAGCGAAGGCGCCTGGAGCCAGCGCGTGCGGTAATTGGTCGGCCACGTGCCGCCAGGTCTGCTGTGCCGCCT
>CAXUJE010000173.1:0-11085 GCA_964251035.1 uncultured Acetobacteraceae bacterium
CGGCGCTGCCGAACATGTTGCGAAAGATGAGGCTGTCGATGGCGCTGGTCGGCATATGGCTCTCCTGTCTTGTGACTATCCCGAGCCTTACGGGATGATCGGCAGCAGAAGGTAAGGCTCCTGGCCCAGCTCGAAATGCAGCCGGTTCTTGCCGCCGAATATATTGCGCGGCCGGTCCTTCGGGTTCGCGTGAGTGAACGGCCCCACGCCCGTCATCGAGAAGAGGTCGCCCGGCTGCTTGGCGTCGCCGAGACCATGGTCGTAGTCCTTGCCGCGTATGTTCAGCGCCAGCCGGTAGCCGGGCGGGACCACGATGCAGGTGGGCAGGATTTCGATCAGCAGCTCGACCGGCTCGCCGGGAACCAGCGGCCATTCCTCGTCGTGCGTGTGGTAGGGCCGGTACGGCAGGCTCTTCTCGACGTCGAGCTTGCGTTGCGAGGCCCGCAGCCAGCCGAGGCCAATGCAGACCCGAGGATCGTTCGTTCCGATGAACAGCACCTCCTTGCCGTCGGGATCGAACAGGCGCAGCGCAAGGAAAAGGTCGGCGTCCGTCGTCTCGGATGAAACCACGAGCCGCGCCGCAACCGGCCCAACGATCTCGACCTCCTTGTCGGAGGTGGGCAGGGAGAACGTCACGCCGTCGCCCATGGCCTCATACTCGACCGGCTCGCCCTGCTTGGGCTCGGTTGCAAGCAGGCTATGCGTCGGATCGAGGTAGTATTGAGTCCATTGCGTCCGGGCCAACGGCCACTCGTGCTCCGCTCGGGTGGTAAAGTTTTCTCCGGGGCGGCGGATATCGAGCTCGACCGGGGGCTGCCGGTCCCAACCGGTGTCCTCGCCCTTCAGGAAATGGCCGAAGAAGCGCTTCTGCAGGGTGACGCCTGCGGCCCGGTAGAACGGCGCGAAATGCGTGTTGCCGTGCACCGACAGCCACTTCTGGGGCGAAGCCGCGGCAAGATAGCCCTCGAAATTGCCGCGCGGATGACAGCCCATCCCGCCCCAATTCGCGGCCGAGAGAAGCGGCACGGTTATCTTCGAGAAGTCCGCCGTGCGTTCGCGGTAATACGGGCCATCGAGCGGCCGTTCCAGCTCCTCCTGGTTGGGTGCGACGCGATTCGCCGCCAAGACTTGCGGCGGCAAGGTCTCCGGCCCGGATACAAGCTCGCCCGTAGCCGGGTTTCTCGCGCCGCGTTCGCCGACGCCGTGCTGCACGGCGGCGACTTGGCCATCAAACCACGGGTCATCGAACCCGCTCAAGATGCCGCCGTGCCGGGACCAGTCGCGGTACCAGTCGGCTGCACCTTCCCACACGCAGATGGCCGTCAGGTGCGGCGGTTGCAGTGCCGCAACGAGCCACTGGTTGATGGCATAATACGAGATCCCGTTGATTCCGACCTTGCCGTTGCACCAGGGTTGCGCTGCTGCCCACTCAATAGAATCATGGAAGTCCTTGATCTCCCGTGAGGACAACAAGTCGATCTTCCCGGGGCTGCGCCCAGAGCCGCGTCCGTCGACCCGGACGCAGGCATAGCCGTCCGGAACCCATTTCTCGGGATCGACGAGTTCCCAGGTCTGGAACGTGCAGGTCGACCCTTCCGCGATGTCGGGGTAAGCGGCCACCATCCGATCCCAGCTGCTCTTGTAGGCTTCCTGAAACGCGACCCCTTTCCCATACGGCCCGGAGGCGATGATGGCCGGATAGCTGCCTTCCGCCCCTGGGAGGAAGATGTCGGCACGAAGGACGACACCGTCGTCCATCTTGATCGGCGCATCCCAGATGACCCGCATCCCGAGGCTGTTCTCGACTTTGCCCGTGCCCAATACTTGGCCGTCCATGTCGTTTACTCCTGTTGTTCAGGCATGGTCGCTGAAGCTGGATTGCCTGGCTGATGCCTCGCGCCGCCAGACCGGATCGGGTCAGCGAAGGAGGTTCGATCGGGCGAGTTCGACCACCTCGTCGCCGCGCCCGCTCATCACCGCCTTGAGCATGTAGAGCGTGAAGCCCTTGGCCATCTCGGCCGTCACCTTCGGCGGCATGGCCAGCTCCATCCGGTTGACCACGGCGTCGATCAGCACCGGGCCGGGATGGGCCAGCGCTTCGGCCATCTTCGTCTCCACATCGGCTGGGTCGTCGATGCGCACGCCGTGGATGCCGATGGCGTTTGCCATCGCAGCGAAATCGGGATTGTCCAGCCCGGTCCCGGTGTCGATGAACCCCGACGACTTCTGCTCCAGCTCGATGAAGCCGAGTGCGCCGTTGTTAAACACAATGACCTTGATCGGCAGGCCGAGCTGCTTGGCTGACAGCAGGTCGCCCATCAGCATGGTGAAGCCGCCGTCACCTGACAGCGACACCACCTGCCGGCCGGGGCAGGCCGCCTGCGCGCCCAGGGCCTGCGGCATCGCGTTGGCCATGGAGCCGTGCCAGAAGGAGCCGACCAGCCGGCGCCGCCCGTTCATCCGCAGATAGCGCGCCGCCCACACCGTCGGCAGGCCGACGTCGCAGGTGAACACCGCATCGTCGGACGCCAGGTCGCTAATGGCGCGGGCGATGTGCTGCGGGTGAAGCGTGCCGCCTGGCCTGCCGCTGGCCAGCTCGTTGAGGTCCTTGCGGGCGTTCTGGTAGTGGGCGACGGACACCTTGAGGTGCTTGTCGCTCCGCTGCGGTTTCAGTTGCGGCAGCAAGGCCCGCACTGTCGAGCGGACGTCGCCGATGACGCCGAGTTCGACCGGCGCGCGCCGCCCGATCGCCTCCGGCAGCAGATCCACCTGCGCGATGCGCGCGTCCTTTGGGTAGAACTGCTTGTAGGGGAAGTCCGTCCCGAGCATCAGCAGCGCGTCGCAACTGCCCATGGCGTAGTAGCCGGAGGAGAACCCGATCAGCCCGGTCATGCCCACGTCGTAGGGGTTGTCCCACTCGACGTGCTCCTTGCCGCGAATCGCGTGCACGATGGGCGCTTTCAGGGCTTCGGCCAGTTGCAGCAGCTCGGCGTGCGCCCCCTCGCAGCCGGCGCCGCACAGCAGGGTGACGCGCTCAGAGCCGTTCAACAGCTCGGCAAGCTTGATGATCGTGTCAGGAAGCGGGGTGACTGCCGGGGCAGGCAGGAGCAATCCCGCCGCGTGCGACGCAGGCGCATCGGCAGCCGGGAGCATCGCAACGTCGCCGGGGATGACGACGACGCAGACGCACCGCTCTGCCACGGCACGCCGGATGGCGATCTCCAGCACCCGCGGCAGCTGGGCCGGCGTGGAAACCATCTCGCAGTAGCTGCTGCACTCCTGGAACAACTGCTCCGGGTGGGTTTCCTGAAAGTAGCCGGACCCGATCTCCGGCGAAGGGATGTGGGCGGCGATGGCCACCACCGGCAGGCGCGAGCGGTGGCAGTCGAACAGGCCGTTGATGAGGTGCAGGTTGCCAGGCCCGCAGGAGCCGGCGCAGACGGCGAGTTGGCCGGTGACGTGCGCGTCAGCGCCTGCCGCGAACGCGGCCACCTCCTCGTGGCGCGTGTGCAGCCATTGGATGCCGCCGTGGCGGCGCAACGCGTCGGTGAACCCGTTGAGGCTGTCGCCGACGATGCCGTAGATCCGGCGCACGCCGGCCGCGGCCAGGGTTTCCACCATCTGGTCCGCTACGGTCTTTGCCATGTTAGTTCATTTCCTTGAATGGGCGGTCGCAATCCGTGTGGAAACTGGCGAACCCACGCACCGGCTCGCGCCCAGTGTGCAGCCGATTGGCCAGCGCGCCGGCGTCGGCGTATCCCAGCGACATGCCGCAGATGACCATGTCCTCGGGTGTGAGGGCGAGTTGCTGGCGGATGATCGCATGATGGTGGGCCCAGGCTGCCTGCGGACAGGTGTCGAGACCCAGTCCACGCGCGGCGACGGCAATGCTTTCCATGAACATGCCGAGGTCGATCAGCGCGCCAAGCCCAAGCCGGCGGTCCCGCGTGATGACCAGGCCGATAGGCGCGCCGAAGAAGCGGAAGTTGGCGTCGTGCCACGCACGGGCCTTGGCGCGGTCGCCTTTCTCGATGCCGAGGAGGCCGTAGAGGTCCCAGCCATTGGCGCGGCGGCGAGACAGGCAAGGTTCGGGCCAAGCGTCGGGATAGTAGGCGTACTCCGGCGCCGGGTCGTCTTGGCCCGTAGCTCGCCAAGCCAGGACCGCGTCGCAAAGCCTGTCCCGGGCGGCGCCTGTCAGCACGTGTATCCGCCAGGGCTGGCTGTTGTTCCCGCTCGGCGCTCGGGCGGCAGCCTGTAGGATGCGCTCGACTGTCTCAAGCGGCACAGGCCGGTTGAGGTATCCGCGCACACTGGTGCGGCTCTCCAAGGCCTCGAATACGGCAGGGGCGCCGGGTGCCTGGGCAGTTTCCTGTTCCGGCGCACCAGCTTGAGCAGCATGCGCCATCAGCACCGCGACGGCGCAGGAGGCGATCCGGGCGGCTTCGGAGTCCGCACGGCTGGTCAGGACGATCGGAACCCTGGCACCGACGACAACCCCGGCCGCATCGGCGCCCGCAAGGAAGGTGAGCTGCTTGGCCAGGATGTTTCCCGAAACGAGGTTCGGCACCACGAGGATGTCCGCCCGGCCCGCGACGTCCGACACGATGCCCTTTTCCTCCGCAGCCGCAGGGCTGATCGCGTTGTCGAAGGCGAGCGGCCCATCCAGCAGTGCGCCGGTGACCTGTCCGCGGTCGGCCATCTTGCACAGCGCGGCGGCATCAAGCGTGGATGGCAGCTTGGGGTTGACCACCTCGACCGGGGCAAGGATGGCGACACGCGGCTGGGCGATGCCGAGCACGTGCGCGAGGTCGATGGCGTTCTGCACGATGTCGCGCTTGTCCGCCAACGACGGGACGACGTTGATCGCCGCGTCGGTGATCAGGATGGGCCGAGGGTAGCGGGGCACATCCGTCAGGTAGACATGGCTGACCCGGCGCTTGGTCCACAGGCCCGTTTCGGCCGCCATCACCGCGTGCATGAACTCGTCGGTGTGCAGCGAGCCTTTCATCAGGATCTGAGCGTCACCCGACCGCACGAGGGCGACGGCCCGCTCGGCCGCGGCGTGACTGTGCGGAGCGTCTTCAATCCGATACGCTGAGATGTCCAATTGCGCTGCATCCGTCGCTGCGCGAATCTTGGCTTCCGGTCCGACCAGGATCGGCGTGATCAGTCCCTGAAGGGCGGCCTCGACGGCAGCCCCCAGGGCGATGGCATCGCAAGGATGGACGATGGCGGTGGACACCGGCAGCAACGCGACACAACGCGCTACGAGCGCCGCGCGCCAGCCATGGGTATGATATTGAGGCGTCGGTAAATCCATGATCGTTCCGATGAGGCTGGTGGCGCCTCAGATCAGGAAGGTTGCCTTGGCCGAGGCCGTCAGCTCGTCCCGGAACTGCGGGTGCGCCAGTTCGATCAGCGCCTCGGCACGTTCCGTGGAGGACTTTCCCTTCAAGTCCGTCCAGCCGTACTCCGTCACCACGATGTGCGTGTCGATCCGCGGCGTCGTCACCGGCCCTTCGAGCTGGGCCACGATGCGTGACACCTTGCCCTTGGCGGCGGTGGACTCGCCGGCGATGATCGACTTGCCGCCCTTGGATGCGAACGCCCCGCGCACGAAGTCGAGCTGGCCGCCGGAGGAGCTGTACTGGTGGCCCAGCATGTGCTCGGCGTTGCAGGCGCCAGTCAGGTCCATCTGCAGCATCGCGTTGATCGAGATGACGTTGTCGTTCTTGGCGATGATGCCGGGGTCGTTGACGTAATCGACCGGGTGACTCTCGACGGACGGGTTGCCGTCAAGGAACGCATACATGGCCTTCTGGCCCATGGCGAAGGTGTACACGCTCTTGCCCGTGTCGATCGCCTTGCGCCGGTTGGTCACCACCCCCGACATCGTGAGGTCCACCATCCCCGAGCACAGCGCCTCGGTGTGGATGCCCAGGTCGTTCAGGTGCCCGAGTTCGCCGCAGACCAGGTTCGGCAGGCCGCCGACGCCCATTTGCAGGCACGCGCCGTCGCCCACCATGCCGGCGATGATCTTGCTGATGGCGACGTTGTCCGGGCTGTCCTTGCGGAGCGGCAGTTCAAGCAGCGGCACATGGTTCTCGACGATCGCCTCGACCTCCGACACGTGAAGCTGCGCGCCCTCGCCGAACACGCGCGGCATGTGCCCGTTGACCTCGACGATCAGGTGCTTTGCCGCGCGCGAGACCTTGCTTGAGTAGTCGTTGCCAACCCCGAGGCTGAAGTAGCCGTGCTCGTCCATCGGCGAAACCGTCATGACGAAGGCGTCGATGCCGATCTGCTCGATCAGCAGGCGCGGCGCCTCGTGGAAGGTGCTGGGAACGTAGGAGATGACTTTTCGCCCGTCCTTGAGGCCTTGCTTGACCAAGGCGCGCTCCGGAGCGGCTATGAACATGCAGTACGGCAGGATCAGTTCGTTCAGGTCGTAGGCGAGCACGGTGTCGCCCGCGATCGCCGTGGACTCGTAGTAGTAGAGCTTCAGGGCCGACAGCCTGCCTGCCCGCGCACGGCCCGCGATCGCCTTGAGCAAGGCGGGAGGCTCGGACATCGCCATGCCCATCGAAAGCGTCGAGCCTGACGCGATGAGGGCCGCAGCCTGGTCCGGGCTGGTCAGCTTCGACTGGTAGAGGGCATGGGCGTCCATAGTCCGGCTCCTTGAGCTGGCGTGCAAGCCGTTGTCGTTCCGCTGAAGGAGGCTCAGTAGCCGGCTGCTTCTTCCGGCGAGTGGCCGCGGCAGTAGATCAGCATCGTGCGCTCGAACGTCATCACCACCAGGCCATCCTGGTTGACGCCCTTGGTCGCGACCGTGACGATGCCCTGGGTCGGACGCTTGGCGGACAGGCGCTTGTGCAGCACCGTGCTCTCCGCATAGAGCGTGTCGCCGGCGAACAGCGGACCCGTCGCCTTCACCTTGTCCCAGCCGAGGTTGGCGACCACCTTGCCACTGACGGTGCGGACGCTCATGCCGGTCAGCAGCGCCAGGGTGACAGTGGAGTCGACCAGCGGCTTCTTCCATTCGGTCTTGGCCGCGTAGGCGGCGTCGAAATGGAGCTGCTGCGTGTTCATGGAGAGCAGCGTCATCCATGTGTTGTCCGTGTCCAGGATCGTGCGGCCCGGCCTGTGCTCGAACACGTCGCCCGGCTCGAAGTCCTCGTAGTAGAGGCCTGACGTCTCGCGGTACCGGTGCTCGCCGAGGGTCTTGTAGGCGGGCAGGGTCTGGGTTGATAGCGCGGCAACGGGCATGTCGTTCATCTTTGGCGTTCCTTCGTGTCGTTCATGCAGCCCAGGCGTCAGGCCATCTCGCCGGCAGCCACCAGCGTGCGCCGCGCCTTGCGGGCGACCGCTTCGTCGATCATCTGGCCGTCGATGACACCGACGCCCTTCTTGTTCTGCACGATGACCGCGTGGGCGTGAGACAGCGCCTCGGCGCTTGGCGTCAGCGCCTTGTTGATCGTGGCGACCTGGTCCGGATGAATCGCGGCTTTCCCGGTGAAGCCAAGGGCGATCGCCTCCGCCGTCTCCTTGGCGAGGCCGTCCGCGTCCTTGAAGTCGAAGAACGGCGAGTCGATGACCGGTACCTGCGCCAATGCGGCGGCTGCGACGATCCGGCTCCGCGCGCCTAGCAAGGGTCCCCAGCCAGTGACCGCGCCAAGGTCGGCCGCCATGTCGGCCGCTCCAAACATCAACGAACCCAGACGTGACGTGGCTGTGGCGATGCTGTCGATTGACGAGAGCGCCTGTGCCGTCTCGATCAGGGCGACGAGCCGTGCCTTCTTGCCGCCTGCCGTGAGCAGCTTGTCCAAGATGTGCAGGTGCGCGGCAGCGTTGACCTTCGGGACGACGATGAAGTCAGGATCGGCCGTGCTTTGCAGCAGCGCCGCAAGGTCAATGATTCCGGCCTCGGTTTCGATCGCGTTGATCCGCAGGATGCGGGCAGGATTGGGCGATGCGGCACCTGAAAGGTACTCCAGGGCCGTTCGGCGCGCCGAGTCCTTGTCGGCGGGTGCGACGGCGTCCTCCAGGTCAAGGATCAAGGCGTCAGCACCGACGGCAGCCGCCTTGGCGAAGCGGTCGGGCTTGGTCGCCGGGGTGAATAGCCAACTGCGCAGCCGATGCGGCCTGTCCGTGCTCACGAGCACAATCCAAGGCCACAACGGCCAGCTTCCCGCGTGCTCATGTCTCTATCTCCAAGGTGCATTGGGAGCAATGGGCACCCTGGCGCTGCCGAATGATAGGCTCGGAAACTACTCATGCCAGCTGGTCCGGTAGCGATGTTGCCGGGTCCCATCTGCACCCTCTACGAGGCAACCTACGAACCGCCGGTCATAGGCCTGATGGAGCTCACGATGGAGACACGGTTCGGCAAGGAGCAGATGCACCAGGCTTTTCGACTGCTGAGTGCATGCGCGCTGGCGGGTGGCTGCGCGACGTTGACGGGCCTGCCGGAGGGCTATTGGGCTGTGATCACAGCCATCGTCGTCATGCAGCCTGAACTCAGCAAAACGCTGTCTGCCGGGCGCGACCGGATCGCCGCAACCTTGGTGGGAGCCGTGTTCGGAATGGCCCTGGTCGTCCTCCGCCAGCAAGGGCTGCCAACGCTGCCGCTGTTCATGGTCGGGCTGATCCCGCTTGCCATGTTGACCGCTGTCATCCCGACACTTCGCCTGGCTTGCACCACCCTGGTCGTAGTATTCCTCATCCCTGCCACAGGAGACGTCTATCTGCGGCCGCTATTCCGGGTGGCGGACATCCTGGTCGGCGCACTCGCTTGCCTGATCGTCTCCGTGCTGGTTTTCCCCACTGAAAGTGGAGAGATTTCGGAGCGTCCATAATTTGAACCGCTATCAATCCTGCTGTCTCGGAGCTTTCGCCTGCGACGACCTTCCAAACCCGGCGCCCACGCCGATCGCCCCGGCTTGGCCGCCGCCCTCTTCACCAGACGATTTTCTGTCCCGCAAATCGTGCTACAAACCAGGGGATACCGTTGGCGAAGTCGGCGGCTACGCCGCGAGGGCGGCGAAGCGGGAAGTGCGGGTGGGTGCGAGCGGGCGTTTGGCGAACCAGGCCGCGAGCCGGTCGAGGTTGATGGCCGCAGCGGTGGCGACGTGCTGCAGCTTTGTTTTGGCCAAGCCGCAGTAACGCGCTTGGCGCAAGCCGAACACGCGCACACCTTGCGACATCGTGCCCTCAATGCCCTGCCGCTGGGCGTAGAGCCTGCGGTACTCGTCTGTGCGCTCGCGCGCCCGTGCGGCCATAAGCGCCTCCTGCTCGCGTCGGGGGAAGAAGGACAGGACGCGCCCTTGTGACGGCGAGCGCGCGCAGCGGGGCCGCGAGGAGCAGGCTCGGCAGTTGGCGGGGTGGAAACGCGCATGCACAAGCGGGTGGCCGCGAGCCCGCCCAGGGCTGCTGTAGATCTTCCAGCTCACGCTTTCCTTGCCCTCCGGACAGCATGCCACTTGCCGATCCCAGTCCACCGTAAAGCCGGCCGCATCGAACGCGCCATCGCCTGTGCTTTGCCAAGTCAGGTTCCGGCGCTGTGGGCCGACCAGGTCGATGTCGTGCCGCTCGCGCGCGGCGACAAGCTGCTCGGCGCTGGTGTAGGCCGCGTCGACCAGGTGTTCCGCCGGTGCCAGGCCCTTTGCCGCCAGCGCCGCATGGATCGGCTCTGTGCGCATCGCCTCGTGCACGTTGGCGGTCGTTGTGTCCGCATGCACCACCAACCGAGGCATGTTCTCATCACAAGTCTCGGTGAAATGGGCCATGTGCCCAGTCCAACCCATGGCGGCCTTGGTCCGGAAGCGGGCGTCGGCGTCGTAAGGAGACTCGATGCGATCGCCAGGGCCGCGGTTCTTCACCTGCCGCAGACGGACGTCCTGCGGCGCGTGACCGTCCGCGTCCCCGTCTGCCCGCTCGAAGTGCCGCGCCCAAACGCGGCGCAGCACATCAATCTCGGAAAGGCTGCACAAGCTCTCGGGCGTTCCGACCCCGTCCAGCGCGTCCAGCAGCACGAAGCCATCCGCCCCGACCTGGGCCACGTAGGCGTCGCGCTTGGAGCCGGCCTCGGGCAGGCGCACCTCCTCGATCCGGCGGTCGTAGCGCTCGTGCCACTCGGGCGGCGACAGGGCGCGTAGCCAGTCCGGCGCCGTCGTGGCGATCGCGTTCAGCGCAGCCCGCAACGTTTCGGCCAGCAGCTCGACCCGGTTCAGGTCGCGCACTGCCGCCAGCACATGCGTGCTGTCCGTGCGGCTTCGCCCGCGCCCCTTGAGCAACCCGCCCTCGCGCGCAGCGTCCAACACGCGAGTGAGCAGGCGCTCAGTGACCCCGTGCTGGAGGAGCCGGGCGCGGAACTCGCATAGGACGGAAAAGTCGAAGCCGGCGTCGGACAGGTCGAGTGCGAGCACGTGTTTCCAGTCGATCCGGCTCCGCACGGCCTCGGCCGCCTGGCGGTCGCTCAACCCCTCGCGGAACTGCATCAGCGTAACAAGGGCCAAGCGCCAAGGCGCGTAAGCCGGCTGGCCAAGCTTGGGACAAAGGTCGGCGAAGTCCGCGTCATCGAACAAGGCGCCGAACTGGTCACGCAAGAGCACATACGGGTTGCCGCGCCGGAATGCGGCCCGGGCAACACGGGCGGTGTCATCAGGCACAGGCGGAAGCGGCGGCTGCGGGCGGAGCGACATCGGCGATCTCCGGACGGGAACGCGACCCTACACCGCCTTGCGCGTCGCCACACCGACTTCGCCAACGGTATCCTCTAGGTTCGTGCACGCCTTGGCGGCACGCGCCAGACCTGCGGAAAACCTGGGCCTCACGGGCACCGAAACGGAGGGGTTTTGTGCACACCTCCGGATGGAGCCGCCCACCCCGGCGCTAGCCGGGCCCGTACGGTGGACGCGGTTGCGCCCCTGGACGGCTTCCCTCGACCGATCCAAGGCCGCCCATGATCTCCCCTCCCTCGCGCCGCGGCGCCCGCGCGTCGTCCGCGACCGCCGCCGGCAAGTGCACCCAGGTGACCGTGGCCGCCGCGGCGAGGAGCGCACCGGCGGCCAACAGGGAGGGCAGGAC
>CAXUJE010000174.1:0-292 GCA_964251035.1 uncultured Acetobacteraceae bacterium
GTCCAGCACGGCGCGTCCGGCCCAGGGCAGCAGCGCCGCCAGGCGGTCCGGCGGGACCTCCACGTCCCGGCCCGCCAGCACGCCGGGGATGGCGTCCAGCACGCGCTCCCACTCGCCTTGTCCAACAACGACGCGGCTGCGCCCCAGCACGGCCGGCAGCGCCGGCAACAGGGCCGTGGCCCGCGCTTCCGCCACGCCCGCCAGTTGCGCCAGGCGTCCCAGCGCCACCCCGACCGCACCGGCCGCCGCCCCCACCCCCCCCCCCAAAACCGCCCGCGAGCCGGCGGCGCGG
>CAXUJE010000174.1:302-11019 GCA_964251035.1 uncultured Acetobacteraceae bacterium
GATCCCGGCCGGGTCGGCGTCGGCGATGGCGGCCAGCCGCGCCAGGGTGCGCGGGGCAAAGCGGCGCAGGCGGGAGGCCGCCGGGTCGATCACCCGTCCGCCCGCGACCGTCAGCGGCGGCGAGATGCGGCGCAGGATGAACCGCTCCCGCGCCGGCAGCGACACCGGCAGGGCGCAACGCAACTGCGCCAGCGCCACCCCGCCCGCCGGCAGCTCGTCGCAGTCCAGCAGCCGCAGCCGCGCTTCCACCTCGTCCGTGCCGAACAGCAGGGCGTACTTGGTCGAGGTCGGCAAGGGCGGCGCGCCCTCCACCGAGCGCAGGGCGACCGTCAGCCAGTCGGAGGGCGGCAGCAGCCCGCGCGCCGTCAGCGCCGCGCCGCGGGCGATGCCGTCCGGCGCCACGTCCCGCAGGTTCACCGCCAGGCGCTGGCCCGGCAGCCCCCGCGCCATGCGGACGCCGTGCACCTGCAAGCCGCGCAGGCGGATCGCCCGCCCGTCCGGCACCGCCGCCACCTCGTCCGTCACCGCCAACGGCCCGCGGCGCAGGGTGCCGGTGACGACCGTGCCATGGCCCGCCACGCTGAACACGCGATCCACCGGCAAATAGGGAAAGCCGTCGTCCTGGCCGGGCGGCCCGGCCGGGACCACGGCGGCCAAGGCCTCCCGCAGCGCGTCCATGCCCTGGCCGGTGTGGGCGGAGGTCAGCACGGCCGCGCACACCTGCATCCCGGCCGCCCGCGCCAGCGCCGCCGCGGCCCCAGCCCCCACCAGGTCCGCTTTGCTGACCGCCACGACGACGCGCCGCAAGCCCAGCAGGCCCGCGATGTCCAGGTGCTCGACGGTTTGCGGCTTGACGCCCTCGTTCGCCGCCACCACCAGCAGCGCCGCGTCGATGCCGGTGGCGCCGGACACCATGGTGCGTACGAACCGCTCGTGGCCGGGCATGTCGATCAGGTCGATCGTGGCGCCCCCGGCTTGCAGGTAAGCGAAACCAAGCGCGATGGAGATGCCCCGGCGCCGCTCCTCCTCCAGCCGGTCGGTCTCCATGCCGGTCAGGGCGCGGACCAGCGCGGTCTTGCCGTGGTCCACGTGGCCGATCACGCCCACCACCGCGCGCGCCGCGTCCGTCATGCCGCAAGCGCCCGCTGCACCGCCGCCGCGACCTCCGGCACCTCGTCGTCGCTCAGGGTCAGCATGTCCAGCAGCACGCGGCCGTCCGCGACCCGGGCGACCACCGGCGGCCGGCCGTCGCGCAGCGCCGCCTTCACCCGCTCCGGCCCGTCCACGCGCAACCCGACGCCCATGCTGGGGATGCCCGCGTCCGGCAGGGTGCCGCCGCCGGCGAACCCGGTCGTCGGCTCCGTCCGCGCATAGGGGCCGAGCAGCGCCGCGAGCCGCTCGGCGCGCGCCTGCAAAACCGCCGCGTCCTGGCCCATCATCGCCAGCGCCGGCACGGCGCCGCCGTCCCGGTGCAGGCGCAGGGTCGCCTCCAGCGCCGCGAGCGTCAACTTGTCCAGCCGCAGCGCGCGCAAGAGCGGGTGGCGGCGCAAGGTGTCGATGGCGGCGGCACGCCCCGCCAGCAGGCCGGACTGCGGGCCGCCCAGCAGCTTGTCGCCGCTGAACGCCACGGCGTCCGTGCCGGCGGCGACGCTGTCCTGCACCATCGTCTCCGGCGGGCGGCCCAGGGCGCGCAGGTCGGTCAGCGCGCCGCTGCCGAGGTCGTGCACCAGCAGCAGGCCGCGCTCCCGCGCCAGGCTCGCCAATTCTTGCAACGGAGTTTCCTCGGTGAAGCCGACCATGCGGAAGTTGCTTTGGTGCACCTTGAGCAGCACGCGCGTCGCCGGGGTGACGGCGCGGGCGTAGTCCGTCAAGCGCGTCTTGTTGGTGGTGCCGACCTCCACCAGCCGGGCGCCGCCTTGCTGGATCACGTCCGGGATGCGGAAGCCGCCGCCGATCTCCACCAGCTCGCCGCGGGACACCACGACCTCCCCGCCCGCGGCCAGCCCGCTCAAGGCCAGCAGCACGGCGGCGGCGCAGTTGTTCACCGCAAGCCCGGCCTCCGCCCCGGTCAGCGCGCGCAGCAGCGGCTCGACGCTTGCGGTGCGGCTGCCGCGCTCCCCGGTGAGGAGGTCAAACTCCAGGTTGCAGTAGCCCGCCGCCGCCACGACGGCCGCCGCCGCCGCGGGCGCGAGCGGCGCGCGGCCAAGGTTGGTGTGCAGGACGATGCCCGTCGCGTTGATGACCCGGCCCAGTCTCGGCCCCTGCCCGGCCCGCAGCAGCGCATGGGCGCGGTCCAGCAAGGCGTCCGGCAGCGCTGGGCCGGCCTCGCCCCGGCGCAGCGCCGCCCGCGCCTCCTCCAAGGCCTGCCGCAGTGCCGCCACCACGGCATCGTGCGGGTGGGCCAGCAGGCCATGCCCTTGCCCCAGCTCCAGCAGCCGTTGAACCTGCGGCAGGGCGCGGAGGCTTGCCCCGGCGAGTTCATCCATGCCTATCCCTGCTCTCATTTCCGGAGATCACCCTTGGACCATACCACGACACGTCTGACATCCCTGGCCCACGGCGGCGGCTGCGGCTGCAAGCTGGCGCCGGCCGTGCTGCAGGAGCTGCTGGCCGGGCTGCCGCAGGCCCAGGCGTTCCCCAACCTGCTGGTCGGCAGCGAGACGGCGGACGACGCCGCGGTGTACCGCCTGACGGACGACCTGGCGCTGGTCGCCACCACGGACTTCTTCACCCCCATGGTGGACGACCCCTTCGAGTTCGGACGCATCGCCGCGACCAACGCGTTGTCCGACATCTACGCGATGGGCGGCACGCCGATCCTGGCGCTGGCGCTGCTGGGCATGCCGCTGGGCAAGATCGGCACCGACCAGGTGCGGCAGATCCTGGCAGGCGGCGCCGCGGTGTGCCGGGCGGCGGGCATCCCGGTCGCGGGCGGGCACTCCATCGACAGCGCCGAGCCGATCTACGGGCTGGTGGCGCTGGGCACCGTGCATCCCGGACGGGTGCGGCGCAACAGCGGCGCGCGGGACGGCGACGCGCTGGTGCTGACCAAGGGGCTGGGCGTCGGCGTGTTCAGCGCCGCGCTGAAGCAGGAGCGGCTGCCGGAGGAGGGCTACCGGGCCATGATCGCCTCCACGACGCAGCTGAACAGCGTGGGGCGGGAGGTGGCGGCGATGGACGGCGTGCACGCGATGACGGACGTGACCGGGTTCGGGCTGCTGGGCCATTTGCTGGAGATGTGCCGCGGCGCCGGGCTGGCGGCGCGGGCTGCTGTGCGATCCGCAGACCAGCGGCGGCCTGCTGATCGCCGCAGCACCGGAGGCGGTGGGCGCGGTGCTGCATCACGTGCGCGCGGCCGGGTTCGCCCAGGCGGCGGTCGTGGGCACGATGGAGGCGGGAACGGGCATCGCGGTCATCGAATGACCATTTGGCCCGGCGCCTGCGAAAACCAGAGTGGCGGGCCGCCGCCCTCCATGCCATTTTGATGCGATGGAGGCGATTGGGGTCTGGTGGCCTCCCTGGTCTTCAAAACCAGCGGCCCGCCGAAAGCGGGCGGTGGGTTCGATTCCCATCCGCCTCCGCCCAGGAAATCCAGTTCACCGAAACCCAGTTCACTGCGCCGCAGCTCACCGGCGTGCTGCGGCAAGCAGGCATGCGCATCTCCATGGACGGGCGCAGGCGCTGGATGGACCAGCATGCCCATTGAGCAGCTATGACGCAGCCTCAAGTATTGGGCGCGTTTGCCTGCAAGATTTTAGGCCAGTTCCAATCTGCGGGCAGGGATCTTGAATTGGACCGGCTGCTTTGATGCCCGATGCACTTGTTCTACTTCGGCTGGGCGCACGCCCGACGAGGCATCCAGAACAAGCGGGACGAACGTGGTGAAACTCACGGCCTGACAACAACCGAGGCCGAGCTTAACCAAGCCGCTGAGCTGTATAAGGAAATGGAGCCGTCTCAGTTCACGCCGGGGCAGGATCAATCAACTTGAATAAGCCCTGAGCCGGACGCAACGCTGCACGTGAGAGATTGCTCTTGCAAACTGACATGCATTCATGTCAATCTTGGATGCTTACGAAGGCTAGCCCGAACCACAGGCCCGTCAGGGCTGCCCGAAACCGGGACGTGTGGCCTCGTTGACAGTGCGCGCGATCCAGCGATGCCCAGGCTAAGACGAAAACGACTCAGGCCGGGGCGTTTAACCCAGACGATCTTGTTCATGGGCGCCACGTCCTTGTTCATGGTCGCCACGTCGCGTGGCAATCAGCACAGCCGAACAAGACAGGCTCTGGACAACAGCATGTTGGCTGAAGAAACGTCGCAAAGCCCACCCAACCGGGTGGCTGAACCCAGGAGGCAGCAATGCAACCCTTGGCACCACCGGTCTCGCCCGCTGCCCGGAAGCGGGCGGCCGAACCGACGGATACTGCCGTTGACGCCGCTCACTTCCGCGCCGCGGTCGCGCGTCTGCACGAGGAAGCGCAGCAGGTGGCCGACCACGTTGTCACCCGCGCCCGCGCCGCCCGCCTGCGCGGCGCCACGGCTGAGGCCTGCCGCGCCGACGCGCTGGAGCTGGAGCATCAGGCCACCCGCGCCGAGAGGCTGCTGTTCAGCCGGGCGGTCGAGGTGTTCCGCGCCGCCGCAGCCGAGAGCCAGCTCGTCGCGGATGCCCTCGATGCCATCGAGGACGGGCAGTGAGCGCGCCGTTCCACTCGCCCGACAGCCGGCGCAAGGGCCGGATCGGCGCCGTAGCACCGGACGGCGTAGCCCGCCGCTGCACCCCGCTTGGCCTCCTCCTTGCCCGCGAGGCTCAAGTTGCGCCCGGGCGATGACCGACCGTCCCACCGCCGCGCCGTGGCATCGCCGCCCGTTCTGGAGGGCACGGGGGTGGCGTTGAACCTTCTGCTCCAGCCCGTGCGCGTGGCGACGGGCAGCGCCGACGAGGACGGCCGGCTGGTGCTTGCGGACGGGCGGCTGGTCGCGGTGCTGGTGCAGCTCGCGGACGAGATCCACGCCGGGCAGGTCGGGTCCTGGCATCTGGAAGCGGGGTTCGGCCCCTGCGCCGCCGAGGTGCCGTCGCCCACGTTCGAGAGCCTCGACGCCGCGCGGGCCTGGGTGGAACGCCAGCTCGCCGCCGAGGCGCAGGCGTCATCGATGGACTCGTCGCTCATGCCCCCGGCCAAGGCCAGGCGGCACGCGATCCGGTGATCCGCTTCGTGACGCGGCGGCGGAGCCGTGCCCGCCTCCCCGCCGTCACGCTGAACGGCATCCCGCGCCGTAGCAGCGCTGCAAGCGGCCAAGTGGCCGCTACGGCCCGCCCGGCCCCGGCACCATTCCGGCCAGCAGCCCGCGCGCCCGCTCCACCTCGGCCCAGGGCACGCTGCCCAAGGGGAAATGCCCCGCCAACACCACGCTGACCAGCGCATTCACCTGGCCCAGCCGCACGCGGGAGGCCTCCTTTCCCTGCCGGACTTCCGCGAGCAGCAGGTCGCGCAGCTTGCAGAGATGCTCAAGCGCCGCCGCGAAGTCGGCGTCGTCCTTGCGGGGCTTGTGCGCGATGGCCTTGTCCAGCGAGGCAAGGGCCTCCCGGGCCTGGTCGTCAGGCATGGACGCCCCCCGCCCGCGCCAACCGGCCCGGACGCAAGCCGCAGGTGACCGCCTTGGTGCTGTGGATGCCGGTGTTCGCATCCCCGGTGATCGCCAGCAGCGCATTGGCCACGTCGCCGCGGGCATAGCCTTGCCAGCCGAACACCCAGGGCACGCCGATCTGGTAGACGGTCCGGCCGTTGACCTGGAACGGCCGCAGCCGCTCCGTCACCATCGCCTTGGCCTCGATCTCGGCCCGCAAGGTCGAGAGCACGGCCCAGCCCAGGTGCCTGACGCCGAGCATCCGGGCCAGCTCGGGCGGGATTTCCACGAACATCTCCGGCTGCAGCTCCGCGGTGTGCGGCGCGACCCGGCTCATCACCCCGCCGCAATGCAGCTCGGTCAGCCGGAAGGTGGTCAGCACGTGGGGGAAGCGCGGGTCCTCCGGCGCATGGAGCTCGTTGCCCGGGCGGGTCCACAGCTTGGCCGCCGGGTTGAACTGCTGGCCGGGATAGAACGGGTTGCGCACCGGGCTTTCGACAGGCTCGTAGTAGGTCGGCAGCGGCCCGTCCGCCAGGCCGGAGGGCACGAACAGCATGCACTGGCCGTCCACCTCCATGATGAACGGGTCGGCGCCGCCGAGCGCGTCCATGCCGTGCGGGCGCTTGCTCCAGTCCGGGCGGTAGTCGGGGCGCTTGGTGTCCTCGAAGTCCGGCACGTCGTCGCCGGTCCACTTGCCTTCTTGCTCGCTCCACCAGATCATGCGCTTGCGCTCCGACCACGGCTTGCCATCGGGATCAGCGGAGGCGCGGTTGTACAGCGTGCGCCGGTTGGACGGCCAGGCGAACGCCCAGCCGAGGTGGCTGCCGGGGCCATCCGGCCCGTCCGGGGTGCGGGACCGGGCCAGGTTGCGCCCGTCCGCCGGGTAGACGCCGCAATACATCCAGCCGCCGCAGGCGGTGGAGCCGTCGTCCTTCAGTTGCTTGTAGGTCGGGATCTGCTTGCGGTCGGCGACGGTGTAGCCGTTGATCTCGCGCAGCACGGCCTCGGCGTCCGGCTCCCGCCGCTCGCCGCGCTCCCCGTAGTCCCAGGTCAGCGCCTGCATCGCCGCGTCGGCCGGCGCCGTGCTCCCGGCGTACAGCTCCTTCAGCCGCTTGCCGAGGTGGTAGATGAACCAAAGGTCGGACCGGCTGTCGCCCGGCGCGTCCAGCACGACGTCGTGCCATTGCACCAGGCGGCTGGTGTTGGTGACGGTGCCGTCCTTCTCCCCCGCCAGTGACGTGGGCAGGAAGAACATCTCCGTGCCGATGTCCGCGGGCGTCATCTCGCCCTTCTGGACCAGGCGGCCCTTTTGCCAGAAGTTCGCGGTCTCCGTCATCGCGAAGTCCCGCACCACCATCCATTCCAGCTTGGCGAAGCCGCGCTCCACCAGCTCGGAGTTGACGGCGCCGACGGCCGGGTTCTGGCCGAGGATGAACTGCCCCTTGATGACGCCCGCCGCCATGGCCAGCGTCATCGGCAGTTGCGACACGTCCCCAGTCAGCTTGGGGATGTGGTCATAGCCCCAGTTGTTCGCCGCCTGCGCGTGCTCGCCGTACCAGGCCTTCAGCAGGCTGACCATGTACTTGGGGAAGTTGTGCCACCAGCCGGTCGCCGGCGTCTCGACCTTGAGGTACTGCTCCAGGCTGCCGTGGTCGTGGAAGGCGTTCGGCTGCGGCAGGTAGGTGGGCAGCATGTTGTACAGCGTCGGGATGTCGGTGCTGCCCTGGATGCTGACGTGGCCGCGCAGCGCCATGATGCCGCCGCCGGGCCGGCCGATGTTGCCCAGGAGGCCCTGGATGATGCTGGCCGCGCGGATGACCTGCACGCCGGTGGTGTGGTGCGTCCAGCCGACGGCGTAGCAGAACGCGCCCGTGCGCTCCCGCCCGGAGTTGCGCGCCAGCGCGTCAGCGACCTTGAGGAAGGTTCCGGCCGGGCAGCCCGTCGCCTGCTCCACCATCTCGGGCGTGTAGCGGGCGTAGTGGCGGCGCATGATCTGGTACACGCAGTTCGGGTGCTGCAGCGTCGGGTCCTGCGGGGCTGGGCTTTGGGCCATGCTCTCCTGCTGGCCGGAGGTTGCCTCCTGCTCCTGCACCCGGTGCTCGGAGATCGGCGACTGCACGAGCTTGCCCTTGTACTGCCAGGTGTCGTGCTCATAGGTCCCGGTCTCGGGATCGAAGCCGGAGAACACGCCGCCCTCCTCCTCCGGGCCGCGGTAGCCGTCCTCGATGATGTGGGCGATGTTGGTGTAGCGCAGCGCGAACTCGCGGAACCAGAGGTCGCCTTCAAGGAGGTGGCGGATGATGCCGCCGAGGAACGCGATGTCCGACCCCGAGCGGATCGGCGCGTGGATGTCGGCCAGCGCCGAGGTGCGGGTGAAGCGCGGGTCCACGTGGATGACGGTGGCGCCGCGCCGTTTCGCTTCCACCACGAAGCGGAAGGCGATCGGGTGGTTCTCCGCCATGTTGGAGCCCATGACGACGATGCAGTCCGAGTTCTCCAGGTCCCACAGGGACATCGTGGCGGCGCCGCGGCCGAAGGTGGCGCCCAAACTGGGCACCGAGGAGGAGTGTCATATTCGGGCTTGGTTCTCGATGCTCACCATGCCGAGGCCGCCGCCGAACAGCTTCTTGATGAGGTAGTTCTCCTCGTTGTCCAAGGTGGCGCCGCCGAGCGAGGCGACGCCCACCGTATGGTTGACCAGCTTGCCGTCCGGCAGCCGCTCCACGAAGGTCTCGTCCCGCGCCTGCTTGGTCAGTTGCGCGATGCGCTCCATGGCCCAGTCGAGCGGCCTTTCTTCCCAATGGCCGCTGTGCGGGGCGCGGTAGAGCACCTGGTTGATCCGCTCGGGGCTGAGCAGCACGCCGAGCGTGCTGGCGCCCTTGGGGCAGAGCGTCCCTTGGTTGACCGGGCTGCGCGGGTCGCCCTCGATGTGGATGGGTTTGCCGTTCTTGGCATAGACGAGCTGCGCGCAGCCGACGGCGCAGAACGGGCAGATGCTGGTGCCGACCCGGTCCGCCTGCTCCAGCCGGGGGCGCAGCGTCTCGGACGTCGTGCTGCGCGCCGCCTCGGCCATCACGCTCTGCCCGGCCATCTGCCGCGGCAGCGACCAATCGCGGAGGAAGCCTTTGGCTCGGCCCGACAAGGTGCGGCGGATTTTCGGCATGGGCTTCTCCTGGGCAGCCTCGGCGGGCGGCAAGCTGACTCCCTGGCAACGCGGCGCGCAACCAGCGGGTCAATCACAAAAACTTCAACCCGCATGAAAGGTGAAAGCCGCCCCGCCCCCGGCGTGTTCTATGGGCATGCGCGCAGGGAGCGGTTCTTGATGGACGTGATGGAAGGCGTTGTGACGGTGGCGCAGGAAAGCCGGTTCCAGCTCACTGACGACCAGGGGGTGTCGCACCTGTTCGTCCTGGGCCACGATGCGTCCGCAGAGCCGGACCAGCTCGCGCCGCTGTCGCGGGGCCAAGTCCGGGTCCGGGTGCGCTACACGCGGCCGGAGAACCTCATCGGCCTCGTCGCCCACTCCGTTTCCACCACACGCTGACCTCACCGCTGATCCCCCGGCCCGAAAGGCGCACCCCATGGACATGCACCCCCACGCGCTCGACCACACGCAGTCCCGCCTGGACCGCGTCATCCCGAACGAGAGCGAGCTGACGGCCGGCGTGCTGATCGAGCCGGGCCGGTCCTACGGCTTCTTCACCGACACCACGGTCTGCATCGGCTGCAAGGCCTGCGAGGTCGCGTGCAAGGAATGGAACAACCTGCCGGCCGACAACATCGGGCTGACCGGCCAAAGCTACGACAACACCGGGGCGCTGTCGGCCAACACCTGGCGGCACGTCAGCTTCGTCGAGAAGAGCGGCTGCGGCGGCGTGCGCGACAACAATGAGGTGCCGTTCCAGAGCGGCTGGCTGATGATGAGCGACGTGTGCAAGCACTGCCACAACGCCCCCTGCCTTGAGGCCTGTCCGACCGGGGCGCTGTTCCACACCGAGTTCGGCACCGTGGTCGTGCAGCAGGACATCTGCAACGGCTGCGGCTACTGCATCCCCGCCTGCCCGTTCGGCGTGGTCGATCTCGACACGATCGACGGCAAGGCGCACAAGTGCACGCTCTGCTACGACCGGCTGAAGGGCGGGCTGGAGCCGGCCTGCTCCAAGTCGTGCCCGACCGACAGCATCCAGTTCGGCGAGGTCGGCGACCTGCAGCGGCGGGCGGCGCGCCGGGTGGAGCAACTGCACGAGGCCGGCGCCACCGACGCCTACCTTTACGGCGTGCCGGACGCGCCCGGCGCCACCGGAGGCCTGGGCCACCTCGCCGCCTTCTTCCTGCTGACGGACCGTCCGGAGGTGTACAACCTGCCCGCGGCGCCCACCCGCGCCTCGAACCGGGTGGCGCCGAGCCTCACGTCCGGCCTCGCGGCAGTGGCCGGGCTGGCGCTCGCCGCGTTCGCCGTGTTCTCCACCCGGGACTGAGGAGGCACCATGTCCGAGGATCGCGTGACATCCCAGGAGCGCCCCACTCCTGAGCGCCAGGCCACCGAGCACGGCCCGCAGGAGCCGCCGCTGGTTCCGCAATCGGGCACAACGGGTGCGGTGGTGCGCGACGGCGTCCCCACCTACTACGGCCGGCCGCAGCTCAAGGAAGCCCCGTTCA
Source organism: uncultured Acetobacteraceae bacterium (assembly GCA_964251035.1). GTDB lineage: Bacteria > Pseudomonadota > Alphaproteobacteria > Acetobacterales > Acetobacteraceae > CAHJXG01. Next base: position 10,590 of record CAXUJE010000174.1, read on the forward strand.
ACAACTGGGTCGTGGGCGGCTACATCTTCCTCGCCGGGCTGTCCGGCGCGTCCGCCCTGCTGGCCGCGGCCGGGGACCTGGGGCGCGGACGGGAAGCCAGCGGCCTCGTGCGGCGGGGCCGCTACCTGTCGCTGCTGGCGCCCACGGTCGGGTCCGTGCTGCTGATCTGGGACCTGCACACGCCGCAGCGGTTCTACAACATGCTGCGGGTCGCCAAGCGAACCTCGCCCATGTCGATAGGCACTTGGATACTGATGTCGTTCACCGGCTTCGCCGGGCTGAGCGCGGTCGCGCAGTTCGGCGCGGACCGCGGCTGGCGCTGGATGCGCCGGGCGGCGCGCGTCGCCCAGGTGCCGGCCGCGGCGACGGGCGCGGGGCTGTCCACCTACACCGCGGCGCTGCTGTCCGCGACCAGCACCCCGCTCTGGGC
>CAXUJE010000175.1:0-10959 GCA_964251035.1 uncultured Acetobacteraceae bacterium
CAGGAAACCCAGCCAACGCCAAAGCCGGCCCAAACGCTCCAGACTTCGCCGACAGATCACCCGCGCGCGGGGCGCGCGCCATCATGGCGAGGAAATGCGGTGCTTGCGTTGTCGGCTGGAGGACGGCGGTCCATCTTCGTTTTCGGTGGCCATACGGGGGCCGACGGACACAAGACCGACGCGAAGGACGCGGAGTGGACCGCGCAGCTGGTCCGCCACGGCCTGGTCGCCAAAAGCTTCGTGCCGCCGCCCGCGATCCGCGACCTGCGCGAGCTGGTGCGTCACCGCCGCACCCTGGTCGAGATGCGGACAGCAATGCGCAACCGGGTGCTGAAGCTGCTTGAGAGGGCCAACATCAAGCTGTCCGGCATGGCCATGCTGGAGGCGCTCGCCGCGGGCACGAACAACGCCTCCGAGATGGCGGGCCTGGCGCGCGGGCACGTGTTCGCCAGCGCGCGCCGCCTGGCCGCATGGGCCGGGGTCGCCCCGGGCAACGACGGAAGCGCGGGCAAGCCGAAGGGTGCCGGCACGCGCCGGGGCAACGTGGTCCTCAAGTCGGCGCCGTTCGCCGCCGCTTCGGCCGCGGTGCGGACCAAGGGCAGCTACTACCGCGACCAGTACAACCGCCTGCGCGCCCGCCGTGGCCCGGTGCGGGCGATCGTGGCCACCGCGCACAAGCTGCTGATCGCTGCGTTCCACATGCTGGGCACGGGCGGGGCCTTCCGCGGCCTCGGCGAGAGCTATCTGGACCAGGCCGCCCGCAAACGTTCCACGACCAAGCTGGTCCAGCGCCTGAGCAACCTGGGCTGCGACCGGGTTCGCGCCGTCGATCATTCCGCTCCGCAGTCCCCAACTCCACATAGCACTCAGGCTGCTGCGGACGCGGTTGGCGGCAATTGGGCCACTGTTCTTCGCAATCACAGCCAGTGGCTTGACCACCTCTAAGCGGCTCACCAAGGCTGCCGGGTCACCATGCAAAGGCTTGGCGTGTTCGCGCAGGGAGCGTTTGACCTCCAAGCTCCACTTTCGAAAGCAGCTTGCGGGCCGCATCGCGCGCTACGTTCAGTTCCACCGTTTTCACGTCGCCGAACGCCGCACGCCGCGTGCGCCCGGTCTTATCACGGTATTGTGCGATCCATTGGCGGCGGCCTGGCGCATAGGCTCGCAGGCCGAAGCCAGGCAGCATGGCATCCCAGAAGAACGCCTCGGCCCTCCCGGCCGGACACGTCCGACGAGGAACTGCTGGTTTCGTGAACCTGGCAGCGGTCGGCATGTCGGAAGCACTCCGGAAGCAAACCGGAAGCGGGCTTACGAGGGTTGAAGATGGCGCATGATGGCAACCAACATCTGACCTGCAACGAGAAAGCTGGTGATTTTAAGGGGTTGCGGGCTCGTGATGCCTCAGGATTTCACCGACAAGCTTTCACCCTCAGACTACGAATCTAGGGGTTGGAAATTCGAGTCTTTCCGGGCGTGCCATTTCCGTATGAAGCCGCGTTTCCGGTGACGGAGCCGACGCTCGGCGCGATCCTGGCCGGCGGCCTGGCGCGGCGCATGGGCGGCGGGGACAAGGCGCTTTGTACCGTGGGCGGCCAGGCGGTGCTGGCCAGGCTGGTCGCGCGCTTGGCGCCGCAGGTCACGCGGCTGATCCTGAACGCCAATGGGGACCCGGCTCGCTTCGGGGGCTTTGGCCTGCCGGTGGTGGGCGACGACGTGCCGGACCGGCCGGGGCCGCTGGCGGGCGTGCTGGCCGGGTTGGACTGGGCAGCGCGGTTCATGCCGGGCGTGCGCTGGGTCGTGACCGTGCCTGGCGACGCGCCGTTCCTGCCGGAGGATTTCGTGGCCCGGCTGCATGACGGTCTCGGTGGGGCGACGCTGGCCTGCGCCGCGTCGGGTGGGCGGATGCATCCAGTGGCGGCGCTCTGGCCCGTGGCGCTGCGCCACGACCTGCGCCGGGCGCTGACGGAGGAGGGCGTGCGCAAGGTCGGCGCCTATGCCGGGCGCCACGCTCCCGCTGTGGTCGAATGGCCGGTCGGGCGTGTGGACCCGTTCTTCAACGTGAACACGCCGGCCGACCTGGCGGATGCGGACCGGCTTGCGACCGGGTAGGCTGGTCCCCTGATTTGAGGGCATGATACGCCGTGGCGCCCGGTGAGGGTCCCATCGGATGGAGGACAGGATGGCAGACGCAACGCAGCGCGACATCACGGCCAACGGCATCCGGCTGCAGGTGACGGAGCAGGGCACCGGGCCGCTCGTGCTGCTCTGCCATGGCTGGCCGGAGAGCGCCCGGTCCTGGCGGCACCAGCTTCCGGCCCTGGCCGCGGCCGGCTACCGCGCCGTGGCGCCCGACATGCGCGGCTACGGCGGCAGCGACGTGCCGGAGGCGGTGGACGCCTACTCCCTGCTGCACCTGGTCGGCGACATGGTCGGGCTGATGGCGGCGCTCGGCGAGCGGGAGGCCGTGGTGGTGGGCCACGACTGGGGCGCCGCCGTCGCCTGGACCTGCGCCCTGCTGCGGCCCGACCTGTTCCGCGCCGTCACTGCCATGAGCGTGCCTCACCGGGCGCGCGGTCCGGCGCCGCCGCTTGCGACCCTGCGCGCGGCCGGCCTGCACAACTTCTACTGGCTGTACTTCCAGCCGCCCGGCGTCGCCGAGGCCGAGCTCGAGCGTGACCCTGCCGGCAGCCTCCGCCGCATCCTGGGCGCGGTCGGCGCGACCCGCCCCAGCGACGCGGGCCAGGTCCTGACCCTGCCGGAAGGCGGCGGCTTCCTCGACCTTATGCCGGAACCGGTCGCACGTCCGGACTGGCTGCCGGAGGCCGAGCTTGCGGCAATGGCGGACGCGTTCCGGCGCACCGGCTTCCGTGGCGGGCTGAACTACTACCGCAACATCGACCGCAACTGGGAGCTGCTCGCGCCCTGGCAGGACGCGCCCATCCGGCAGCCGGCGCTGTTCATCGCCGGCACGCATGACCCGGTGATCGCCGGCGCCATGGGCCGGAAGGCGCTGGACGCGCTGCCGCAGGCCGTGCCGGGCCTGCGCCGCACCGTGATGATCGAAGGCGCCGGCCATTGGATCCAGCAGGAACGGCCCGACGAGGTGAACGCCGCCCTGATCGCGTTCCTCCGTGCGCCGGGCTGATGCCGGCGGCCCTTTGCGGGACGGCGGCCGGAAGCCGGTCAGCGCCTTGCCAGCCGACTCCGACCTGGACGCCTTGGTCCAGCCCACGCAGAGCATCTAAAAATTGTTTTTTAACATGTTTTTAATTCAATATTGACACGCTAGTTAGACGACGAGGCCGAATAATAGCATTCGATCCAGGTTTGTTGTAACGGGTCTGTCAAACGCCTTCTGCCATGTGCTATTGCTTTGAAATGCGAACGAGCCCTGTCACGGATTCGACCAACGGTCCAAGCAATTCGGTCCATGCCGCCTATGCTATCCATTACGACACCGTAACTGTTATCGAGCGTTGCTGTGCGCTGCTTGGGAGCATCGCGCCCGTCCTCCTGCTGGTGTTCTGCGGCGGCAAGCACGACCCGGCGGCGGCGCTGGCGGCGCTTCGCGCGGCCTATGGAGCCGTGCCCGTGGTGGGCGGGTCGGCGGCCGGGGCGATCGGCGGCGGCGAGCTTGGCTACAGCGGCATGGAGGTCGGCATCGTCGCGTTCACCGCCGCCAGCCTTGTGCCGCAGCTCCACGTCACGCGCGGCCTGCTGGCCGGAGAGGCGGCGGCCGGCCAGGCGCTGGCGCGTGCGGTGGCCGGCCAGGCGGCAGATGGCGCAGTGGTCCTGCTGTTCTTCGACAGCGTCGCCTCGACCGCCCCGCTCCGGCTGCACCATGCGAGCGCGATCGTCGAGGGGTTCCACGCCGGCCTGGGCGGCAAGCGGGTCAACCTGATCGGCGGCGGCCTGCTCACCGACATGAACCTGTCGGACGGCTGGGTGTTCGACGGGGAAGGCGTGAGCAAGCATTCGGCAGTCGCCCTGGTGTTCCCGTCCGCGGTCAAGGCCGAGACGGTCGTGATGCACGGCTGCCGCCCGGTCAGCAGCTTCATGGAGATCACCCGCATCGACGGGGCGGTGGTGCACGAGCTGGACGGGGAGCCGGCCCTCGCGGTGATCGAGCGGATGCTCGGGCTGCGGCTGGGCAGCACCGATGGCAGCGACCTGTCGCTCGTGGCGACGCTCGGCGAGAAGCACGGCGATCCCTTCGCGCCCTATGACGAGAACGCCTACGTCAACCGCCTGATCCTGGGCGCGAACCGCTCGGCCGGCTCCATCACCTTGTTCGAGCCGGATTTCCGCCAGGGCGCCAGGGTGCAGATCATGGCGCGCGACAACGCGCTGATGCTTGATTCGGTCCGCCAGGGAACTGCTGCGGCCCGCGTGCGATGCCTCGCGCGTAAGCCCTTTCTGGGCCTCTATATCGACTGCGCCGGCCGGGCCAGCGCCCGAAGCGGCGCGCCCTTCGAGGAGGCTGCTCTGATGATGCAGGACCTGGATGCGCCGTTCCCGCTGCTAGGCTTCTACTCAGGCGTCGAGATCGCGCCGTTCGGGGCCTACAGCCGTCCGCTCGACTGGACGGGAGTCCTCGCCTTGCTGACGCAGGAGGGGTGATGAACAACCGCGTCGGCATCGGCAACCCGTACGAGCGCGAGCTGCAGTACTACCGCAACGAGTGCAACGACCTCGGCGCCCGGCTGCTTCGCCTGCAGGAGGAGCAGAGCCAGGCCTTCTTGGAGGCCCGCCGCAGCCGCACGGTGGCCCGGCTGGTGCGCGAAGCCTACCGCTTCGCCGAGCCGGCCCAGGCGATGCACGACGTGGGCGGCGCGCTGCTGCAAGTCGTCGTCGAGGCAGCGCTGTGCGACCGCGCCGCCCTGCTGCGGGAGGAGCCGCCCGGCAGCGGCCGTTTCCTGGTGGCCCACGCCATCGGCGGCACCAGCGTCGAGGCGGACGAGGTCGTCATGATCCCCAGCCCGCCGGGTTTCTTCTTCACCAGCTCGCTCCGGCTCGACCGGCCGCCGGAGGGGCTGCTCGACGTGCTCCGGCTGCCGTTCATCCTGTGGGCCTATGACCGCTCCAGCGGCCATGCCCTCGTCATCGGCAACCGCTCCGAGGGGAACGTGAGCCGCCCGTTCGAGTCGGGCGACCAGGAGCTGATCGAGACGGCGCTGTTCGTCTATCTCGACGTGCTCTACCGCAAGCATGCCGAGGCGCAGTTGCGCCAAGCGAAGCAGTCGGCGGAAGAGGCGAGCGTCATCCAGGCGCGGTTCCTGGAAACGATGTCGCACCGTCTGCGGCCCACTGTCGAGCGCATCGTGACGCTGGTGGAGGCCATGGCGTCCCACCCCGAACTGGCCGCCGGGGCGGAGCAGATCGCCGCGGCGACGCAGCAGCTCGCCGAAAGCTCGCACGAGCTGGCCGCCCTCGCCAACGACGCCCTGGACCTCGCGATGACCCGGGACCAATCCCTCCATCTCGACGTCCAATGGATCGACCTCGGCGACGCGATGCGCCGGGTCCTGCGCGCCTGCTATCCAGTCAGCGTGAAGGGCGGCGTGGAGCTCAGCGTCAGCCTGCCCAAGCGGAACGTGTCGGTGTGCGTCGATCGTGACAGCATGCACCGGGCGGTCCAGGCGCTCGTCGGCACGGCGCTGGCGCGCGCGCTGCCGGGTTCGGCAGTCAAGCTTTCAGTCGGGCGGCGCGGCGACGGCGCGGTGGAGATCCTTGTGGGCTGCTCCGTCGAGGGCGCGCCGCCCCCGGTCGAGCCTGCCTCCGAAGAGCCAGGACCGCCGCGCGGCGATCCGAACGCCGACCGGGTCGCCGTCGCGCGCCGGATCGTCGAGGCCCATGACGGCGTCCTGTTGACGGAGACGCGGCTCAGCGGCGGCAGCCAGGCCCGCATCATCCTGCCCGTATATATGACGCGGGACGACACTGGGTTCGCCTGACGGCGCCAGGCGCTCGCAGGGACCCGGCTCCAGCCGGAGCCGGCCTTGACGCGGGCGGCTCCCGGACCGCCGCCCGCGATCCGGCAGCCCCCAGGTTTGCCGGTCTGACCCCGCCTTAAAGCGGCGTGCCGGGCGGCAGGCGCGACAGGCTCGCCAGAGTGGCGTCCACGGCGCGGAACAGGCCCCATGTCTCCTTGTAGCCGGCCTTGAAGACCTTGGACCCGGCCTCCGCGTCGTTGTGCCGGGCGTGGATGTAGTCCGTCCAGCGCCGGCTGGCCGGCTTGCGGTGGTGGTAGTCGTGGCAGGGCGCATCGCCGACCAGCACGACCAGCCGCACGAACACCTGCACGACCAGCATGTTCAGCCACCAGCCGAGCCAGGCCACCACGCCCCGGGGCGAGCTCGTCGGCGCCGCCGGCGGCATGGCGCCCGGGAACACGCCGCCCGTGGCGTGGGCGGTAAGGTCCCGCCCGCGGGCGGCGATCAGCTCCGCCTCGGGGAAGCTGTGCTCGCACAGGATGCGGCCGACCGTCGCGGCCTGCAGCAGCACCGTGACCGGGATGACCCAGGCCAGCAGGAAGGCCAGCCAATGCCCGGTCGCCACGGCCAACAGCGCCATCGCCGCCCAGACGGCGATGCCGACGGCGTTGTGCTGGACGTCATGCGACCCCCAGGCCGCCCGGACCCGGCGGAACGCGAACTGCGCATGGAACACAGGCGACAGCAGGTTCAGCAGCACCCGGCGGCGCAGCACGGCCAGGTCCACCCCGGCCTCAAGCCGGCAGGTGTTGAACACGAAGTCGGCGAACTCGTCCTCCTCGGTCAGCAGCTTGTTGTTGCTGTGATGGAGCATGTGCTCATGCTTGTAGTGGTCGAAGTGCTTGAACAGCAGGATAGCCGACACGAGCCGCCCGACCTGGATGTTGGTCTCGCGGTCCTTGAACACGGTGCCGTGCGAGCAATGGTGGAACACCACCACCTGGAACACGCCAAGGCCCGCGGTCGTGAGCATCATGCCGAAGGCGGCCAAGGGCGGGCAGACCTGGAGCGCCGCCACGCTCAGCACGGCGCCGAGCAGCGTCTGCAGCACGGCGACGGCGACGAAATGCAGCGGCGAGCGCTCCTGCGGCGCCTCGCCGGGGGCGGGCTGCGCCGTGAGCCAGGTCAGGAATGGCTGAAGCGCCCGCGGCAGCCGATGGTGCATGGCGAGGCGTGGGTTCGCCGGCGGCGAGGCCACGCTCCAGTTGTGGTCCTCGGGAAGAAGGGCGGCGGGTGATGAAAAGGTCATGCTTGCTCTCCGGGGTAGTTAGGCGGGCTCGTGGCGAACCGCCACTGCCGCTACAGTTAACTCGTTTGCTTCGCTCTCGGAATATAAGATGCACAGCGTTAGAGTACTGTTAAACTACTCTCGAAAAGCCGATCTGGATGCGCCTTGGCTTACTTAATCATTAATGAAATACTACCACTCCTTTGACGATGGTTCTATTTTTGCGTCGTAAGCCCGTTTGCGTCAATCAAAATTATTAGTTCGCAGAACGTTTAGCGACAACGTTGTGGCTTGTTCATCACGCGCCAGGATGCTGCCTTGCTTGGTCACACCGCACCCGCCAGGATTCGGTTGCGGAACAGGGCGGCCAAGCGGGGGGGCATGGCCACCGGGCCATGGTAGCGGCCTCGGCTCACGTCGCGGACGCTGAGCACCGCGAAGCCGTCCTGCCACTCGCCCCGGTCCACCTGCTCCGGCCAGTCATCCCCGCGCCAAAGCAGGGGGCGCAGCCCGTCCGCGTCCTCGATCCAATGCCAGCCGCTTTTCTGGGGATCGTCGGGATAGCCGTCCCAGATCTCGGTGTCATACATGGTGGCCGCCTTCATAGGTATTGGAGGAGCGATGCTGCTGGCACCGGGTCAGGGCTTTCAGCATGCGTCCCATCCTGGTTGACAAAATTTCGATGCGACGCTGGCCTTTCCGGTGGAGTGGACGTTTGAGCAGGCTCACTTCAGTTCAAGCATGTTGCCTGCCGGACCGTGTCAGCACCTTAAAACATGCAAAGCTGCTGGTGAACCGGGCCGGTGCATTGGTATGAAGAAAGACTCTTGAAGCATAAACTTTCTACAATTGCCAGTATAACTTAAAAAGCCTTATCAAGCAGCGTTCACGTCATAATGATGCTCGCCCAATCATTTGAAAATGCAGCGTTAGACAAAGGGTGTTCTGACTCCAAATGCCGCCAGAGAAATCTATCAACCGGCGGCAGCATTTTAAAGGAGTTTATTCAATGGCTTCAAGCGCCGCGTCGACGCCCGCGCCATCGTTGGCCCAGCCGACGATCACCGCGATCCAGCAGCAGATCGCAGCATTGCTGCCGAGCAATCTCGCCTCGGCCATCACGTCTCAGTTCGCCGGCGCCCCGGCCGGCAGCGTGCCGGTGCTGCCCGCGACGGTCGGGGCGATGCCCGTGATGGCGTTCAGCCTGCCCGGCTCCGAATCGGCTGCAAGCGCATCCGGGTCCACCTCTCCGGCCCAGTCGACGATCACCGCGATCCAGCAGCAGATCATGGCCCTGCTGCCCAGCGGTCTCGCTTCCGCCATCACGTCTCAGTTCGCTGGCGCCTCTTCCGCCACGGGCCAGGCGGTGCTGCCAACGCCCTCCGCCGCAAGCGCTGCGTCCATCCTGCCGTCCAGCGACCTGATCAACACGTTCCTTTCGCTTCCTCAAGCGACGTAACCCGCTCTCCCCCGCGCCGGCCCCGGCCCGCGCGGGGCATGGCTTGGCAATTGTTCGATCGCTTGGCGCCGGACTGCGCGACGGCCGTCCCACGCGCCGCAGCCACGCCCGGCCTCCGTCTCAAATTTTACGTCGCCGCGGGCGCGATTGTCTCATTCCCCACCTTCCGCTGGCAGGGCGGGACCTCTATCGTCGGAGGCGCAAGCAAACGGTTGGGAAGCAAGCGCCATGGACATCGACTGGAAAGCCGAACTCAAGCGGCCGGCGACGCTCATTCTCGCTGCGCTGGCCCTGATCGGCTGGATCTTCGCACTGTCCGAGGTCTCGTCGAAATCCGCTTTGCGCGCCAGCACGTCCGCGCAGATCGGCCAGATGACGACGGAGCAGCAGCAGCTCGCGGCGCAGCTCGACCAGCAGCAGAAGGCGTCCGGCACGCTGGCCGACCTGCAGAAAAGGACGGCCGAGACCACGGAGGCGGCCAACAAGGCCACGCAGGACCGCGACGCCGCCGCCGCCACCCTCGCCGCGTCCAACACGGCGCTCACCACAGCGAAGCAGGCTCAGGCTGATGCCGAGACGCAGCTCAACACGCTCACGCAGCAATTGACCGAGCAGCGCGCCGCAAGCGCGGAGGCGGACAGCAAGCTGGCGCAGAGCAAGGAAGCGTCCGCCAAGCTCGACAGCGACGCCGCCGCCCGCACCCAGGAGCTGGCCGACGTCAGCAAGCGGATCGAGGCGGCGCACGCCCAGGAAGCCGAGCTGCGCCAGTCGCTCGCGCAGCTCACCCAGGAAGCTGCCAACCGCTCCGCCGACATCACGAAGTCCGAGACGGCGCTGCAGCAGACCCAGCAGGCGGCTGTCCAGGCGCAAGCGCAGGTCGCCGACGCGCAGGCCCAGCTCGACCGCGCGTCCACGCAGCGCACTGACGCGGAGCAGCGTCTGGCGTCGCTGCAGCAGTTGCTGACCGCCGCCCAGACGGCGGCCGAGGCGGCGCAGAAGCGGCAGGCCGACACCGCCGCCCAGGTTGAGCAAACGACCCAGCAGGCCACCACGGCCGGGCAGCGGCTCGCGGCCTTGCAGCACCAGGCCGAGGACGCCCAGGCCGGCGCCGCCACGGCGCAGAAGCAGCTTACGGATGTCCAGGCGCAACTGGGCCAGCTCAACGACCAGCGCGGCGCCGCCGAGCAGCAGTTGAAGTCGCTGCAAGCCCAGGCGGATCGCGCCCAGCAGGACCGCGCGGCGCTTGAGCAGCAAATGGCCGACGGCAAGGTCCAGCTCGCGCAGCTTGCCGAGCAGCGCAGCGCCATCGAGGCGCAGGTCAAGACCCTGTCGGCCCAGGTTGACCGTGGAAAACAGGACGCCTCCGACATGGAGGCGCGGCTGGCCGATGCGCGCAGGCAGTTGGACCAGACCACCGCCCAGCAGGCCGCCGCCACGCAGCAGCTCAACGCCCTGCTGCAGCAGGCGACAGACGCCAAGGCCTCAGCCGCCGCGACCCCTGCCGCGGACACGGCCAAGTAGCGGCATCAGGCCGCCCCGCTTGACGCGCAGGCGTTCAGTGGGGCGGCGTCCCTGTTGTCAGGCGTGTGCTGGGACGACAAGCGAGAAGTGCTGGGTGGAGGTGGTCATCAGGGTGGCGGCGGTGCCTGGCAGCGCGGCGCCGTTGGCGTCGATGGCCTGGACATACAGGTTGCGGTCGGTGGCGGCGGTGCCGCCCCAGGCGTCGTTGAGGAACGACACCGCGACGTCGTGCGTGCCGGCGGCCATGGCCTGGGCGAAGGCGAAGTCCTGCACGGCGCCCGCGCCGTGCGACGCGGTCACGGCCTGCGCGCCCCCGAGCTGCTTGCCGTCCACGCTGACGGTGAACTGCGCGTCGCCCTGCCAGGCGTCCTCGGACAGCTGCAGCACCAGCGGGCTGGCGCCGGTGGCGACGTGGGCGGTGCCGTTGGCATACTGGGCGACGGGCGTGCCCGGGGCCGCCTGGCCGTCGAGGGTGACGCCGTTGACATACAGGTTGCGGTCGGTGGCGGCGGTGCCGCCCCAGGCGTCGTTGAGGAACTGCACGCCCACGTCGTGGGCGCCCGGCCCCCACTGGCCGGTGAGGGTCACGGCCTGCGACTTGCCTTGGGCGTGCGAGGCGGTGACGGTCACGGTGCCGCCCAGCGTCTTGCCGTCGATGCTGACCACGCACTGCGCGTCGCCCTGCCAGGCGTCCTCCGACAGGCTCAGCACCAGCGTGTCCGTCGCCGGCAGCGGGGCAGAGGTCACAGGAGCCGGCG
>CAXUJE010000176.1:0-10882 GCA_964251035.1 uncultured Acetobacteraceae bacterium
CCCTCGCCGATCCAGCTATCAAGCCCCTCCGGAAAGCCGCGTGCCGTGTCGGCGATCCCGGCCCGGTCCAGCGCGGCCCAGAGTTCGGCGTCAGTCGCATCGTCACGGGCCAGCGCCAAGTTAGCCCGCACCGTGTCGCTGAACAGGTGGGTGTCTTGGCTCAGCCAAGCGATGCGCGACCGCACGTCCTCCGCCCGGAGGCTCGCAACATCGACGCCGCCCAGCAGCACGCGCCCGGCCTGGGGCGTGACCACCTTAAGCGCCAATGCGGCCAAGGTCGATTTGCCGGAGCCGGACGGCCCCAGGATCGCCACCCGGCTGCCGGCCGGAATGTCCAGCGTAAGGCCATCCATCACGGCCGGGCGGTCTGGGCGCCAACGAAAGTCGACGCCCTCGAACCGGAGCGAAGTGCCGCTGGGCAGCGGCGCCGGATCGACCGGCTCGCCCACGCCGGAGCCGGCCGCGGCAGCGGTGATGCGGCCCGCCGCAGCGGCGGCATAGCCAGCCAAGGCCCCGGCGCGCGGCATGCCGCCCACGACCTCAAACGCGGCCAAGGTCAGGAACAGCCCGGCGACCATCATGCCAGGCGCGACCCCAGGCGACAGCAGCACGGCCAGCAGCGCCGCCTGGCCGCAAACGAATGCCGCCGCTTGTGCCCACGACGCGCGGCGGCTCACCTGGCGCTGGGCCTGGAACAACGCGGCCTCCCGTGCCTGGACCGCTGCCAGCATGCGGCCCTCCGCGCCGTATGCCCGGACCTCCCGGATGCCGTCGATGGCGTCCAGCGCCGCGGACCGCAACCCGGCCGAAGTTTCTGCCAGCCGCCCGCCCGCCTCAAGCGTCAGCCGCGCCGCGATCCATGGCAGAATGACGGCCGAGAGCAGGAACAAGCCGCCGACCAGCAGCGCAGTCCCGCCATGCCCCGTCGCCAGAACGCCGACGAGCACCGGCAGCAGCAGCACGGCCGCGGCGCCTGGCACGATGATCCGCAGGTACAGGCCGTCCAACGCCTCGACATCGCCGACCACCCGGCCGAGCGCATCGCCCGACCGCATGAAGCCAAGCCCGCCTGATGACTGACGCGCCAGGCCGCGGAACAGCCAGACGCGCAGCCCCGCCAGGGCGCGGAACGTGGCGGCGTGGGTCAGCATGCGCTCGCCATAGCGCAGAACGACCCGGGCCACGCCCAACCCACGCACCACCCCGGGCAGAAGCAGCAGCGCCGCCAGCCCGGCGGCCTCCGTCCCTGCCACATGACGCAGCGCCATCCCGCCGGCCGCGGTCGCAAGCGACACCCCGGCGGCGACCGTCAGCAGCGATGCCAGCAGCCCGGCCAGCAACCACCCGGCGTAGCCGCGCCAGAGAGCCAGGATGGGCAGCAGCGCGCCCAGGCCCTGCCGCGTCATGCCACGCCCTGGACCGGCCGTGCCCGGCCCTCGGACAGCTCCAGCGTCCGGCCGCCAAAGGCATGCGCCGCCGCCGAGTGGCTGGCCAGGATCACCGTGCGCCCGAGCGCCAGACGCCGCAGGCTGTCCAGCACGTCCGCCTCGGTTGCCGGGTCGAGGTGCGCCGTCGGCTCGTCGAGCAGCAGCAACGGGGCGTTGCGGACAAAGGCCCGCGCGATGGCCACGCGCTGCGCCTGGCCGCCGGACAAGCCGTAGCCACCCTCGCCGATGGGCGTGTCCAGCCCGTTGGGCAGCGCCGCCGCGAACGACCCGACGCCTGCGGCACGCGCGGCGTCCTCCACCTCACGGTCGGTCGCGTCCTCGCGCCCGAAACGGATGTTGTCGCGGATGCTGCCGGCGAACAGCACCGGGCGCTGGCCGATCCATGCCGTCATCCGGGCCAGCGCCGAAGGCACGATCGCGCCCATGTCGGCGCCGTTCAGGGTGATGCGCCCGCTATCTGGACGGACGAAGCCCAGCAGCAGTTCGATGATGGTTGACTTGCCGGCGCCGGACGGCCCCACCAGCACCATCGTCTCCCCGGCGGGCACCCGGAAGCTCAGCCCGTCGAGCACAGCGCCCCGCGAAGCGTCCCAGGCGTAATGCACATCATTGAAGGCGACCGTCACGCCCTTGGCCACCACGGTGCGGATCGGCGGCGCGCCGGCAAGTTCCTGCGGCTCCGGCAAGCCCGCCAACTGTTCGGCTGCTCCTGCCGCCTGCAAGCGGTCCTGGTAAGCGGCCGAAAACACTCGGAGCGGCGCGAAGAACTCGGCCACCAGCATGAGCACGAAGATCGCCGCCGCCGGATCGGCCCCGCTGCGCCATGCTGCCGCATAGCGCCCGGCCAGCAGCACGAGGGACATCGCGGCGGCGCAATCCAGCGCCGCCGACGACAGAAAGGCGACCCGCAGCACCCGGAGCGTCCGTTGGCCCAGGTCGTCCGCCGCCATCTGCAGGCGCTGCGCTTCCTGCTCGGCGCGCCCGGCGAGAACAATGGTGGCGACGCCGCGCACACGGTCGAGAAAACGGGCTTGCAACCGGCCCATGGCCACGAACTGCCGCTGCGACGCCGCCGCCGCCCCCAGTCCTGCCAGCGCCATCCCGACTGGAACCAGCAGGCCGGCCAGCCCCAGGATCAGCGCGCCCCAGGGGTCGACCAGCAGCACCGCAAGGGCCACCAGCACCGGCGAGGCCAGCGCCAAGGTCGCCGCGGGCAGCCATCGGGCGAACAGGCCTTCCAACGCCTCGATGCGGTCCACTGCCAAGGCGGCCAACTCGCCGGACCGGGAGCCGCGAAGGAAGCCCGGCCCGGCGCCGAACAGGCGAACAAAAAGGTCGCTGCGCAGCCGGCGCCGCGCCGCCACCCCGGCCGTGAACGAAAGGTCGTCCGACACGACCAGCAAGACCGCCCGCAGCACCGCCAGCCCCGCGAACAGCAGCGGCCATGTCGCGTCAAACGCACCGGCTTGCGGGGATGCCGTCAGGATTGCGCCGCTCAGGAGCCGCGCGACGCACCAAGCCTGGCCGATGGCCGCCAGCGTCGCCAGCACGCCCAGCGTCGCCACGGGGCGAACCGCCCGCCGGCCCGCCGCCATGTTGCGCGTCATCCAGGCACGGCCTGGCTTCGGCAGACTTGTCACGGCTCTCCCCCGCTCCCGCCAGCCGCCGCGGTTACGACGCCAGCGCCCGTCGGGCCGTTGCCGCCAGCCATTCGGCGGCGACTGGCAGGATGGCATCGTTGAAGTCATAGCCGGGGTTGTGCAGCTCACCGCCCGGCCTGGCTGGGCCGTTGCCGATCCAGACAAACGCGCCGGGTTTTTGTTTCAAATACCAGCCGAAATCCTCGCCAGCCATGCTGGGCGGCGTGCCCCTCCGCACGGGGATGCCCAGCCCGTCGGCAGAGGCAGCCGCAAGGTCCGCCTCCGCCCGCGTGTTCACCGTGGCGCAGACGCCATGCTGGATATCCACCTCAATCGTCACGTCGGAACTTGCGGCGATCCCTGCCGCCACGCGGCGGATGCCGGCCTCAACCAAGCCATGGACAGTCGGGCGGTGCGTGCGGAAGGTGCCGGACAGCACGGACCGGCTCGGGATCTGGTTCGCCGCCACCCCGGCGTTCATCGTGCAGATCGAAACGACCGCGCACTCGAGCGGGTCCACGTTGCGGGACACCACCGATTGCAGCGCCACCAGCAGATAGGCGGAGGCCAGCACAGGGTCGCGCGAAAGGTGCGGCATCGCGGCATGCCCCGCATGCCCATCCACGACAATCTGGACTCGCGAGCCAGCCGCCATGACCGCGTCGTCATGCACGGCCACCACTCCGGCCTGAACGCCGGGCCAGTTGTGGTAGCCGAAGATGCGTTCCATCGGGAACCGCTCGAACAAGCCGTCGGCCAACATGTTCCGTGCCCCGCCGTGGCCCTCCTCGGCGGGTTGGAACACGAAATGGACGGTGCCCGACCAATCGGCGTCTTGCGCCAGCAGGGCCGCCGCACCCAGCAGGCTGGCAGTATGGCCGTCATGGCCGCAGGCGTGCATCACGCCCGGAGCGGCTGAGGCGTAGGGCAGGCCGGTCGTCTCGGCGATGGGCAACGCGTCCATGTCGGCGCGAAGCCCAACGCTGCGGTTGGATGGTCCGCGCGTCAGCGTCGCGACGACGCCGTGGCCGCCGACGCCGGCGATGAACGGCACGCCGAGGCTGGCCAGCGTCCTACACACAAAGGCCGCAGTCTCCTGTTCCTGCAATGACAGCTCGGGATACCGGTGCAGGTGCTGGCGCCATTGCGGGAGGGCTTGCTGCAAGCTGGAATCCATTCACCATACTCCATCCTGCCATGGATGTGCCGCCTGCCCGTCACTCGCGCAAGATGCAGCTATGCGGGCGTCTTGCTGGCCAGCGTGCCGAGCATGGGGCTGTCGAGGCGCTTCCGCTGTAGCGGCAGGTGGACCTTGTATCGGGTGCCATGGCCTTCCTCGACCTGCAAGGTGGCGCCGAG
Source organism: uncultured Acetobacteraceae bacterium (assembly GCA_964251035.1). Taxonomy (GTDB): domain Bacteria; phylum Pseudomonadota; class Alphaproteobacteria; order Acetobacterales; family Acetobacteraceae; genus CAHJXG01. The sequence continues at coordinate 4,448 of CAXUJE010000176.1, forward strand.
TTGCCGGGCGAAGCCTCGGATCAACTGGATGCCGATACCGTCACGGGTCCCGGCCTCAGTCTCGACCCGGCCAGCGGGGATGCCGACACCGTCATCGAAGATCTCCAGCTCGGCGTGGTCCCGGTCGGCTTTCAAGCAAACCGAGATGCTGCCGCGGCGCCCGCCGGGGAAGGCGTACTTCACCGCGTTGCTGACGGCCTCGGTCACGATCAGCGCGAGCGGAACGGCCTGATCGCTCGACATCTTGAGTTCTGGAGCCTCGATCTCCAGCCGCAGCCGCTCCCCGGCCTTTTCGCCCATTGCTTGGAACAACTGGCTGCACAGTTCGATCAGGAACTCCCGCATGTTGATCGTATGTAGCTCGCCGTGGGCGTAAAGGTGGCGATGCAGGGTTGCGAGCGTGCGCACGCGGTCACGCGCCGACTGGAACTCGGCCCGAGCTTCCGGCAAGCGGATCCGGCTGGCCTGGAGATTCAAAAGGCTTGCGACCACCTGAAGGTTGTTCTTCACCCGATGATGGATCTCCTGCATCAGGAGTTCCTGCTGGTCGATCGCTGCTGCAAGACGGATCTGCTGACGGTTCAGCATAAGCGTCGCCCGTTGGAAGGAGACAGCTAGTTGCCTCAACTCACGTGTGGAGGGCGGGACCTGCGCGTCCTGGCGCTTTTGGAACACGGTGTCAGACCGCCACTGACTCACGGATTTATGGAGCAACGCCAGGGGACGGGATACCAAGACGGTGACTGCCACCGTCATGCCGCCCATTCCCAACAACCAAGCGGCCACCATGGCAATTGGCGATCCCGAGAACAACGCCACGGAAAATAATGGCAGCGTCGCCGCAAAATAGACACAGAACACGCGCACAGTAAGCGTGTCCCATGCCTTCCAACAACCTCTCATTTCGTAACCGGTCGGACAACCGGCATGAGCTTACTTTCCCCGGTCTTCCTCAATCAGCTTGAGCAACTCGTCTGGAACCGGCTCCCGGGCAATATCGTCATAAAGCTGGTGCAGGCTCCGCTGCAACCAAATGTCGAATGCGGCAACCACGGGCTTCACCTGCTTTCGCGACGTTTGTGGTTGTTTGGACTTACGCTGGGTCATTCTGCAATGGTTCATGCCCGTCCAACCCGAAAGCTCACACCCCTAACAAGAAACGCTCACAAGGGTTTCAGAAAATGTTGCGGAAACGGGTCCAGTCTTCAGCGCAACGCAACAGCAACGCCCGGGTTCTCATCGCCGACATGGCCGACCTCGAGCAGGCGCGTCGCGCGGGCGCCGACCCGATCCTTGCCCTTCGCGTCGGCTTCCCCAAGCAGCCACGCCTCGAGTTGCCGGCGTGCCCGGAACACCCGGCTCTTGGCCGTGCCCACAGCACATCCCGTCGCCTCGGCCAGCGCCTCGTAGCTCATGCCATGCACCACCACCATCAGCAGCGCCTCCCGCTGATCGGCAGGCAGACGGGTCATCGCCCGACCTAGCTCCTTGAGCGCCAGACGGTCCTCATGCGCGGCCTCGGTCGCGAATGTGGACTGCGGCACGTCGTCGATGTCGGTGGTGTCACGCCGCTTGCGCAGGTTCGAGATGAACCGGTTGCGCAGGATGCGGTGCATCCAGGCCGGGAAATTGGTGCCTGGAATGAAGCTCGCATGGGCGGACAAGGCGTTACAGACGGCGTCTTGAACGAGGTCCTCGGCGGCCGAACGGTTCCTGGTGAGTGCCAACGCTTGGATGCGCAGCTTGGGAAGGATCGAGATGACTTGGTCGTGAAAGGAGGGGTTCATCGATCTGCCTTTTTTGCCTCAGTCCGAACCCAATGGCCGAGGCGCCCCAAGCGTTGCAATCTCCTCATCACGAAACCATGAGCGGCCTAGCCCGGATCGGCCCTGGCGCCGTCCATCAGCACCGCCAGGCCGCTGCGCGCCCGGGACAGGCGCGCCTTCATCGTGCCGACCGGAACGCCGCAGATGGCGGCGGCCTCCTCGTGCGACATCTCCTGGGCACCGACCAGCAGCAGCGCCTCCCGCTGGGAAGGCGGCAGCCGCCACATGAGCTGCTGCAGGTCGGTGATGTCGGCCTGGGCGACCTGCTGCGGGTCGGCGACCTCCGCCTCGTCGAACCGCGCCTGCAATGCGGTCGCTTCGCGCTTGCGCCGGCGGGCCTGCTCGTAGAACTGGTTGCGCAGGATGGTGAACAGCCAGGCTTTCAGGTTCGTGCCGGGCTGGAACTGGCTGATTGCGCCAAGAGCGCGCACGATGCTGTCCTGCACCACGTCGTCGGCGGCGGCACGGTCCCGCACGAGGAACCGCGCAAAGGCGCGGAGGTCCGGCAATAGCGCCACGATTTGGCGCCGGATGTCTGCGTCGGCTATGTTCATCTGCGCATCACTAATCAACTCGACTGCCCGCCTCATCCCGCCTATCCGGTCCACACAGCATCAGTGCACGCCGCTTGTGCATGAAAGGGACGACTCATGGCCAATCTATGTCGCGAGGACCTGATCCGGGCGCTGCCCTATGCGCGCCGCTACGCCCGCGCGCTCACAGGGAACCAGAGCCGCGGCGACTCCATGGTCGCGGACAGCCTGCGCGACCTGCTGGCCGGCGAAGCCTCGCTCGGCGAAGCCCGGCATAGCCTTTACAATGCCATCACGCGCCGGTTCGACGGCCTGAACACGCTCAAAACCAACTTCCTCACGGGCGGCTTGTCGCAAATCCAGCGCCAACTGCTGCTGCTGACCTCGCTTGAAGAGGTGCCGATCCAGGTCGCCGCCGAGATCGTGCAGCTCTCCGCGGCCGACGCGGAAGCTCAGTTGGCCGAGGCGCGCGCCCATCTCCGCGCCGGCGCTGCGACCGATGTGCTCATCATCGAGGACGAGCCGATCATCGCAATGGACATCGAGGAGCTTGTTCAGAATTGCGGACACAATGTCGTGGGCGTCGCAACCACCGAAGCGGAGGCGGTGAAGCTTGCCGAACTGCACAAGCCCGGCTTGATACTCGCCGACATCAACCTCGGGGTCGGTGGCGACGGCACCTCGGCTGTGGCGCGCATCATGCGGCACCACTATGCCCCGGTCATCTTCGTGACCGCGTATCCGGAGCGCCTCCTGACCGGGGAGGACCTCGAACCCGCCTACGTCATCACCAAGCCGTTCGAGCCGCTCACCCTCGCCATCGCGACCTACCAGGCCGTGACCGGGGGCGTGCGCCTCGATTGATGGGTTCGCCGCCGGTCGCCCTCGGCACGGCGGCTGCCGTCCAACAGCCAACAATCACCGGCAGATGCGGCAACTAAGCACCTGCCGCCGCGATGCAGAGACAATTCTCCGGTGCCCCAGGAGTGACAGCCATGTACACCCCCTTGCGCGCGGGCCGGTCCTTGACGCCGGCCCGTGCCCCCCGCATCTGCCTGTTGGACGGCGACGCGGCGCCCCCCGACCTCCACCGCGTGGCCTCGCTTGGGTTCGACCATGCGCTGCTCGCCGTGGTGCCGGCGGACTTGGGCGCATGGGTGGCCACGGCGCAGCCGCTTGGCCTGTCTCTCCTCATTGATATCAACGTGGATGAGGTCCCCGTGGGGGCCGCCGCCGGGGATAGCGTCCCCGAGATGTTCGTCGTGACCCCGGCGCCCACCGTCGATCCGCGGCAGCCGCCACAGAGCGCCTACGCCGCCGTCGCAACCGTGGCCGACGCTGATGATGCGGAGCGGCTTGCCGAGTGGTGGGCGCCGCGCGTCGCGGAACTGACGGCGGCCGGCATGGCGGGCGTGCGGCTGCTCGGGCTGGCCGGCTTGCCGACGGCGGCCGTCGCGCCTTTTCTGGTCCGCCTGCGCGAACTGGTCCTTGATGCGGTCCTGTTCGCCTGGACGCCGGGTCTTGCCTGGGACAGCGTGGCGAACCTGCCAGAGGGCGCGGTTGATTATGCCGCCTGCTCGCTGCCGTGGTGGGACGGGCAGGCTGACTGGCTTTGGCGGGAACTCGGCCTGCTCCGGCGCATTGCCCCCGTCATAGCACCCATGGGCGAACACCACCGTTCAATGGCCGCGCTGCTTGCGGATGGCTGGATGCGCCGCTTGCCGGACGAAACCGAAGGGGCCGAGGTCAAGCGGCTGAACGCCTTGCGCACGCAGCCGGCATTCGGCGCCGGGCCTGCGCGCCTGCTGTCCGGCGCCGGGCAGGCTGTGACGGCCCTGCTGCGGACGGACGCCGCCGACCCGCGCCAGGCACGGCGGGGGGCGTTGTTCCTGCTCAATTCGGATGCGGCGCCGGCCGCGGTCAGCGGCGCCATGGTGCTGCCGGGCGCCGGGTCGTTCGGGCCGTGGCTGTCCGAGTCGTCGGGCGAGGCGTTTGATGCGGCATCGACGCTGCTGCTGCCGCCTGGCACCCTGATGGTGTTCACGGCCCCTGCCCTGCCGCCGCCCAGCCTGCAGGCCAGCCCGCAGCCGGCCAGCGGCGCCGAGCAGGCGGCCCGCCGTCCGCGCCTGGCCATTGAGGCCCCCTTCCCCTGCGTCGATGGCGGTCGGTTTCCGTCCCGGCGCACGGTGGGCGACCTCGTCGAGGTCGAGGCCGATGTCATCGCCGATGGCCACGATAAGCTGGCCGTCATGCTGCACTGGCGCGGTCCCGGCGAGACGGACTGGCACGAGGTGCCGATGCGGCTGCTCGTCAACGACCGGTGGACAGCCGGCTTTCCGCTTCGGCAGCTTGGCGTGCACCATTACGCCATCCAGGCCTGGCGCGACGCTTATGCCACTTTCACCGACGAACTGGCCAAGAAGCATGCGGCCGGCGTGCCTACCGCGCTCGAGGTGCGGGAAGGCGCCTTGCTGGTGGCGCAGGCCGAGGCGCGGGCCGCGCCCGCGGCCAAGGCGGCGCTGACCCGGCTCGCCAAGACCCTGGGTCAGCAGGACCCGGATGCGCAGCGGGAAATCCTGTTGTCGCCCGAGGCGGCGGCGCTGATGGCGAGCGCCGACGACCGCCCGCTCGCGGCCACGCTCGACCCGATCCCCGTGCAGGCCGAACGGGTCGCGGCGGGCTTTGCCGCCTGGTACGAGGTGTTCCCGCGCTCGATGAGCGACGACCCCAACCGGCACGGCACCTTCGCCGACGTGGAGCGCCACCTGCCGCGAATCCGCGACATGGGGTTCGACGTGCTGTACTTCCCGCCGATCCATCCCATTGGCCGGACCAACCGCAAGGGCCGCAACAACTCGCTGACGCCGGGTCCGGACGACCCCGGCAGTCCCTACGCCATCGGTTCGTCCGACGGCGGCCATGACGCGCTGCACCCCGAACTCGGCACGGTCGAGGACTTCCAGCGCCTGCGCGACGCCTGTGCGGAGCATGGGCTGGAGCTTGCCATCGACTTCGCCATCCAGTGCTCGCCGGACCACCCTTGGCTGAAGCAGCACCGCGAATGGTTCAACTGGCGCCCGGACGGCTCGATCCGCTACGCGGAGAACCCGCCGAAGAAGTATGAGGACATCGTCAACGTCGATTTCTACGCGCCGGGCGCAATCCCTGGTTTGTGGAACGAGCTGCGCGACGCCGTGCTGTACTGGGCTGGCCAGGGCATCCGCCTGTTCCGGGTGGACAACCCGCACACCAAGCCGCTGCCGTTCTGGGAGTGGATGATCGCCGAGGTGCAGGCCCGCTACCCCGACTCCATCTTCCTGGCGGAAGCGTTCACCCGGCCCAAGGTGATGTACCGTCTCGCCAAGGTCGGCTTCTCGCAGTCCTACACCTATTTCACCTGGCGCAACACCAAGGCGGAGTTCCAGGAGTACTTGACGGAGCTGACGCAGACGCCGCCGCGGGAGTTCTTCCGGCCGAACTTCTTCGTCAACACGCCCGACATCAACCCGGTGTTCCTGCAGACCTCGGGCCGCCCCGGCTTCCTGATCCGCGCCGCCCTGGCCGCCACGTTGTCTGGCCTCTGGGGCGTCTACAACGGGTTCGAGTTGTGCGAGGGCACGCCTATCCCGGGCAAGGAGGAGTACCTGGACAGCGAGAAGTACGAAATCCGCGCCTGGGACTGGGACCGGCCCGGCAACATCGCGGCGGAGATCACCCAGCTCAACGCCATACGCCGGCTCAACCCGGCACTGCATTCGCACCTGGGCGTCACCTTCCTGCCGGCCAGCGGCGACCAGGTGCTGTTCTTCGAGAAGGCGACGAAAGACCGATCCAACGTTTTGCTTATCGCAATCAGCATGGACCCGCGGTTCTCACAGTACGCCGAACTTGGTATCCCAGCCGCCTATGACGTGACCGATCTGCTTGGGGGACGGCAGTTCCGCTGGACGGACCGTACGCAACGCATCACGTTGACGCCAGACCGGCCCTACGCCATCTGGCGGATTCGTAACGTAACCGAGTGAGAACGACCATTAGCACTTTCCTGATGCCGGACGCCCCGCTCGCCGCAGTCC
>CAXUJE010000177.1:0-6113 GCA_964251035.1 uncultured Acetobacteraceae bacterium
GTGACGTAGCGGGTCAGCAGGGCCAACGGGCCTTTGCAGGTGACGTCGAGCTTGGCTTCGAGGCTGGGATGGGCCTGGGACGGCAGTTGGCGCCGTCGTCGGCACGGATCGGCCGCAAGCCGTCCCGAGTGCGCACGAGGTCGGCGATGTCCGGCGAACCCAGCGAAACGGCGCAGCCATTCGCGCGGCTCGGTTCGACGAGCCGGGCGTCCCGGGGATCGGACTTGCGCTCGCCCCCCGCGTCGAACCGAGAGGTCCGCCGGACGTAGCCGTGTGCGGCACGGTTGACGGCCAGGCCCGGCACATGGACCGACGCCATGCCGTCGGCCAGCGGCAGGGCTTGCAAGAAGGTCGCAACGGAACCGTCCACGTCCAGGCCGACCTGCACCGGCCCGGGCAGGCCGCGCCGCTCGGCCGAGGGCGCATCGAGGTCGGCTTGGGTGTTGCGCACCGCGCGGTTGAGCAGGACACGCCCGCCCGCATCCAAGGCGCACGCCCAGTGCGTGTCCTTGGCGACATCTGTTCCGACGCAGGCCGTCACCACCATCTCCGGGAGCTTGTTGCACACGGCAGCCCCGGTCTCGCCGGCATCGCCTTACAAAGCCATGGACGGTGAGCATCCAGCGGTCGAACCCGGGCGGCGATGCGGGTGGCCCAGCCGCAGAGATCATCGGTGACAGCCAGGGTAGCAGCCATGCCCGCATCGCCCACGCCCCGACACTCTGGACCAACAAGCGCCGGAACGCATCAACCAGGCAAGGCAGAGTAGCGCCTCACATCAGACCGAGCAGTAACGCTCCTTCAGCGCCTCGTCCGCCAGCAGCGCCGCCGCCGGAGCCTGGTGGACGATCGTGCCGCCGTCCATGATGTAGGCCCGGTCGGCGATGGCCAGCGCCAGCTCCACGTTCTGCTCCACCAGCAGCAGCGTGGTGCCCGCGTCGCGCATGGCGGCGAACAGCGCCATCAACTCGTCCACCAGCACGGGCATGATGCCCTCGCTCGGCTCGTCCAGCATGACCAGCTTGGGCCGGCTGATGGTGGCGCGGGCAATGGCGAGCATCTGCTGCTCGCCGCCGGACATGGTGACGGCCACCTGGTCCAGCCGTTCCGCCAGGCGCGGGAAGATCGCCGCGACCTCGTCGATCACCTCGCTTTCCCGGCGCTTCGCCTTAGCCGCGAGCAGGCCCAGCCGCAGGTTGTCGCGCACCGTCAGCCCCGCCACGATCCGCCGCTCCTCCGGCACGTAGCCCAGGCCCAGGCCGTTGCGGATGTGCGCCGGGCGGCCCAGCAGCTCCGTGCCGTCGAAGCGCACGCGGCCGGCGCTGCGGCCAACCAGGCCCATGACGGCGCGCAGCGTCGTGGTTTTCCCCGCGCCGTTGCGGCCGACCAGGCAGACGATCTCGCCGCGTTCCACGTGGAGGTCGATGCCCTGCAGGACGTGGCTGGCGCCGTACCAGGCGTGGAGGCCCTCGACCCGCAGCATCATTGGTCCCGCTGTCCCAGGTACACCCGCTTGACCTCGGGGTTCACCCGCACCTCCGCCGGCGTCCCCTGCGCCAGGATCTCGCCGTGGTGCAGCACCAGCAGGCGGTCGCATAGGCCCATGACGAGCTTCATCTTGTGCTCCACCAGGATCACCGTGCGTTCGCGGGCGAGCCGGGCGATCAGGTCCATGGTGCCGCGGGTCTCCTCCGGGCTCATCCCGGCGGTCGGCTCGTCCAGCAGCAGCAGGCGCGGGTTGGGGGCCAGCGCCATCGCGATCTCCAGCGCCCGCTGCTCGCCATGCGCCAGGGTGGCGGCGACCCGGTTGCGCGCGGCCCACAGCCCGACCGTCTGCAGCAGCGCGCCCGCCTGCTCGACGAGCGCGGTCAGGCGCGCCCGCGGCCGCCACACGTCGTAGCGCGACACGAGCGCCTGCAACGCCACGCGGACGTTCTCGAGCGTGCTGAGCTGGGGGAAGACGGTGGTGATCTGGAAGGACTTGGCGATCCCCAGCCTGGCATGGCGGTGCTGCGGCAGCCCGGTGATGTCCCGCCCCTCGAACGTGATGCAGCCCGTCGTCGGGGTGATCTGTCCGGACAGCGTGTTGAAGAACGTGCTCTTTCCGGCGCCGTTGGGGCCGATGATGCCCGCCAGCTCGCCGCGGCGGAACTGGGCCGAGACGGCGCGGAGCGCCACGAACCTGCCGAAGCTGACGCCCACGTCCCGGGTGCTCAAGATCGCGTCCGTCATGGCCGCCAAGCCGCCAGCCGGGCCAGGACCGTGCCCCAGATGCCGGCCGGGAAGAACAGCACGCAGGCGATGTAGGCCACGCCGACGACCAGTTGCCAGTGCACGGTGTAGAGCGAGACCAGGTTCTCCAGCAGCAGGAACACGGCGGCGCCGATGAACGGGCCGAAGAACGTGCCCACGCCGCCCAGCAGCGCCATCATCACCGCCTGGCCCGAGGTCTGGTAGCTGAGCGTTTCCAGCGGCACGATCCCCAGGTGCAGCGCCTGCAGCGCCCCGGCCAGGCCGCAGAACGCGCCGGACAGGGTGAAGGCCAGGAACCTGGTCGCGCGCACGTCGAAGCCGCAGGCGCGGGCGCGGCTCTCGTTCTCGCGCACCGCCTCCAGCACCGCCCCGAACGGCGAGGCGAGGATGCGCGACAGCACAAAGAGCGCCGCGATGACGACCACGGCCACGACGTAGCAGCGCGTGGTGGGATCGACGAAGTCCAGCGGCCCCACCGCCACAAGCCGGATGCCGCGCAGCCCGTTCTCCCCGCCGGTCCAGCCGTTGGCCTGCAACGCCGCATAGTACACGCACTGCGACAGCGCCAGCGTCACCATCGCGAAGTAGATGCCGCGGGTGCGCACGGCCAGTGCGCCCATTGCCGCCGCCATCGCCATGCCGGCGGCGACCGAGGCGGGCACGCCCAGCCACCACGGCAGCCCCCAACGGGTCATGACGATGCCGCAGGCATAGGCGCCGGCGCCGAACAGTGCCGAATGCCCGAAGGATAGCAGCCCGCCATAGCCGTAGAGCATGTTGAAGCCGAGCGCGAACAGCCCGTAGATCAGGATGTTCACCGCGATGGCCTTGAACGGCATCAGCAGCGGGAACGCGAGCAGGAACACGGCGGCCAGCAGCACGCGGTGCCGGGTCGCGAGCGCCAGCCAGTCGCGCCGGGGCGCCGCGATCGCGGGGGCGGCGGCGTCCATCAGCTCATCAGCCCGGCACGGCCGAAGAAGCCTTGCGGGCGCACCAGCAGCACCACCGCCATCAGGGCGAAGATGGACACCTGCGCCATCTCGGGCGCCACCAGCGACACGGTGCTCACCACCACGCCCACCAGCAGCCCGGCCAGCACGGCGCCGAGCAAGGAGCCCATGCCGCCCACCACCGTGACGACGAAGGCGATGGCGAGCACGCTGTTGCCCATCTCGGGGCTGGCACCCTGCAGCGGCGCCGCCAGCAGCCCGGCCAGCCCCGCCAGCCCGGTGCCGATGCCGAACACGACGAGCCAGACCCGGCCCACGTCGATCCCGAGGATGCGCACGATCTGCGGATCGCGCGCCCCGGCCCGGATGACGAGGCCGTACGGCGTCCGCTCCAGGAACAGCCACAGCAGGACGAGCACGGCGGCGGTGACGCCGATGACGAAGAGGCGGTAGGTCGGGAAGTAGCCCACGCCGATGTCGGTCGCGCCCGCCAGCGCGTCCGGCACGTCGAACGGCAGGTCCTGCGGCCCGGCCACGACGCGCACGCCTTCCACCAGCAGGTAGGACAGGCCGAAGGTCAGCAGCAGCGGGTAGTCGATGCCCCGGCCGTACAGGGGCCGGATCAGGAAGCGCTCCACCAGCAGCCCCAGCGCGCCGACGAGCAGCGGCACGAGCAGCAGGCAAGGCCAGAAGCCCACGCCCAGGCCCAGCAATCCCACGCCCGCGAAGGCGCCCAGCATGTAGAAGGCGCCGTGGGCGAAGTTCACCACGGTCAGCATGCCGAACAGCAGCGACATGCCGAGCGCCACCAGCACGTAGATCGCCCCCAGCGCCAGCCCGGCGAAGAGCTGCAGCGCCAGGAGGCCGGGGGTGATGCCGTCCACGGCCCGGCGCCCTATGCGTGCCCCTCTTCGGCGCAGGACTTCAAGTTGGCCTCATCCGGCCCGTCGGTGTGGACGATGTCGAACACGTCGTAAGGGTTGGCGCCCTTGTCCTTGCTTTCGACGACGAACACGGACTGCACGGCCTGGTGGTCGCAGGCGCGGATGCGCTCGGGGCCTTTGTAGATGTCGTACCGCAGCCCGGCGAGCGCGTCGCCCACCTTCTCCGGCTCCGCGCTGCCGGCCGCCTGCGCCGCCATCAGCACGCTGCGCACGCCGCCATAGCCGAGCGCGCCGTAGTCGGACGGCACCTTGTTGTCGTAGGCGCGGCGGTAGCGGTCGTTGAACGCGCGGGCGCTCGGGATGCTGCTTTCCACGCCCCAATAGTACGAAGCGCCACCCACCACGCCCTTGAACGCGCCCGGACCCACGGCGACGCGGGCGGTGTAGAGCAAGACAGGCGCCACGATCCGCGTCGTGCGCTTCAGCCCGAAATCGTTGGCCTGGCGGATGGCGATCTGCTGGTCGCGGCCGAAGTTGCACAGGCACAGCAGGTCGGGCTTCAACGCCTGGATGCGGGGCAGCAGGGTGGAGAAGTCCGTGGCGCCGAGCGGGTGCTTCAGCTCGGCCAGCACCTCGATGCCCAGCGGCGCCCCGGCCGCCTTGAACCCATCCACCATCTCGCGCCCATAGGCGTAGTCGGCGCTGAGGAACACGACGCGCTTGCCGTACTTGCCGAACGCATAGCGGCCGACGGCGCCGGCGGTGAGGTGCGGGGTCAGCCCCTCATGGAAGGTGTAGCGGCTCCAGTCCGGCAAGGCGGCGATCTGGTCCGACTGGCTGATCGAGTTATAGAGGACGCGGCGCTCGCGGGTGATGTTGTTGACGGCGAGCTGCACGGAAGCGGACAGGCTGCCCACGATCAGGCGCACGCCGTCCTTCTCGATCAGCTCCAGGGTGCGGGTCGCGGCCTCGCCGGGATCGAGCTTGTCGTCGCGCGCCAGCAGCTCGGCCTTGCGCCCGCCGAGGCCGCCGCCCTCGTTGAACTCGGCGACCGCGAGCTGGGCGCAGCGCACCTGGTCCTGCGCTTCGGCGGCATAGGGACCGGTGAGCGGCACGGGGAAGCCGATCTTGATCGTGTCGTCCTCGGCGCGCAGCACCGACGGCCTCGCGAGCGCCGCCGCGGCCGCGGTGCCGAGCACGAGCCTGCGGCCAAGTCCCTGTGTCATCGCCGTTTCCCCTCGCCCGCGTTGGCCGCTGATCGGTTGATAAGGAGTATGGCCTGAACTCCGGGCGCGTGGCTAGACGCCGCACCGACACGGGCAAACGTGTCAGGCCACGCCCAGCGCCCGCAAGATCCGCTCCGGGGTCAGCGGGATGGACGTCAGCACCGCGCCCAGCGGCGCCAGGGCGTCGTTCACCGCGTTCAGCACGCAGGCCGCCGCCCCTGCCGTGCCCGCCTCGCCCGCGCCCTTTGCCCCGATGGCGCTTTCCGCAGTGGGCGTGCAGACGTGCGCCACCACGATATCCGGCATCTCGCCCGCCATGGGCACGAGGTAGTCGGCCATGCTGGCGTTCAGCATCTGGCCCTCCTCGTCGTACTCGCACTGCTCGGACAGCGCGGCGCCCAGGCCCTGCACCACGCCGCCGCGGATCTGCTCGTCAACCAGCAGCGGGTTCAGCACCGTGCCGCAATCCTCCACCACCCAGTGCTTCAGCAGGGTGACGAAGCCGGTCTCGGTGTCCACCTCCAGCCAGGAGGCCTGCACGCCGTTGGTGAAGGCGAAAGGGTAGTCGCGCGGCACGTAGTGGCGGGTGGCGACCAGCTCGGGCTGCACGTCGCGCGGCAGGGTGTCGGGGCGGAAATAGGCGATGCGGGCCAGGTCCGCCAGCTCGATCCGCACGGCACGGCCGGCGGCGTCCACCACGGCGCCGTCCTCGATGTCGAGGTCGCCCGGCCGGGCCTGGAGGATGCTGCCCGCCAGCGTCAGCACGCTGGCCCGGAGCGCCCGGGCGACCTGGCAGGCCG
>CAXUJE010000177.1:6123-10854 GCA_964251035.1 uncultured Acetobacteraceae bacterium
CCCCCCCCCCCCCCCCCCCCCACGCCCAGGTGCCGCCGCCATACGGCGTCGCGTCCGTGTCGCCGAGCTGCACGCGCACCCGCCCCGGCGGCACGCCCATCGCCTCGGCGGCGACCTGCGCCAGGATCGCCCCGGTCCCCTGGCCTTGCTCCGTCACGCTGGCCTGCACGGTCAGTCCGCCCCCGGCGTCCAGGCGCACGGTGGCGCCGTCCTGCGCCGAGATGCGGGCGCCGCCCACGCCGTAGAAGGCCGGGCCGGGGTTGGTCAGCTCGATGAAGCTGGCCAGGCCGATCCCGCGATGGACGCCCCGGGCGCGCGCGGCCGCCTGGTCGGCCCGCAGGGCGTCGTAGTCCATCAGCGCCACCAGCCGGTCGAGCGCGGCATGGTGCGACAGGCCCTCGAACCGCATCCCGCTGGCGGACTGGCACGGGTAGGCGTCGTCGCGGATCAGGTTGCGGCGACGCAGCGCCACGGGGTCCATGCCGATGCGCCGGGCCGCGAGGTCGACCAGCCCTTCCGTCACGGCCGTGGCGATGGGGTGCCCGACGGCGCGGTACTGCGACATCATCGCCTTGTTCTGGAACACCACCCGGGTGCGGGCGCGGTAGTTGGGGCAGGCGTAGGGGCCGCCGACCAGGTTGATGACCTGGTTGGCCTCGACGGCGGAGGTGCGGGGATAGGCGGAGAACGGCCCGATGCCGGTGATGTCGTCGGCGGTGAAGGCGGTGATGTCGCCCGCCGCGGTCACGCCCATGCGGGCGTGGACCACGTGGTCGCGGGCGTGGATGTCGGAGACGAAGCTTTCCAGGCGGTCGGCCAGGAAGCGGACAGGGCGGCGCAGCAGGCGGCTGGACGCGGCGGTGGCCATCTCGTCGCCGTACACGTGGATCTTGATGCCGAACGAGCCGCCCACGTCGTGGCAGACGACGCGGACCTGGTGCTCCTCCAGGCCCAGGTGCCGGGCGTAGATGTTCTGCATCATGTGCGGCACCTGGGTGCCCTGGTGGACGGTGAGCCGGGCCTCGCCCTCGTTCCAGTCGGCGACGACCGCGCGGGCCTCCAGAGTCACGCCGGTGTGGCGGCCAAAGCCGAAGCTCGCCTCGACCACGTGGTCGGCGGCCTGCAGCGCCGCGTCCACGTCGCCGGCGTCGATGCGCCGCTCGAAGGCCAGGTTGTCGCCGAGTTCCGGGTGGATGGCCGGTGCCCCGGGGTCCAGCGCGGCCAGCACGTCCACCACGGGCGGGAGCGGGTCGTACTCGACCTCGATCCGCTCGGCGGCGTCCTCCGCCTGCGCGCGGGTGGCGGCGACCACCATGGCGATGGGTTCGCCTTGCCAGCGCACGCGGCCGATTGCGAGCGGGTGCTGGGGCGCGGATTTCAGGCCCTGCATGTGGGTCAGCACGCCGACCCAGGGCGAGCACAGCGCAGCCATCGCCGGGCCGTCCAGCACTGCGAACACGCCGGGCATGGCGCGGGCGGGCGCCAGCCCGATGCGGGTGATGGCGGCGTGGGCGTAGGGAGAGCGCAGGAACGCGGCGTGCGCCATGCGCGGGAGGGACACGTCGCTGACATAGGTGCCTCGGCCCTGCGTCAGGCGGCGCAGGCCGGGGCGCGGCAGGGCACGGCCGATATGGCCATTGGGACGGCCGGGGTCGTCAAGTTCCACGGTCGTCACCCACGGCGGCTCCGCAGCGTCGCTTCCACCGCGTCCACGATGGCCTCGTAGCCGGTGCAGCGGCAGTAGTTGCCTGACAGGTGCTCGCGGATCGCGGCGCGGCCGGGCGGCGCGTCCACGGAACGGAGCAGCAGGTCCTGCGCCGCGACCAGCATCCCCGGCGTGCAGTAGCCGCATTGCAGCGCGTTGCGGGCGGCGAACTCGTGCTGCAGGTCGGCGATCTCCCCGGTGTCGGACAGTCCTTCGATCGTCTCCACCGTGCCGTCATCGGCCTGCACCGCCAGCACGAGGCAGGCCCGCACGATCCCGCCATCCAGCCGCACCGTGCAGGCGCCGCACACGCCGTGCTCGCAGCCGAGGTGCGTCCCGGTCAGGCCCAGCACATCGCGCAGGAAGTCGGCCAGATGGAGCCGGGCGGGCACGTCGGCTGCCACCGCCTCGCCGTTCACGACCAACCGGATCGCGGTCATGCCGCGCGCCGCGCGGGCTCGGCCCAGGCGCCCACGACCCGGCGCAGCAGAACGCGGGCGAGGTGCAGGCGCATCTTGGCGGAAGCCTGGAGATCGGCGTGTTCCGGCAGGTCGGCAACAAGGGCGAGGGCGGCGTCGTCCAGGGACGCCGTCGTCACGCCGGAGGCCAGGGCGGCGGCCGCGCGCCGGGCCAAGATGGCGGTGGCGCCGACGGAGAAGTAGGCCAGCCGCAGCGCCCCGGGCCGCCCATGGGCCGCCAACCCGACCATGGCGTAGTCGCCGGAGCGCCGGGCCAACTCGGCAAAGCCCCACGGGACTGCGGGCTGAAGCGGGATTTCGACCGCGACCAGGATTTCGCCGGGCGCCAGCGCCGTTTCGAACAGCCCAGTGAAAAAGGCGTCCGCGGCGATGGTCCGCGTGCCAGCCGGGCCGTGCAGCACCATCGCCGCGCCGAGCGCCAGGGCGCAGGCGGGCAGTTCGGCCGCCGGGTCGGCGTTGGCCAGGCTGCCGCCGATCGTGCCCCGGGTGCGGATCGCCGGGTGCGCGACGTGCGCCAGCGCGCGCGGGACCAGGGGGGCGTGGTCGGCCACGAGCGGGTCGGCCAGCAGGGCGGCGTGGGTGCAGCCGGCGCCGATGCGGAGATGGGCGGACGTGACGGACACGCCCCGCAGCTCCGGCAGCCGTCCGATGTCGATGAGGATCGAGGGGGCGGACAGGCGCAGGTTCAGCGCCGGCAACAGGCTCTGTCCGCCGGCGAGAAGCTTGGCGCCGTCGCCATGCCGGGCCAGCAGCGCCACGGCGTCCGCGACCGAGGCCGCGCGGACGTAGTCGAACGCGCTCGCTTTCATGACGCCGCCTCCCTTCTGCGCTATGGATGGCGATGCAGCCGGGCGCGTCAAGCTTGACAAGCGCCCGGCCGCACGCACGCATTGCGCCCAGAGAGAATGAACGTCGAAAGGGAACGTTGCCATGCCCCTGAGCCGCCTCGACCACTACTCCATCCGCACCGCCCACCTGGCCGAGACCGAACGCTTCTACACCGAGGTGCTGGGGCTGGAGGTCGGGCCGCGTCCCAAGTTCCCCTTCCCCGGCGTCTGGCTTTACCAGGGCGACGTCGCCGTCGTGCACGTGGTCGGCATCGATCCGGATGACCCGAGCGGCCTGAAGGACTACCTGGGTGACAAGGCGGGGGGCGACAAGGCGGGCGGCGACGCCGGGACCGGCACCATCGACCACGTCGCCTTCGTCGGCAGCGACGTGGAGGCGATGCGGGCGAAGTTCCGCGGCATCGGCATCCCATTCCGCGACCGGACGGTGCCGGCGATGAACCTGGAGCAGGTGTTCCTGGAAGACCCGAACGGCATCACCATCGAGCTGAACTTCCCCGACGCTTAGAGGCCGGCAAGCCACTGCACCTGTGAAGGCAGTCCCGGCTTGACCGCCATGCCCTGCTATTGAACAGTCGCTCATTAGCGGGGCGCACGACCCGGCGCCGGGAGGGACGGATGGACATCAGTGAAGGCTTGCCCGCGATCCACGTGGCCGCGGAAGCCCTGAAGAACTGGGGCCGCTGGGGCGATGACGACCAGGTCGGCACGCTCAACCACATCCGGCCGGAGGACGTCGTTGCAGCCGCCACGCTCGTGAAGCGCGGGGCGGTGTTCGCCATGGGCATCCCGCTGGACAACAAAGGCCCGCAAAGCGGCCTGTTCGGCGGGCGCTGGAACCCCATCCACACCATGCTGGCCACCGGCACGGACGCGGTGGCCGGGCGGTTCGACCGGGGCGGCCAGACCCTGCGCTACTCGGACGATGCGCTGAACATGCCGGTGCAGGCCGCGACCCACTGGGACAGCCTGGGGCACATCTTCCTGGGCGACACGATGTACAACGGCCACGACGCGCGCCGCGTGGACGGCGGCGGCGTCCACGTGCTGGGCATTGAGCACACCCGCGCCAAGATGGTGGGCCGCGGCGTGCTGCTGGACGTGCCGCGCTTCAAGGGAATGGACTGGCTGCCCGACGGCTACGGCATCGGCAACGCCGAACTGGACGCGACGGCCGCGGCCCAGGGCGTCGAGGTCCGCCACGGCGACTTCGTCATCATCCGCACCGGGCAGATGGAGCGGTGCCGGGCGGAGGGCGCCTGGGGCGGCTATGCCGGCGGCGACGCGCCCGGCGTGCGGTTCGAGAACTGCTACTGGTGCCAGGAGAAGCAGATCGCGGCGATCTGCTCCGACACCTGGGGCGTCGAGGTGCGGCCGAACGAGACGGCAGAGGCGAAGCAGCCCTGGCACTGGGTCGTGATCCCCGCGATGGGCCTGACCATGGGCGAGATGTTCGACGTGGCCGAGCTGGCGGCCGATTGCGCCGCGGACAAGGTGTACGAGTTCATGTTCAGCGGGCCGCCCCTGAACCTGACGGGCGGCACCGGCTCGCCGATCAACCCGCTTGCGATCAAGTAGGACGCGGGTCTAAGCATCATTATGCGGAGTGTGCTGACACGCAGCAGGCATTCGTGGCGCAAGCTGAGCTCGGCTTTGGCCATCATGCGGCATGGCAGGGCGCGCAGGTGATGCCGTCCCG
>CAXUJE010000178.1:0-10741 GCA_964251035.1 uncultured Acetobacteraceae bacterium
GCATCTGGGGCGAGGGCACGACGGCGTGCGCCGCCGACAGCAAGCAGTTCGGCGCGTGGGATCAGAACCTGATGACCGAGTGGCACTCCCGGTATGGCGGGCGCGGCATCATGATTTACTGGCACGTCGAGCGGCGCAGCACCTGCATCTACTCACAGTTGAAGACCTGCTCGTCATCGGAGGCCGCCGCCATGATCGAGGGCGTGCTGCGCCATTGCACCGACATGGAGGTGGACCGAACCTATGTCGATTCACACGGGCAGTCGGTTACATGGACAGTCAAGCCCGGCGTACCGTGGATGGCACTTGCCGGGTCCGTATGTGCCTCGGCTCGTTTCTCGGTTCGGTTGAGGGCCGTTTCTCCGCCCCGGCCTGCAACGTTTCGAGGCACCGCGCGCAGCTCGGGTCAAGGCTGGCCGCGGGCCACCGCCGGAGGCGGCGCGCAGCGGCCTTGGCGCGGGCGAGCACTGCGCCATGCTTGCCGTCGCCTGGGCCGTCGCTGCGATCACGCCTGTATGCCCATGTCGGCGAGCAGCTTCTCGATCCGGGCGGCGGTGCAGCGGTGCCGCTCCACCTCGCGCGGCCAGCCGCGCCTCTCGGCGCCCTCGGCCAGCGACAGTTCCAGCGCGTACCGCTCGCGCAGACGCGGCGCGTAGGCCGGCGTGGTCACGAAGCGCGAGCAGGTGAAGAACAGCTCGCACTCGCACGGCCCCTCGGTGGGCAGGCGCAGGCAGTGGCCCAGCTCCAGCTCGGTCTTCAGGAAGTTGGTCTTGAGCCAGTCCACCGCGCCCTTGCCCAGTGCGCCGCCGCGCACCGCCTCGGCGCCGGGACCCGCGATGACGGCGCCGGGCCTGAGCACGGCCTGGTAGTCGCGCAGCACCTCGGGGTCGCTGATGCGGCTGTAGACCATCGACATGCCCGGGCTCTCGTGCCCGAGCACGCGCATGATGGTGTGCAGCTTGGCGCCGCGCTCGGCGAGTTGCGTGCCCAGCGTGTGGCGGAAACGGTGGGCGGTGATGGTCGCGTGCCCACCCGCGTCCACCAGCCCGGCCGTCTTGCACGCCCGGCGCAGCGGGACGTCGATCAGGTAGTGCGTGGAGAGCAGCTTGCCGTGCCCCACGAACAGGTAGCGCACCGGCGCGCCCGTGAGGTCGTCCACCAAGGCCCGCTCGCTCCCATTGGCCCGCAGGGCGACGACGGCTCGGATCGCCGCCGCGGCGTCCTCGTGCAGCGGCACGACGCGCTCGCGGTAGGTCTTGCCGGCGGGGATCCGCAGGCGCGCGGTGCCGTCCGGGTAGCGCTCCAAGCAGTCGAGGGCAAGGCGCTGGATCTCGCCGCGCCGGGCGCCGGACCAGCGCGCGGTCAACAGCGCCGCCCTTTGGAACGGGCACTCCAGTCCCGCGATCGCCTCCATCACTCTCGCGAGCTGGTCGGCCGGGATGAAGCGCGGCACGCGCTGCGCCGGGCGCGGGTGGTCGCCGCGGTCGAGCAGCGGGCGGCCGGGCACGCCCTCCCAGCCCATTGCCGCGGTTTCGCGGAAGAACACGCTCAGTGCCGACGTCCTCGCCCGGCGCGTGACCGCCGACAGCGGCCGCCCGGTGCGCGGGTTCGGGTCGCGCGCCATCGCGGCGAGGTAGCCGAGCGCGTGGTCGCGGGTGACCTTGGCGAAGCTGGTGATGCCCGGCTCGGCCCTCGCGAGCCAGTCAAGGAAATTGCGCAGGCCGAGGCCGAGGTGGTGGATGGTGATCGGGCGGGAGGTGGGCTGCCGCACAGCCAGCCAGCGGTCCACGACCGCCTCCATCTCTGGCCGCGGCGGGGGCCGGACCGCGTAGGCCGGCATGTACTTGCGCGGCCGACGCTGGGACTGGCCGCGGTGATACAGCACGAGGCCGAGCTGGTGCAGGTGCGTGATCCAGCCCTTGCTCGGCGACACGCGGTAGCCCGCGGCCGAGCCGTAGAACTGGGCGACGTCGGGCCGCTCGCCAAAGGCGCGGACCGCGGCGAGCAGTTCGTCCACGTGCTCGGCCCGGAGCTGGGCGGGGTCGCGCACGCCCGTGTGCAGGGCGATGCGCCCCAGTGTCCACTGCGCGGCGAGCCGGGCCGAGACGGGGTGGAAACCCAACCGACCGCACTCCTCGGCAACCAGGTCGATGCCAAGGTCGATCCCGAGCGGCCGCGCGACCTCGGCCAGGCGCAGGTCGCCGAGCGCGAGCAGCCAGTCGTAGTCCAGGTGCGTGCGGTCGGTGAGCGCGAGGTAGTAAAGATAAGGTCGAGCCCGATACGAGATGCGGTGGCGCAGGTATTCCCGGGTCTGCCGCCATAGCCGGCCCACCCGCTCGTCAAGCGGCGCCGCCATCCAGTTCCGCAGGTCGGGCCACAGCCGGATGAAACGGCGCCGGTTCTGAGCCTGGTGCCGCCGGAACGCGGGCTGGATCGGCAAGGCGTCCAGGAACGTGGCGTATTCGGCCTCGTCGCAATGGGCATGCGGGAAGAAAGCGTACTGGTCAGCCGCTGAAACCGGCACCCGCATCGCCGCCGCCGAGACCGGGCCGGCCCTCATCGCCCCACCGCCTCCGGCTGCCCAGCAGCTGGCGCAGGGTCAAGGCCCAGGGCACGGCGATACTCGGCCACGACCTGTGGGTCGGACACGCGGGTGTAAAGGCGCGTGGACTCCGGCGAGGCGTGGCCGAGCCGGCGCTGCAACGTCAGCTCGCGCATGCCCAGCTCCCACATGCGCGTCGCGTGCGTGTGGCGCAGGCTGTGCGGCGTCACCCAGGGCGCGCGAATGCCGGCGCGCGTGCAAGCGCGGGCGAACAGGCGGGCGAGGGCCGCGTACGACAGCGGCTCGCAGCGCCGCCGGCCCTTGCCGCCGACCAGAAACAGAAGCGGGCTCCCGGCGTCGGCGGGCCGCTCACCCACGGCATAGGCAGAAACCGCCTCCAGCGTAACCGCCTCGTGCAGGTCCACCACGCGCTCGGTGCGCGACTTCTGCCGCACGCCCCGGGGGTGGTCCTCGCGGTGGCGGATGGTCACGCGCCGCCGGCCATAAGCGATGTCAGAAAGATGCAAGCCAAGCGCTTCGCCGGGTCGCAGGCCGCCGTCGAGCATCAAGCGCACCAGCGCCAGGTCGCGCCGGCAGCGCAGCGCGGTCAGCAGGGCCGCGACCTGGCCCTCGTCGAGCGGCCGCGGCAGGCGCCGGACTGTCTTGACCTGCAGCGCGCGCCGGGTCTCGGGCTGCCGGGAAATGCCGGCCAGGAAGGGACGGTGCCGGTCGGCAGTGCGCACCAGGGCGCGGTCCACCACGCGGACGATCGGGTTGGCACCATCGAAGCGGCCGGCCAGGATCGCCCAGTCGTAGAAGGACGACACCGCCGCGAGCGCCCGGTTGACCGTGGCCGGACTCAAACCGGGCGCGTCGGCGGGCTCACCATCGCAGGTGGCGAGCGCGGGCATCCGGGGCGGGCCGCGGCGCCGGGTCGGCCCGGCGCGCAGGTAGGCGAGCAGGTCCATGGCACGCTCCGGCGTCAGCGCGTCCCAGCCCAGCCGCGCGGCGTCCAGGAAGCGCCAGAGATGACCCAGGTCGGAGCCGTAGGCGAGCACGGTGTTGGGCGAGCAGTCACGGGCCGAAAGGTGGGCCAGGAAGTCGCCCGCGACCGGGACAGGAATGCCGGCCGCATCCAGCACCTCGACGCGGCGGTGGCCGCCGACGGCATCGGATCGCCTCACCACGGCCATGGCGCACCTCCGTGCGAACGGCGCTGCGCCTCCAGCCTACCACGGCGAAGGTCGCCACAACGCATCTTGTCCACATAAAATCCGAGGTGGTGATGGCGGCAGGGCATTTGCTCGGCTTCTCGCTGGAACCACGCATCGCCGACCTCGGCGACCAGACCCTCTACAAGATCGACCGCGAGGCGGCCTACCCGGGGCTTGACCCGATCCTGACCGGCACGATCAAGGCACACCTGATCGGCCCGGCCTGGGATGGTGTCGTGCGCCTCACTGCCTCCATGCGCGCCCGCACGGCCTCGCCGTCGCTGATCCTGCACCGGCTCGGCTCATACGCCCGCCAGAACAGCCTGCATCAGGCGCTGGCCGAGATCGGGCGCGTGCGGAAAACCATATTCGTGCTCCGTTTCCTCGATGATCCAGCCTACCGCCGGCACATCGGACAGGAACTGAACAAGGGCGAGCGCTCGCATGCGCTGTCGCGCTTCCTATTTTTCGGCAAGGAAGGCGCGGTACGCGGCCACACCTTTCAGGACTAGGTCAACACCTTCTCCTGCCTTGCCGTCCTGCACAACGCCGTAGTGGCCTGGAACACTCTCCGCATCGGCGAGGCCGTCGCGGAGCTTCGTGCCGAAGGGCACGTCATCCCAGATCAGGAGCTCGCCCGCACCTCGCCGCTGCTGCACGCCCACATCAACCCGTTCGGGCAATACCGCTTCGACCCGGAGCGGATGCGCCGGGCCTAACCCCAATACCGTTCAGTTAGGCGATTTCCCAAATTATCGGACGGCCCTCCTGAAGCGGCTTGCCCGCCACCACCAGGCACTTAACGGCGCTAACTGAACGGTATTGGGCCTAACCCGGGTTTTCCCGCCGATGTGGGCGTGTCCTCAAACCTTCCTGCCGGAGGCTCGGCCGGGCATGCGGTTATCGCGCATGGCACATTTACGCCGCCTGCTTTCGTGAGCGGGCCCGCCACCGGCCAGGATGATCCACTTGTCAGCTTGCAGCGTGCGCCCCGCCCCTGCTTGGCCCCGCGGGAAGGTTCGAGAGATGCCAGCAGCAGACACCAAGCAGCCCATCTGGATGAGGGCGCGATGATGACCTTGGCTCGGCCACTTCTGTTGGCAGCCAGCTACCCAGCAGGGATGGAGCGTTGTGGCCGACTGCTCGATGGGCAAGGTTGGCTTCGGCCTGGAGCAGTGGCTATGCTGTCATTGCAGCAGTTGACAGCATAGGAAGCCGGCCATGGCCACCCTGACCGTGCGGAACCTGGACGAGGACCTGGTGAAGCGCCTCCGCATCCGTGCCGCCGAGCACGGGCGCTCTGCGGAAGCGGAGCACCGTGAGATCCTCAGAGCAACCCTGGTCGGCAGCGAACAGCATGCCGCGCGGGAGCAGGCCACCTCGCGTTTGGCCGAGTTCCGGCAGCGGACTGCAGGGCGCGGGTCGCCCACGTCCGCCGACCTGCTCGAAGAGTCGCGCCGTCGCCGGGCCGAGGACCTGGCCGGCAAGGGCGCCTGACACTGGCGCTTGTCGTCGATGCGTCGGTTGGCCTCAAGTGGGTCCTGCAGGAGCCGGACAGCCATCTTGCCGATGCGCTGGCCCGCAGCGGGGCCGACCTGCTCGTCCCTGACTTCTGGCTGAACGAGGCGACCAACGTCCTGTGGCTCCAGGTGCGCAGGAAGCTGCTCACGCCGGACGAGGCCAGGGAGGGTCTTGGGCTCCTGCAAGCCCAGCTTGCGCCGACGCCGACCGCGGACATGGGTTTGCACGACGTTGCCCTGGACATCGGCCTGGCTGTCGGCCAGTCCACCTACGACACGCTGTATGTCGCGTTTGCGCTTGCCGTGGGTGCCACGAACGTCGTCGTGGCCGATGGCCCCTTTGTGACGGCGATGGCCCGTCATCCTGACCCGGCCCTGGCCGGGATGCTCCTGCCACTCGGCGATTGGGCCAGAGCGTATGGTGTTTGAGCTTCGCCTGGAGGAATACGTGCGTTTTCTTGCACTGGACAAACCGGGCAGAGACAGGGGCAGGGTCACCGCCGCAAAAAGCGGCGGCCAGCCTTAGCCGGAGTTGCCTTGTTTGCCCTGGGCAGCGCTTGCAAAGGTTTTGGCCGGGCACGGATCATCTCGCATAAGGATGTTGGTGCATGGATGGAGTCTGGTGACCTGACGGGCGACAACACTCGGAAGGGTTTTGACGCGGTAGGGCTGGCCCAGCATCACCAGGGAATCCTCGGGTCCACATTCTGGCGGCCGTGACGTTCGTCGCCGGCGTGTTCCTGCTCACCGCGATGCTGCTGCCGCTGTCGGGTGAGCAGGGCTCAGCTCCGGAGCAGCATGCCGTGCTCCGGCGGCTTCGACAGTGGAACCGGTTTGTCACCACGCCGGCGATGGTCGTGGTTTGGGCGTTCGGCCTGACACTGGCGACTGCGGGTGCTTGGTTCGTCGCGACCTGGCTGCAAGTGAAGATGGCGCTCGTGATCGTCCTGTCGGCGATCCATGGCATGCAATCGGCCAAGCTGCGCCGCCTGGGGATCGAGGGCCGGACGCCGCGCCGCCCGACCCTGTGGCCGGCGCTCGTCATCGTGCTCTTGGTTGCCGGCATCCTGGCCATGGTCACGGTGAAGCCATGGTGAACCGCCCCGGACTTCCGAGTGTCGCGACCCGTCGAGTCATTGCCAGTTCACAGCGACGCGGGGCACGCGCGTCGCATATGCCCCACCCGTAAACGTTCAGACCCTACTTCAGGAACTCCGGTGCTGGCAGGGGATTGGTTTGGTCGCCGTCCATGACGCAGTCGAAGCTGGCCGCGTCGTTCGCATCGCCTTGGCCACCATAGCGCGCCACCTGCGGGAAGGCGCAGAGCGGCCGAGTCTGCGCCACACCTTGGGTTGGGTCGTCGTTGACGTATTTGGTCGCGATGATCTGCTGCGGCGGCACCCCCTGCTCCACCCAGCGCTGCAGCGCGAGCAGGGCGTTGTGCTGCGCGTCCGCCGGCGCCGGGCTGAGGGTCGCATTGTAGAACTGGTTCGGCCCCGGGCCACCGCCGCAATGACCCATGCCCGGGACCATGAACAGGCGGAAGAACTCTTGCACCCGACGGTTGTCGACCGAACTGTCTGTGACGGTCCCTCCCCACGCACCTACGCCCAAATCGCTTTCGGCAACCCTGTTCACTTGGAGGTTTTCGGCGACGCTGCTGGCGAAGTTCGAGGCCTCGGGAAGCGACGGGTCACGATCGAGAATGCTCAGCCAGGCGCCGACGCGCAGGTAGTAGTTGACGAAGTCCTGCGGCGGCACCAGCGCGTCGGCCCAGCCGTGGAAACCAAGCAGCTTGCCGCCGTGCGCCCGAAAGCGGGTCAGGTCAGGGTTGTTGGCGTTCAGGATGCGGGCGAGCACGTCGTCGAGTTGGAACACGTTCCGG
Organism: uncultured Acetobacteraceae bacterium; assembly: GCA_964251035.1. Taxonomy (GTDB): domain Bacteria; phylum Pseudomonadota; class Alphaproteobacteria; order Acetobacterales; family Acetobacteraceae; genus CAHJXG01. The sequence goes on from CAXUJE010000178.1 coordinate 7,162, forward strand.
TCGAAGTCGAAGCTGCGCCAGTCCCAGTCCGGGCCGAACGCCCAGTAGAACAGGCCATCGAACAGCGGCTCGGTCGTCGGCAAGGCGGGCGACAGGCCCTGCAGGGCCGCCCAGTCGAAGGTGCTGCCGCTCTCGCTGCCGCGCGGCACGCCGGGGTAGATCAGGTGCCCGGTGCGCGGGTCGCGCGGGCCGTCGTACAGCATGCGCGCCGTGTCCACCTGCGTCGGCGTGAGGCACTGCGAGGTGTCGTTGGCGCCGTCCTGACAGAGCAGCTGCCCTGGGTCCCAGCGGCAGGCGCGCGGCTCGGTCAGGTAGCGGTCCGAGGGCAGGCCGCCGCTTTGCGCCCCGCAGGCGGCCAGCACGGCGTTCGTGATCAGCTGCGTCTTGTCCGGCGGGATCAGGCTGTCCGGCGTGCGGTGCGAGACCACGTAGGGCCAGATGATCTCGGTGTGCAGGTGGGTGCGGTTCTCGGCCGGGGCGCCGGCCAGGATGCCGTCATAATCGTCCGGGAACTGCTGCGCCTCGTGCAGTGCCTGGCCGCCGCCGGTAGAGCAGCCGGCGAAGTAGGAGTAGGCCGCCACGCTGCCGTAGAAGGCCTGCACCACTCGCTTGGCCGCGACCGTCATGAGGTGGGTCGAGCGGTAGCCCCAGTCGATCCATCTCTCCGGGTGCCCGATGATCGGCTTGCCGTCCAGCCCGGTGGAGGGCGCAGTGCCCATGTCGGTGTTGGCCACCGCGAAGCCGAGCTGCAAGGCGCCCGCGAGTTCGCCGTAGTTGATGGTGCCGGCGTAGCCGCCGTTGCCGGTACCCACGAAGCGGCCGTTCCACGCGGTGCCCTGCGGCAGCCAGACCTCGACGTTGATGTTGCTGTCCGGGGTTGGCCGCAGCGTGGCGGAGACCCGGCAGAAGGCGGGCAGGTTCGGGTAGGAGGAGGTGGTGCCCGGGGCAGTGAAGCTGCCGGCGGGGAAGGATACGGCCGCGGTGATCGCGCCGTTGCCCGGCAGCCCCGCCCCCCCCATCGGCGCCAACTCCAGCGGGGCGCCCGCGGGGGGGGGGGCCGGCCCGCGCGGGCCCGCCGCGACAAGCAGCGCAGCAGTTCCGAATGCCACGGCGGGGCGCATGCCGAGGCCGGGGTTCCGGCCGCGCTGCCGATGCGACCGACACTTTGAATGTTCCATGGACAGCCTCCCTCCGATTTTTCTCCGTCACTATTCCTCCATTAAACGTACGGAAAGATACACTCATTGCTACCTCGCGAACTCGTGATCTACGGTCGAATTAGCCTTAAGTTTGACCTTGGTCATTTTTAATGCGGCCAGAAACAACCGAATAACATTGAAACACGCATGAAGGGTGTTTATGGGTCCGTATCACAGACCCAATCGAACGTTTGACGGTCTGTGAAATGAGCGGACAACCCAAAGTAGAAGGATGCCTTGAACTTTCTTGCTGTGAGGGGAGGAGGACCACTGAGGGCAGGCGGATCGGGGGAGGGTAGAGCAATGTTTACCAGCCTTAGTCGGGGCTGCCTTATTTAGCTCGGAGGCTGTTGCAGAGGTCCTGGCCGGGCGCGTGGTTATCGCGCGTAGTGCAATTAGTCGGTCCATCTTTGTGAACGGGAACCGTTGTCGGCCAAGATGATCCGCTTGACAGCACCAATCCAGCACTGGTGCAGGAGGCAAAGTCGCCGGTCCTGCTGCCAAGCTGCTTCGGCGTTCCTCACGAGGTTGAAGCAGCCGGTGAAAGCGGGTCCAGATCCGGCGAGGCGATGCTGTCCTCCAAACCGAAGCGATACCGTTGGCGAATTCGGCAGCCTGGTGCGGGCAGCGGCGTTGGGTAGGGTTTCCCTCCGGAGGCCGGCCCATGTCGCTCCACCCGCAGCCATCCATGCCGCCTGTGCCCGACGACACGGCCCGTGTCGCACGGGCTGCGTTCCGGCGCGGCACCCCTTGCCTGCTGCTGCATGACCAGCTCGGCGCCGTGTTCGCGCGCAAATCCTTTGGATTTCGCTGACGACGCAGGCTTTGCCGACCTCTACCCCAAGCGCGGCCAGCCGGCCTACGCGCCCTGGCGCCTGGCCCTTGTCACGCTGTTGCAGTTCCGCGAAGGTCTGAGCGACCGGCAGGCGGCCGAGGCGGTTCGGGCGCGGATTGACTGGAAATACCTGCTCGCCCTTGACCTGGCCGACCCCGGCTTTGACCACAGCCTGCTGTGCGAGTTCCGCGGCAGGCTGCTGGGTGGCGACGTTGCCGAGCGCCTGCTGGCCCGCGTGCTGGACGCGGCGCGCGAGGCAGGGCTGCTCAAGGCCCGTGGGCGGCAGCGCACCGACAGCACGCATGTGCTGGCGGCCGTGCGCGAGCTGAACCGGATCGAGTTGCTGGCCGAAACGCTGCGCGCCGCGCTGAACGCGATCACCGTTGCTGCACCCGACTGGCTGCGCGCCGTGGCACATTCTGACTGGCACGAGCGCTACGGTCGGCGGATTGAGGACAGGCGCTTGCCGGAAACTGGCCCCAAGCGCGATGCCTATGTCGTCCAGGTTGGCACCGACGGCTATCAACTGCTCGACGCCCTGGCCGGCCAGGGCGTGCCAGCAGGGGTTGCCGCGCTGCCGGCGGTCGCCGTGCTGCGCCGCGTGTGGGCGTGGCACTTCGAGCGGGACGAGAACAGGCCAGACAGGGGAGTGCCGCCCAACGTCCGCTTGCAGCGTGTGGAGGGCCGGGGTCCCGGCGACCGCATTGAGTCTCCTTACGATGCGGAGGCGCGATACCGGTCCAAGTCCAACATGAACTGGACAGGCTACATGGTCCATCTGACAGAAACCTGCGACGCGGGCGCTCCGCACCTTGTCCTGCACGCCGACACGACGCCGGCCAACGTGCACGAAGCCATGCGCGTTGAGGCGATCCACGCGGCGCTGGCGGCGAAAGGTCTAGTCCCGTCCGAGCACCTGGTGGACTCAGCCTACATCAGCGCCGACCACCTCATCCGTGCGCGGGAACAGCACGGCATTGATCTGGTCGGCCCGGGGCGGTCCCCGACCGGCTGGCAGGCTCGCACCAAGGGTGCGTTCGACACAAGCGACTTCGCCATTGATTGGGAGGGCGAAGTGGCCCGCTGTCCCGAAGGCCGGACCAGCACGAGTTGGCGCGGCTACCACGACAAGGCAACCGGCCCTTATGTCCGCGCCCGGTTCAGCGCAGCCAACTGCGGCCCCTGCCCCTCCAAGGCGCGCTGCACGCGCGGGCGTGACCAGGGCCGTCAGTTGACGCTGCCGGCGCGCGAGCAGCATGAGGCGCTTGCGGCCGCACGGACGCGCCACAAGACCGAAGCGGGACGGGCCTTGTATGCGCAGCGCCAAGGCATCGAGGGAACGATCTCGCAGGGCGTGCGCGGCTTCGGGCTGCGGCGTGCCCGCTGCCACGGGCTGGCCAAGACGGGCCTGCAAAGCGTCGTCACGGCCGCGGCCATCAACCTCGACCGCCTGGCAGCATGGCTCGCCAAACGCCCGCTCGCACCCACACGAGTTTCACGGTTCGCCGCAATGGCCGCCTGAAGGGCGAATTCGCCAACGGTATCC
>CAXUJE010000179.1:0-10474 GCA_964251035.1 uncultured Acetobacteraceae bacterium
TTCAGCGCGTTGGCGAACAGCCGGCCGAAGCGCAAGCCCCAGTCACGGATGCTCTCGTAGCTGACCACGATGCCCCGTGCCGCTAGGATCGTCTCGACGTCGCGCAGGCTGAGGCTGAAGCAGTGATACAGCCACACCGCATGTTCAATCACCTCGGCCGGAAAGCGAAAGCCGCGGTAGGGGTTGGGCGACGTCGTCATGCTCGTCACGATGCCATGAGGCGGCCGAGCCCGCCAACCTGACAACGCCCCGGAGCATGCCAAGAACGGTTACGGGCGAACCATCCTCTACTCACCCGCGACCGGCGCTGCGCTTGCCGCCTACCTCGCCGAACGCCGGCGGCTTCACGTTGGCGACCCGCACCTGTTCCTGTCTGCGAGCGCTCGGAACCGTTCCAAGCGTGTTGGCGGCTTCACTTGGGGTTTGCTGGCGGCTGCCCTCGCGTCCGAGGCAGGCGTCCCAGGCTTCAGCACGCATACACTGCGCCACCTGCGACTGACAGACCTCGCACGCGCCGGTTTCGACATCACGGAGATCGCCCAGTTTGCCGGGCATCGAAACTTGGACAGCACAAGGCTCTACATCCACCTGAGCGGCCGCGACATTGCGCGCGCATTTCAGCGCGCGGCATCGCGGCTGGCCAACAGGTTCGTCGCATTGTGAGCCGTCGCTCCACCATGCTGGCCTTCGCAGGGCCGCAGCTGACGTCCGACGAGCGTGCGGCCCTTTCGCGCGCGCTGGAGCCTCCAACCGGTCCTGGACTTGGCCCGCTGCGCACTGCCCTGCCCAGCCTGGAGCGGATGGTTGAGCCCGCGCTGCGCACCTGCGAAGCGCACGCCTACACCCTGCACACCATCATCAGAAATGTGCTCTGCAACATCATACGTGGCGCGCTGCACCTCAACAGGTCTCCTGCCTTATGGACCCTTGAGGACTGGCTGGAGGTGAGGCGCACCTGCGTGGGCCTGGACGGCCTGGCCACGATGGTGGTCGCGGTCGAGGGCTACGGCGTGCCGTCGTCAGAGCCTTACCATCCCTTGTATCGGTCCTGCTCTCCCGTTCCGCTGGCGCGCCGCCTGTTCGGTCAAGCCAGGGTGGACGATGAATGCACGCGGCTTCATTCGGCAATGGCCTGCCTGGGATATCGGCAAGCGATCGGTGAGTTTGCGACTCCGCGAACAGTGGCTGAACTCCTCATTTGGCACCGGGCTCCCACACTTGATGCGGTGACCGACGAGAGCATCGCGCGCTTTGCGCAGAGCCCGCCATCGCGCGCAGGTCGCCGCACGCTCCTTGGCGTTTCGGCCGGCCTGGTCGAGCTCGGAATCCTTTCACGACGCATCAAAGGCTATTCGAGCCCCCGAGCGGCAGGAGGATCGGCTGGCGTTCCGGCAGAATGGCTGAGCTGGTGCAAACGCTGGGAGGCTGCGTCCACCCTCTCGCAATCGAGCCGCTCATCCATTTCGCAGTCGCTGAACCTGGCCGGCCGTTGGCTGGCAAGGTGCCATCCCACAATCACGTCGCCGACCGAATGGACAATCGACACGGCGCATGATTGGATCAGGTACGTCACAGATCGACGGCTCGGCGAGGACACGGCCGAACTGTGCCGGGTGCGACGGCCAGGCGAACCCACCGCTGCGACACACAGGATCAGGCTGATTGCCGCTGTGCGTGTTTTCTTCCGTGATTTGCTGGATTGGGAACTGATCGAGCGACGCTTCGACCCGTTTCGAGCTTTCAGGGTGCCGAGGGACATCCAACGCGCTGTTGGACCCAACCCGCGGCCGATCGATGACGCTTTTTGGCTCAAGCTCCGCACGGCGGCCTTGAGCCTCGGAGCTGCGGATCTGCCCAGCGGAGGCAAAAGCCGCACATCGCCTGTTCCCGCAGCGATGGCGCGGGCCATCGCGGTCGCATGGATTTTCAGTGGCTGCCGTGGCGATGAAATCCGAAGGTTTCACCTCGACTGCATTTACATGGAGGATGTCCCCGAGCAGGTCGATGCCGGCACTGGCGAAGTCTCGCCCGCTTTCCGACAAGCGATGCTGAGAGTGCCTGCGGGTAAGACACGCGGTGAATTCGTTAAACCGGTGGAGATGCCGCTGGCCGAGGCGATCGGGATTTGGCGCAGCGTGCGTCCCGAGCAGCCAAAACATGTCGATCGCGTTACTCGCCGGCTCACAGACTATCTGTTCTGCATACGAGGTCGCAAGCTTGGCAAAGCTTACATAAACACTACGCTCATCCCTGCTCTGCTCCGCAAGGCGGGCCTACCAAGCTCTGATTCGCGCGGACCAATCACCGGACACCGGTCGCGGTCGACGTTGGCCACCAAGCTATACAGCCCGTCCTCCGGAATGGCGGCAGTGGAGGCAATGGATTGGCTTGGCCATACTGATCTTACTACGGGCCGGTACTATATCGACCTCACGCCAGTCCGCTTAATGAAAGCGTTCCGCAGAAATGCTCAGCTGTCGGAGAACTTGCGCTTCGTCAACGTCCTCGCGGACAGCAACCCTGAACCTGGCGATCCGGTCTTGCGCTATGATCTCGGCCATGGATGGTGCACCAATCCTGCCTATGCCATGTGCGCGCATCGCATGGCCTGCGCACGATGCAGCTTCTACGAGCCGGCGGAGGCAATGCGCGAGAGGCTTGCCCAACAGGAGGGGCGTTATCTCCGCCTGTTGCAGGAGCTGCAGCTTGCGGACGATGAGCGTGCGGCGATCAGCGGCGATGCCGACGCGGTGCAAAAGCTGCTGGTCCGGCTCAAAGGCGAACCCACGCCGGACCACCGCGGCGCAAGCATCGGTGGATCGGCCAGCGGCGATCAACCTGACGGACAAAGCCTCTGAAGCCGTCGCCCATGAGGGCTGAAAGGCACTTTTCTCAAGATCTTCCAACGCCAAGCATGGCTTCAGCGACGCGGCGGGTGACGTCGCCATGCGGCGCTGCCGTCTTGTCGCTGATCCGGCCGTCCAGGAACAGCGACGCCAAGCCGTGCACCAGCGACCAGCAGCCCAGTGCGCAGGCGTCCCGGTCGGCATCGGCCGGGGCTTCGGCTGCGACCCTTGCGGCCAGCACGGCATAGGCGGCCTCGCCGGCCGCGGTCAGCTCCGGATGCGTGCCAAGACGCTTGGGGCCGAACATGAGCCGGAACAGGGCGGGGTTCTCCAGCGCATAGCGCACATAGGCCACAGCCTGCGCCACGAGGGCCTGACTGGCCGGGACCGCCCCGTCGGCCGCGCGCAGCACGTCGCGCAAGCCGTCGAAGCCGTGCACCGCGACGGCCGCAAGGAGCGCCTCCTTGTCCGGGTAGTGCCGGTAGGGGGCCATGGCGGACACGCCGGCGCGGCGCGCAACGGCGCGCAGCGAGACCGCGTCGGCGCCGTCCTTTGCCAACAGGTCGAGCGCCGCGGCGACCAGCGCCGTCCGCAACTCCCCATGGTGGTAGCCTCTGGCGACCGATGTTGACACTGTAAGCAGGACTCCTAATGTGTGCAGTGTAAGCATTGAGCCGGTGCTGTCCAAGCCGTGCCGGCTGCTCAGGAGGCTGCCATGGTCAAGTTCACCATCCTGCTGCGGCGCAAGCCGTCGATGACCCACGAGGAGTTCGTCGCCTACCATCGGGAGCGGCACGCCCCACTGTTCTGCACGCTGCCCGCCGTGCGGCAGCACGTCCGGCGTTATGTCCAGTGCCATACCGTGCCGGCGTCCATCCCGGGCCTGCCGCCGGTCGCGTTCGACGGCATCACCGAGCTTTGGTTCGACGACGTGGCCGGGCTGGAAGCCGTCTTCACCTCCGAAAGCTACATGGAAACGATCCGGCCAGACGAGGCGCAGTTCCTAGACCTGCACGGCTGCGAGTTCGTGCTGTCCACCGAAAGCGTGCTCGTCGCCTGACCCTTTGGCCCTCCAACCGGAACGCACGCCCATGACCTACGAACGCCGATCCGTTGACCTGTCCGGCTACCCCGACCTTGTTGTGGTCTACCTCGGCTACCGCGCCAAGAACCTGAAAGGGGCGCGCAGCCTGCTCCGCATCGGCCGCGGCCTACGCTCGATCAAGAAGGACCCGCCTCATGGGCTGCTGGCGCACGAGGACCTGTGGTTCGGCCTCATGCACCCGGGCTTCCGGCAATACTGGCGTGACTTCGACAGCCTGGAAGCGTTCACCCGCGACCCGCAGCATCAGGCGTGGTGGCGCGACTTCGCCCGCGACCCGGACGGCGGGGGCATTTGGCACGAAACCTACCGGCTGCGCGGCGGCATGGAAGCCATCTACTCAGGCGTTCCCGGGATCGGCTTTGCGAGCTTCGCGCCGGAACGCACCCCAACCGGATCGTTCATGAGCGCCCGGCAGCGGGTCGAAGCAGGCGTTCGGTGAAGCAGCTTGGGGGCTGGTGTTCTCCAGCTCTTGTTAGCCCCGGGCGTGCATCAACAACCGTGACGGGCAATCGGGAAAAGACAGTTTCCTGCTTGCAATTCACGGTAACTGATAACGTCGATTTACCGGCCATGTTGGGTCCGGTCAGCAGCCAGATGCGCTCCGCCTCGCCCATGCGGCAGTCGTTGGCGACAAAGGCGCGGCCCTCGGCCTCCAGCAGGGCCTCGGCCACGGGATGCCGGCCGCCCTCGATGTCCAGGCCCGTGTCGCCGGCCAACTCCGGCTCGACCCAGAACCCCTCGGCGGCGGCCTGGGCCAGCCCGGCCACAAGGTCGAGGGCGGCGGCCGCGTGCGCGATCCGGGTCAGCACCTCGCGCGACGCCACCGCGGCGGCGGACAGCTCCACGAACACGGCCTTCTCGGCGCGGCGGGCCTGGGCGGACGCCTCCTCCAGCGCAGCCGCGAGGCCGTCCAGCTCGGGCGTGGTGAAGCGCGTGGACGAGGCCAGGCCCTGGCGCAGCGTGAACCCCGGGCCGAGGCTCTGCGCGCTCGCGGCCGGCACCTCGACGTGGTGGCCGACCATCGAGTTCACCCGGATGCGCAGCGACTTGACCCCGGTGTCCCCGACGTAGCGCGCCTGCAGCGCCTCGATCGCCTCCTTGGCGCGGGCGGCCTCGGCCCGGCAGGCGTCCAGCCGCTTGTCGTAGCCCTTGGCGATGAACCCGGGTTCCGCGACGGAGCGCGGCGGCCAAGGTGCTGCAAGCGCCGGCCGAAGCTGTCGCGAGGTCCCGTGCGACGGGCGCGAGCCCTGGCGGCAGTTCGCCTACCGCCCCCAGCTTGTCGGCCAGGGCGGACGCGCGGTCGAGGCCGTCGCGCACGGCGGCGAGATCGCGCGGGCCGGCCTTGCCCAGCGACAGCCGCCCGCAGGCGCGCAGGATGTCCGGCACGCCCCCGAGCACGTCGCGGCAGTCCGCGCGCAGCGCCGGGTTGCCGACAAAGCACCGCACCATGGCGAGCCGGCGCTTGATCGTGGCCGGGTCGGTGAGCGGGGCGGACAGCTGCCGCACCAGGAGCCTGGCCCCCGGTGCGGTCACCGTGCGGTCCATGACGGACAGCAGCGACCCGTCGCGGCCGGAGCTTGACGTCAGCACGTCGAGGCCGCGCAGCGTCGGGCCGTCGATCTCCACCGTGTCCCCGGCCGACACCCGGCGGGGCAGCGGCAAGCCCGCCGGCAAGGTCCCGACCACGCGGCGCACATAGTCCAGCAGGGCTACATGTGCAGTAAGTTCGGAAGGCGAGAAGCCGCGCAGCGCCTCGCGCCAGCCGAGGCCGTGAGCGCGGGCCAGGACGGCGTCGGCCTCGTCGGGCCGCAGGCCGTCCCCGGGCAGGTCGGAGAACGGGGCGCCCGACCCGCGCACCGACAGGGCGAGCGCCTCCGAGCCGTCCGGCCAGCGCGAAACGAGGATCTCCGCCGGCACGATGCGGGCCAGCGCCGCGGCGCAGCCGCCGAGCGAGGCCATACACGTTCCGCTCTCCCCGGTGGACAGGTCCGTCCAGGCCAGGGCAACCGTCTCACCCTCCGCGTGGGCGACAACCAGGGTGTTGGGCCGGCCTGCTGCGAGCACGTCGGCGTCCACCGACGTGCCGGGCGTCAGGCGGCGGAGCGGGCGCTCGCCGGCGGGCTCGGCGGGCTGCTCGGACACCGCGACCTTGCGTCCCGCGGCGAGCAGCCGGGCGATGGCCGCCTCGCCTGAGCCTGCGGGGATGCCGCACATGGGGATGTCGGGGGCGTCCTTCTGGCGGCGGCGCGTCAGCTGGATGCCGAGCAGGCGCGACACGGTGGCGGCGTCGTCCCCGAGCACCTCGTAGAACTCGCCGACGCGGTAGAGCACCAGGTGGCCGGGCGCCACGGCGCGGGCTGCGGCGTAGGCCACGACCATGGGGCTTGCTTCAGGCGGGAGCGGGGTCGGGGTGTCCATGAGAGCCGGCATTTCTAGGGGTGCGGGGGGGCCAGGCCATACTCGCGGCGGGGCTGGATGGGACGCCTCGGTCCACCGGCGCCGTCGTCGGGCAGCCGGAGGGGAAGCAGCTGCGCCCTGACCGTTGGCGGCAAGCCAGGGAACGGGTCGATGCCGACCTGGCCGGCCAAGGCGTCGATGCCGAGGACCTGGCAGGCGGGATGGTCGGTGTTGCTGCACAGCCAGGCGCCCGCGGCCAGGGCCTGCGGGTCGTGGACGGCCTTCCAAGTGGCGGTTGGCACCAGCACGCGGTTGTCCCCGATCGTGTCGATCTGCGTGCCGGTGAAAGCGGGTCCGGTGACGACATACAGCTCGCCCCGCCGGCGGGCTAGGCGGCGCACGGCGCTCTCGATGCGCTCCCAGGGGCCGCGGTTCAGGGCGGGTGCCTGCGGGACCATGTTGGCCAGCGAGAAGGTCTGTTGCTGGCTCTGCACGTCCGGCATGTCGCCGCTGGGCGCCATGTGGCCGCGGTCGTAGCCGCTGCGGGCGTAGTCGGCCAGCTCGGCCCGGCTCCCGGGCGGCAGGCGGGCGTCCGGGTGGAAGCGGTTCTCGCGGGGGACGCGCCGGGCTGCCTCGATTGAGGCCCGGGTCAGGCGCTCGGCCGACCACAGGGCGCCGCGGGTGACGGTGGAGGCGGTCACGGCGAAGCCGTCGTTGCACAGCAGCACGGCGCCTTGCGCCAGCCGCGGGTTGGCGAAGGCTGGCGGCGTGCCGCCCGGGAAGAACTGCGGGCAGCCGCCATCCTGCGCAGCGGCGGCGGCCGGCGCGAGCAGCAGGGCAAGCGGGACGAGGAGGCGGGCTGAGACCATGGTGCGCGGCGTTCCGGGACCGATTGGGGGTGCAATGTGGCCCGGCGCGGTCTGTGGCGTAAGCCGCGCCGGCGCCGCCGTCCGGGACTGACGGGAGGTCAGGAGGCGGGGTCGAGGCGAGCGGCGCCGGCCGCGGGCTGCTCGGCATCCCTGGCCGGTGCGCACCGGTTGCGGACCGCCAGCTCGACCTTCTCCCGCACCGAAAGGTGGGAGGCCGCGGTGTTGCATTCCTTGTGCGCCAAGGACAGGTTGGCCATGTGGCTGGTGCCGCCTGCTGTGACCGGCACGAAGTGCTCGACCGTCACGGTCTCGATCTCGGTCGGCTTTCCGCAGAACACGCAGGCCCACCCGTCTCGCCGAATCAGCGACAGCACCAGGTTGGTGCGTTTCGGATCGCGCTTTCCCCGCGCGCTCGCCCGCCAGGGCGTGCCGTCCAGGAACGCGCGATACGCCTCCGCGGCCCCGTTTGCCCAATGAGAGATCGTATGGTTGGCTTTCCGATACACGATGCACTCGGCATCGGCGCCCATGAAGCGGATGACCTCGTAGGGGTTGGTCGCCTGCTTGATGGCCGACCCGCGCTCCAGCAGCCAGGCCTCGAATGCCGCGCGCCGTTTGTCGAAGTCCTGAACCGAACCTGGAAGCGGAGCCTGGCGCTTCTGTGCGGGCATGGTATCACCCTGTCCTTGGTCGTGGACGCTCTTCTTGTCCGGTAGCGGCCGTTTTCCCGCCAACCGTGCCCGGCGGGGTGGCGTTGACACGTTCTGGGTTTCGGTCATGGCTTTGGTCCCGGCCTTGGCGTCGCGCCCGGTTCCGGATCTGGCTTCTCCTCCGCCTCGCGGGCTTGCCTTTTTTCCGTCCCCAACCGCTCTTCGAAGGCGCGGAGGCGTTCGGCCAGAGGGGCTGGGGGCGATTCCTGCGCCGCTGGTCCTGGCGGTCGCGCGGTGTCGAGGATGCTGCCAGTTGTCAATGGTCCGGGCGCCGGCAAAGCAACGCCACCTGCGGCCGGGCCGAGTCCGGGCAAGGCGCGCAGGCGTTCAGCGTCCTGGGCGACGCTGGCCGCAGGACGCCGGAGGTGCGGGGCCAGGAAGGCGTCGAGCACCCTGCCCGGCCGTTCCAGCTCGCGCGTCAGCGCAGCCAAGTAGTCCGCCTTGGCCGCGTCCTCCCAGGCGATGCGAAAGTCGGCGCGGCGGCACAGCTCGGCATGCGCCGTCATGAGGGTCCGCCCGTTGCCGTCGAGCAGCGGGTGCCCGTGGCAAAGCAGGCCCAGGATCTCGCCGGGCTTGGCCCGCATCTGCACGGGGTCCGACGCCATGCGGAGGGCGTGCTCGACAGCGCGACGGGCATCGCGGGGGTGGGCGAACAGGTCGTAGCGCCCGCCCTTACCCACGGCGAGCAGCGAGGCGACGGCTTCCCGGTCCTGCCCGGCCCAGGGGTAGACCCGGCCGAACAGGCGCTTGTGGGTGTCGAGCACATCCTGGTAGCCGAGTGGGCGCGTCGTCTCGCGCAGCGCGGCCAGAGCTTTCCCGACGTTCAAGCGAAACGCGGTGTGCTCGAAGAGCTTCACCGCTTCGGGGTCCTTCAGCCCTTTCGTGTTTCGCAGGTAGCCGCGGGTGTCGAAATCCCCAAAGGGATCGAAGGTCATCCCCTCGTCTGCGCCAGGTGTTCGCCATACAGGTCGATCGCCTGATCGTCGTCCAACACGCCCGCGCGTTCCAGGGCGACCACGAGGTCGGCGATCTCGTCCCGGGGCGCTTCGGCGTCCGACAAGCGCGATATGTCGGCAGCGAAGGCGTCGAGCGGTGTGGGCGCAGGGGCGACTCCATGCCGGCGGGCAAGGGCGCGGATGGTTTCGGCCGCCGAGGCGGTTCCGGTGGAGTCCACGCCGGCGTTTGCGGCCGGGACAGGCATGGTCAGATCGGCCACGGCGCCCTCCTGTGAGCAGAATACCATTGTAGCCATTGGCGGTTGGAATGTCGAAGCAGGACAGGCACTTGGCGAAGGCTTGTCTCCCAACTCCGGGATTGTGCCGCCCCGGGTCGGAGCCTACTCGCCGAGGCCGTAGGCCGTTATCGCGTGGTTCGCGATCGTGGTCACGACCGAGAGGACGCCGAAGCTCAGCATCGTGAACGCGGCGAGTTGCAGCCGTGTCCAGGACCCCAGCCCCGCCTGCCCGTCGCGGGCGCGGAAGTGCAGAAGCAACAGGACGGCGAGGCTGGGCAGGACCGGCACCAGGGGAAGGCTCCGCTGCACCCACATCCAGGCTGTCATGCCAATCTCCTCAACTCGCCTACTCCAGCTTGGCCGGTTCCCTATCTCGGGACGCCGATCTTGTCATCCAGTGGTGCGCCCCTCGGGCCTAGCTCCTTGCGCTTGACGAACCGGAGACGGCTGCCAGGCTGCTCGCTGGCAATCTCCAGCCTCTGGTAGTTGCAGTCCGGACGCAAGATGTCGCGGATGACGCCTCGGGAAAGCGAGGCGACCCTGCCATTCGCGATTGCCTGTTCGAGCTTCTGGCACGCCTCGGCTTTCCGTGCGGCGTAGGTTGCGACAACCAGGTCGAGGTGGAACCGCTGGATGGCGGCGTGGGCCGTCAGCGCTCCTGCCGCCAGGCCCGCTGCGACGCACAGAACCGAGGCGCCGATGCGCTGGCGCGACCAAGCCCAGGTCCCGCCTGCCGCGCAATGCTGGCTGATCAGCACGGCGGCGACGAGGATGACGCTCCAAAGCACGAGCGGCGTCCCGACCAACCCGGCCAGGGTGGTGTATCCGTTGCCCAAGCGGTCGATGTCGGCGACGAATTGCGCTGCATCTTGTTCCATCATGGCCTCCTGTCAGGACAATGCTTGTTGGGTGGTCCGCGTGGCGTCCTGTGAACGGCGGGTGCATGGGCCACGGCGGGGGCGGACGGTCGGGCGCGTCATGGCGGAAATGTCTCGCCGGAGTTGCCCGTCAGCGCACACGGATGGCGCGAAGCCGCCGGCGGGCCTGGCGCTCGGCCGCTTCCGCGTCGCGCAGCAGCACCGTGCGCTGGCCCGTGGTGAGGGCGGGTGCCTCGGCGCCGTCGCGTAGCAGCTCTGCGTGGATGCGCAGGTTGCGTGCGCTGGCGAGGCGGCCAACGTCGGCCAGGCGGTGAGGGAGCGTGTGGGTCAGCATGGCGGTCTCCTGATGCAAGGAAGGCCCGCGCGGGGGGGGGCGCGGGGGGGGGGGGGGCGGGGGGGGGGGGCGCGGCGGGGGGGGGGCGGGGGGGCGGGGGG
>CAXUJE010000179.1:10484-10707 GCA_964251035.1 uncultured Acetobacteraceae bacterium
GGACAGGAACAGGCAGGCGTCGCGCCTTCCCGGATGCCCAACACCGGCGGGGGAAGCGCTGCGGCTGGACGGTGTCGGGCGGGCTGGCGTCAGCCCAAAGGGCAGAACAGGTCACCTTGCACGCCGCGGCGGCGGTGGCGGAGCACCTCGACCATCCGCGCGTAGGCGTCGCATTGCAGGCAGCGCCGGTGCCGCAGCTGCCCGGCTTTGCTGTCGTTTCCAT
>CAXUJE010000180.1:0-10644 GCA_964251035.1 uncultured Acetobacteraceae bacterium
TCACCCTGGTGGTGACCCAGGCCGCCGGCAACGCTCAGCCCGAGCCTTCGCTCGTGCTGGCCAGCGTCACGGTGCCCTTCGCCAACCTGAAGGCCGGCACCGAGAACGTGTTCTCGCTTCCCGCCCCGGTGCTGCTCGACGCCGGGCAGCACGTCTCGATTTTTTTTTTTTATACGGGCTCCAACGAGATCTTCACCACGGACGGCGCCAACTTCCCGCAGGGCACGTTCTTCGCCCTCGCACCGTCCGGTTTCGCCGCGGCGGACCGGGTGGAGGAAATCACGTGCGACCTGCAGCGGGTGCAGCACACCGCCATGGAAACGCATTGCGCCCTCGCCTGGATGGACGGCGACCGCCTGGTGGTGCGGAGCAGCACGCAGGTGCCGTTCCTGGTGCGCCAGGGCCTGGCGGACCTGTTCGGCCTGCCGCCGCACTTGGTCCGCGTGCTGTGCGCCCGGGTGGGCGGCGGGTTCGGCGGCAAGCAGGAGATGCTGGTCGAGGACATCGCCGCCCTGGCCGCCCTGCGCCTCGGCCGCCCCGTCAAGCTGGAACTGACGCGCGCCGAGCAGTTCTCCGCCACCACCACGCGCCACCCGATGCGCGTCACGGTCCGCGTGGGCGCGACGCAGGACGGCCAGCTCACGGCGCTGGCGGTCGATGTGCTGGCCAATGCGGGCGCCTACGGCAACCACACGCAGGCCGTGCTGGCCCATAGCTGCAACGAGCTGATAAGCCTGTACCGCTGCCCCAACACGGCGGTCGATGCGGTGGCGGCCTACACCAACACGGTGCCTGCCGGGGCCTTCCGCGGCTACGGCATGGGACAGACGCTGTTCGCGCTGGAACAGGCGGTGGACGCCCTGGCGCGCGGCCTCGGCATCGACCCGTTCGCGTTCCGCCGCCGCAACATGGTGCGGCCCGGCGACTGGCTGGACGAGCCGCACGGCCTGCTGGACGACGTGGAGTTCGGCAGCTACGGCCTCGACCAATGCCTGGACCTCGTGGAGCGCGCGCTCCTCGCCGACCCCGGCCTCCCGGCGCCTGCAGCGGCGGAATGGTGTGTCGGCCAGGGCGTCGCGATGGGGATGCTGGCGACGGCGCCGCCATTCGGGCACCGGGCGGAATCGCGGCTGTTCCTGGCGGCGGACGGCGGGTTCGACCTGCACGTCGGCACGGCGGAGTTCGGCAACGGCACCTCCACCACGCACCGCCAGGTGGCCGCGGCCGTGCTGGAGACGGCGCCGGGCCGCATCCGGCTGCGGCAGTCCGACACCGACCTGGTCGGCCACGACACCGGCGCGTTCGGCAGCACTGGGACCGCGGTGGCGGCCCGGGCGACGGAAGCGGCGGCTTTGGCGTTGCGGGAGCGCATTCTGTCGGCCGCCGCGGCGCTGACCGGCCATCCCGCGGCCGAGTGCCGGCTGATCGAGGGCGCCGTGCTGTGCGGCAACCGGGCGGTGCCGCTGTCGGAGCTGCCCGGCGCCGGCGCGGGCCTCGCCGTGATGCGCAAGGCGGACGCGGCGCCGCGCTCCCTCGCGTTCAACGTGCAGGGCTTCAGGGTCGCGGTGAACCGCGGCACCGGGGAGATCCGCATCCTCCGCAGCGTGCACGTCGCCGATGCCGGCCATGTGATGAACCCCATGCAGTGCCGCGGCCAGGTTGAGGGCGGCGTGGCGCAGGCGCTCGGCGCCGTGCTGCACGAGGCGCTGCGGATCGGGGAGGACGGCGCGGTGAGCAACCCGGCGTTCCGCCACTACCACATCCCCACCTGGGCCGACACGCCGCGCACCGAGGTGCTGTTCGCCGACACGTCGGACGCCTTCGGGCCGATGGGCGCCAAGTCGATGAGCGAAAGCCCCTTCAATCCGGTCGGCCCGGCGATGGCCAATGCGCTGACGGACGCGACGGGGGTGCGCTTCACCGCGCCGCCGTTCACGGCGGACCGGGTTTGGGCGGTGCTGGCCGCGGAGGATTGCCCGGTTTGACGCTGGGTTATATCGACGGCCCTGTTAAATGACCGCTATGGCGAACGTCGAACCTAGTGAATAACACCTGACGGAAGCGTCCCGCTTGGGACTCCCGTTCCGGGAGAGTTGTGCAAGGCCAGGCGATGCGTACCGGTATTACCGTCAGTCTGTCCCCGCCGATCATACCCGTCTTGCTGAGGTCGCAGTGAATCGGAACAGCCTGCAAAACCATGTCTGGCGCGCGGGTCGCCATGATCGTCACGTAGCAACGCTGTTCTATCAGGGACTTTAATTAAGTTTTGTTTCTTTTTTAACAGCGGTATAGAAACCCAAGAGTAGTTAGAGTATGATTTCATTTTCAGTTTTGTGGAAAAAGATGAACATGCGCTGGCGATTGCTAGGATTTGCAGCACTTGCCTTTATAATCGCTACGGTGTTGCTTCCAAACGAAAGATCTTTGGATGTATATCAACATATTGGTCCTGATCCCGCCTCTCTAAGGCAATTTCAAGGTATGTTGGCTGTATCGGCAGACGGCCATTTGTATAACGCAAATGATTTAGCTTTAGAACAAGCTCGCTTAGAAAATTGGGGAATTGATCGGTCTAGTGCTCACGCAGTTATTCAGTTATTGGTTAGGGAAGGAATTAATCCATTCAAAATTCATGATTTTACAACAGCTACTTTGAATGTTGTCACTGTTTATAACTGGCAACCTTACAGGGCTGCTGCAAACTTGACCGAAGCTTTCACGCGTGGCATGGAAGCTGTTGTTCAATTAAACCAAGATTTGAATTTTCTCAGTGTCGAACAATATACAAGTATTCGAGAAAAATTTGATCAAGGCAAAGCAATTGACGCGAGAACCATGGCATTCAACATTTTGTTCTCAAGATTAGAAACAGCTATAGTGAGTTTAAGAAAAAAGTCTTTTTAAGTGTTATTAGCCAGATTCTGACTGTGCCTTCCTGCACTAGTGGAGCGAATCTAATGCTTGATGCCCAAGTCCGACGGCGGCGATGATCTTGTCCGGGTCCTTTGTCCAGCAGAAGAGCTTTGGGTTGGCGTTCGCCTCTGCGACAAAACGTTTGATGGCGGCCTGCAAGGCGATTAGGGAGTGGAACATGCCGCGCCTCATCCAACTCGTAGGGCACATAAGCGAAGCGTCATGCGCCGACGCGCTGCTGATGCCGGGTCAGCCCGGGACCTGGCCCGCCAGATAGGCTGCCCGGCGCGCGAACAGTGGCGCCGCCGCGCGCCTGGCCTCCGCGATGATGGCGCGCAGGTCCGCCGTCCGCAGCACCCCGTCCTCCACCAGCACCTGCCCGTCCACCATGGTCAGCGCCACGTCGCTGCCGCGCACGGCGTGCACGAGGTTGTGGTGCAGGTTCATCCAGGGGCCGCTGCCGAACAGCGGCGTCATGCGCGGCGTGTCCGTGCGGACCGCGATCAGGTCCGCCCGCTTGCCAACCTCCAGCGAGCCGATCTGGTCCTCCCACCCAATCGCCCGCGCGCCCTCGATCGTCGCCATGCGCAGCGCGTCCCAGGCGTCGAGCGCCGTCGCGTCCAGACGGCTCAGCTTCGCCAGCAGGGATGCGCCCTTCATCTCCTCGAACATGTCGAAGTTGTTGTTCTCCTTCTCCCCGTCCGTGCCCAGGCCCACGGCGATGCCCGCGGCGAGCAGGTCCGTGGTGCGCGCGGCGCCGCTGGCGAGCTTCATGTTGCTGACCGGGTTGTGCGACACCGCGGCGTTGTTGCGCGCGAGCACGCGGATGTCCTCGTCGTCCAGCCACACGCAATGCGCCAAGAGCGTGCGCGGCTCCAGGAGGCCCAGCCGCTCCAGCGCCTGCACCGGGCGGCAGCCGTGGCGGTCCTGCATCGCCTGGATTTCCTGCTCGGCTTCCGCGATGTGGGTGCAGAGGCCGGTGCCGAACCGCTTCGCCAGCTCCGCCGCGCGGCGCTGCCCGGCGGCGTCGGTGTAGAACAGGTGCTCCAACCCCACCCAGGCCTGGATGCGGCCGTCGCGCCGCCCATGCCAGCGTTCCAGCAGCGCCTCGTTGTCGTCCAGCGTGTCGAAGTAGTCGTAGTCCGGGTGCGCGCCGACATAGGGCACCATGACCAGCCGGTTGCCGATCCCCTCTGCCGCGCGGGCGCTGCCGTCCATGAAGCGCCACATGTCCACCACGGTGGTCGTGCCGGACAGCACGGACTCCGCGTAGCACAGCCACGACGCCGCTTCCGCCTCGGACGGCTGCAGGACGCGGTGCATCGGGTTGATGAAGGTGTCGAGCCAGTCCCAGACCGGCAGCCCCTCCGCCGTGCCGCGCAGCAGGCCGGAATGGCAATGGGCGTTGATCAGGCCGGGCAATATCAGGTGGTCGCGCAGCGCCCGGTGCGCGGCGCCCGCGGCGCGCGGCTCCACCTCGGCGCGCGGGCCGACGGCATCGATGCGCCCATCCTCGATCAGGATCGCCCCGTCCTCGATGACCGGGTGGCCCGGCGCCATCGTCAGCACATGGTCGGCGGTGAGCAGTTGGCGCATGGGTCAGCTCCTTTGCGGGGCCGCGCCCCAAACGACGCCGGCGGCGCCTTACGATGCAGCCCCACAATGCAAAAGCCATGCTGCCATGGAAAGCCGCGGCTCCCGGTTGGCACGCGGGATGCTTCCCCATCTTGCCGAACGCGGGCATGGTGCCGCGACCAGAGAGAGACGCGAGCATGGATGGTGTGAACAAGCGCGCCCTGGCCTGCAGCCTGCCGGGCGGCAACGAGCAGCGGGCGCCCGCATGAGCCATTCCCTCGATGCCCTGAACGCCGCCCCGGCGTCGGACTTCGCCGCCGCCCTCGGCGCGGTGTTCGAGGACGCGCCGTGGGTCGCCGAGCAGGCCGCCCTGGCCCGTCCCTTCGCGACGGTCGCGGCGCTGCACGAGGCGATGTGTGCTGCCGTGCGCGCCGCCCCGCCCGAGCGCGTCACGTCATTCCTACGCGGCCACCCGGAACTCGGGGGTGCTGCGGCGGCGGCCGGCACCATCGGCGCGGCCTCCATGGCGGAGCAGTCGGCGCTGGGCCTGCAACGCCCGGAGGACGATGCCGCCGCCTTGTCCGCGCTGAACCGCGCCTATTCCGACCGCTTCGGCTTCCCGTTCATCCTGTGCGTGCGCCGCCACACCCGGCCCTCGGTCCTGGCCGAGTTCAAGCGCCGGCTGGAGAACGACCTCCCCGCCGAGCAGGACGCGGCGCTGCGGGAGATCGGCTTCATCACCCGCCTGCGCCTCCTGGACCAGGTGACAGGCCCCGGCATGCCGGCGGCTCATGGGACGCTCACCACGCACGTGCTGGACACGGCGGTTGGCCGGCCGGCGGAGGGCGTGCCCACCGAACTGCTGGAAGTGGGAGGCGGACGCGCCGTTTCCCTGGCCAGCAGCGTGACGGACGCGGACGGCCGGACGGCGCAGCCGCTGCTGTCCGGCGCGCCGCTGCGGATCGGGACCTATGAGCTGCGTTTCCAGGTCGGCGCGTATTTCGCCGGGCACGCGGCGGCGCCGCCGTTCCTCGACGCCATCCCGATCCGGTTCGGCATCTCGGAGCCGGAAGCGCACTACCACATCCCGTTGCTCGTCAGCCCTGGCGCCTACTCGACCTACCGCGGAAGCTGATCGCCGGCGACTGCCGCCGCCGCGGACCAGAGGTATCCCTGCTACCCTTGCACCCGGGCCGCAGCTTCGCGCGGCGGCAGCGGCGACACGAAGAACCCTGGCGCGATCCCGTGTTGCCGGGCTTCGCGGGCTTCGAGCTGGACGACGACATGGGTGGGAGAAGCCCTCGGTTCCGCCTCCCCGGACTTGGGACCGTCCTCCGTTCGGCAATGTTCGCCCACTCCAAGCAACGCCTTGCAATCGGGCCAGGGCAGGACGGCAATCGGCTCGCCCCATTGACCAGAGCCACGAACCCGCCAGACCGTCGCCATCGACCCTCTCCACGTCACTCGCGTCATCTGCGCACCCGCCCGGCGACCAGTCCGGCGATGGCGTCGGTCAGCCAGGCCAGCAACGCAGGAGCAGATGCTCCTGGCCTTCGGCTGCACGACAGGCAAGGAAGGCGGTGGCGGCTGCCGGGCATCCCCGCTGGTGCCTAATGGCCGCGTGGGTCCAAAGGCAGGCGCATCTCGGCCGTGATGCCGTCCCTGGACCGCAGTTCGAGCACCCCTCCGAACGGAGCGATGAGCGCCTGTGCGATCTTCAGCCCCTGGCCGCACTGCGGACGGTGGCCGAACCCCCACCCGTTGTCGGCGACGACGAGCCGCGTCCCATGCGGTCCGGACGTGACCGAGATGCGGACCTTGCCCAGCAGCCGCGCATGGAACCCGTGCTTGGCGGCGTTGCCGACCAGTTCCTGCGCCACGCGCAGCACGAGGCCATGCTGCTCCGCCGGGCAGACGACCGGCCCTTCGATCTCGACGTCGATGATCTGGTCGGGATCGGACAGCAGCTCGACGGTGCCCTTGCTCAGGTCGCGCAGGCGCGCCTCGAAGGGGCCGGGCGCGCGGGTCAAGCCGAACATGGCGTCCGACATCTCGACGGCCAGGGAGATGCGGCGCGCGACCTCCCGGGCCAGGCGCGTGCCTTCCATCGTGCTTTCCCGGTCAGGCGACTCCACGATGGAGATGATGCGCTGCAAGGCGTTCTTCATGTGATGGCGGAGCTGGCGGTGGTCGAGGTCGCCATGCGGAGCGGCGCCCCAGGACGTGGCCTCGGTCCCGGCATCCAGTCCAGCGTCGGTTGCGGACACCTTGCTTCTCCCTGCACGGCCGGCCACTCCGGCGCAGCAAAGGAGTAGCGCGGCGCGGCGGCCAGCGGTGTTGACCTCCGTGGAGTGTTGCCGCCATCCCAGCGGACTGGTCGGCACGACTCCACACAACTCCACGGCCAGTGCGGGCAGGGTAACGGGCAGGGTAGGGGCGATGCACAGGATCCTGGTGGTGGACGACGACGTTGACCTGGCGGAGATGCTCGGGGAATACCTCCGGCCGGACGGCTTTGCCGTGGATTTGCTGCACGACGGCGCCGACCCGCGCGCGTCCGCGCCGCACGGCTACGACCTTGTGGTGCTGGACGTCATGCTGCCGAACCGCTCAGGCTTCGAGGTGCTGCGGGCGATCCGCCGGGCCTCCGCCGTCCCCGTGATCCTGCTGACGGCGCGGGACGGCGCGACGGACCGGGTGGTCGGCCTGGAGCTGGGCGCCGACGACTACGTGCCCAAGCCCTTCGACCCGCGCGAGCTGGCGGCCCGGGTCCGCGCCGTGCTGCGCCGGACGGAGCGCGCCGATCCCTTGCCCGCCACCTTGCAGGTCGGCGACGTCGCGCTGAACCCGGCGGCGCGCCTCGCGCTCCGCGCCGGGACGCCGCTCGACCTCACCAGCGCGGAGTTCGCGCTCCTGGAATGCTTGATGCGGCAGGTGGGCAAGCCGGTACCGCGCGACGCCTTGGCCACCGCGGCGCTGGGGCGCCAGCAGGCGGCCGGGCTGGACCGCAACGTGGACACCCTGGTCAGCAAGCTGCGCCGCAAGCTGGGAACGGACGACCCGATCCGGACGGTCCGCAACGTCGGCTACCTGTATGCCGCGCCGCTTCCCCGATCCTCCCCGCCTTCCCGATCCCCGTAGGCCCGGCATGCGCAGCCTGTTCGCCAAGCTGTTCCTTTGCATGCTGCTTGTGCCGGCGCTGGCGCGCGGCGGCGGCCTCCTGCTGTCCGCGACGCTCGGCGACAACCGGCCGGAGGCGGAGCGCGTCCTCGGTGCAGCGTTGCCGCTGTATGCCGAGGCGCTCGGCGCCGCGATGGACCGGGACGGCCCTGCGGTTGCCAACGCCATGGCCGCAGCCATGCAAAGCCAGGCGCGGCTGCAGGTCGTGCTGCGCCCGCCTGTCCCGGGGGTCGAGGGTTGCGCCAGTCCGGCGCCTGCTGCCGCTGCCCGCGGCCGGTCCCTCGCCGTCCCGGTGCCGACCCGGCTGCACGGGCCTGCCTGCCTGGCCGTCACCATGCCGCCCCGGGCGCGGCTCCTCGGCGTGTTCCCGGGGTCCTGGTGGACGCTGCTCCCATTGGTCGAGCTTGCCACCTGTGCGGTGGTCAGCTTCTTCCTGGCCCGCTACCTGGCACGGCCCATCCAGCGCATCCGTGCCGCGGCTGCCGCGTTCGCGGCCGGCGACCTGTCGGCGCGGGGCGCGCCCCCGACCCCCGGCCCCCCCCCACCGCCGACCGGGTGGCCGCCAGCATGCAGGCCCAGCAGCGATTCAGCTGTGACTTGAGCCAGGAGATCAAGTCGCCGCTTGCCCGGCTCAGCCTGGCGCTCGGCCTGGCACGGCGCGAGGCGGACGCCGCGGCGGCTCCCCGGTTCGACCGCATGGAGCGCGAGCTGCGCACCGTGACCCGGATGGTCCGCGAGCTGCTGGTGCTTTCTTCCCTGCAAGGCGCCACGGCGTCCGACCGCGCCGACCCCGTGGACCTGGCCGGCGTGGTCCAGGAAGCGGCGGACGACCTGGCGTTCGAGTGGCGGGAGCGGGCGCAGGTCATCCGCGTGGTGCGCCGGGGCGGGCCGGTCTGGGTGCAAGGCGATGCGGCCCTGCTGCGCCGCGTGGCCGAGAACGTGCTGGCCAACGCCCTGTTCTACACCCCGGACGGGACACAGGTGGAGGCTGCCCTGGAGCGGCACGGGCCTTGGGCGCGCCTGACCGTGCGGGACCGCGGGCCGGGCGTGCCGCCCGAAGCGCTGCCGCACCTGTTCGAGCCGTTCTACCGCGTGGACGAGGCACGGGCGCGCAACACCGGCGGCGTCGGCCTCGGCCTGGCCATCTGCAAGCGGGCGGTGGAGCTGCACGGCGGCCGCATCTCCGCCGCAAACGCCACGCCCGGGCTGTCGGTGCGCATCGACCTGCCGGCGCTGGAACGGGACGCAGGGGGCGCCGCGGAGCACGCCTTGCACGGGGCTGCGGCCCTCGGCCCTTCCGCTCAGCAAGGCTGCGATCCTGATCTTGTAGTTTGATGGAGAAAGGTCGGGGTGACGCCAGCGCCGCTTGAGGCCGCTGCGCCCACGGCCCCATGTCGGCTGGGCCGCACCTGTGGCGGCAGCCACCCTGTCGAGAGATCTGCCATGACCAACCTTGGCCGCCTTGCCCGGCGCACCCTGCTTGCGGCGACCGCCGCAACGATGGGCGCGCTTGGCCTTGCCGCGCCGGCCCCAGCCTCGGCCACGCCAGCCGCCAGCCCCGGGAGAGCAGGCCCGGCGACGCCGGTCCCCTTGGGTGCAACCTGCTACGCCGGCGTGTATGCCTGCCGCTTGCCCGCCTTGCAGCCCGCCGGGTCCGGCTGCGCCTGCCCCGGCATCGGCGCGCCGTCCTACGGCTCGGTCCGGTAGCGGCGCGGGTGCGGCCGCTGCTTGCCAAGGCCGTCGTCCGGGCGGCTTCCGCCATCCTGGCGTGCGCCTGCGTCATCGGATTGGCGGCGCCGGTCTTAGCGCAGTCCGCCACAGGTCCAGACGCAGGCGCCGCTGGCATCGGCGGGCCGTCTTCCGGGGGGCATGGCGGACGGCATGGGGGCGGACGCAGGCAGCGCGCCGCCCCGGCAGCCGCGCCGGCGCAAGACGCTCCCCAGCTCAAGCGCGACCCGGCGCAGCGGCTGGACCCGGGCGCCTTGCTGTGCCGCACCGAGGCCGCCCTGCTGCAGCACCAGGCAGTGATCCTCGCGCGGCTCGATGGCGGAAACGCCACGGAGCCGGCTGGCTGCCGCCTTGTGCGCGCCATGACGGCCGTGGCCGTCGTCGAGCGTCATGGCCCGGCCATCACCGAGGTTCGCCTGCCAGGCTCCCCGGAGCCGCTCGGCTGGACCGATGCGGCGGTCCACGATGGCGCCCCGTAAGTGGAAGGACGGCGATGCTTGGTCACGCCTGGAGCTTCCACGTCCGTCCCACGGTGCAGAAGGCTGGCCAGGCGGGCGCGCCCTCACACCATGGACCATGGGCCGCGGCGTCACGCCGCGTTCATTTCCCATCGGCTGGAAAGGTGCCGGCGCGCCAAACCATAAGCTGCGTCCCCTGGCCTTCTTCCAAATCGCCGAAACCGGCGGAACCAGCGCCACGACGGCCCTGAGTCCACCCTTCGACTGCGCCGCCGCCGGCGCGAGATCTTCCCGGAGACCGTCACGCATGCGCGCCACCACTGACATCCGTGTGGGGTTGCGGGCCGCCCTGCTCGTCATCGCCGCCCTTGGACCGTCAGCCTGCGCCGGGTCGGACGGGATCGCGCAGGTGGGCCGCACCACATACAATGTCGAGAAGCTGGGCCACGGCACTTACAGCATCCGCACCCGCATCATCGGCCCAATAGGCGACGCTGGCGACGCGAAAGCTGACAACGTCCGGGCTGCAGCCAAGTATTGCGCCAAGAAGGAGCTTGCGATGACGGCCATCAGCGACAAGGGTAGCGGCGGCCTTGCACCGGAGGACACGCTGACGTTCAGGTGCGGTCTCATAACGAAAAAGACGTGACGCGGGCGGGCGACCCGGTCCGCGAGGTCGGGGCGCTGCCGGAACCGGGCACCCAGCCGGAGCTCGCCGCCGTGCTGGTCCCGACGACGGCGGACGAGGCCGGGATGCACGGGGCCGACAGCGCCGGGGCGGCTTCGGGTT
>CAXUJE010000181.1:0-10639 GCA_964251035.1 uncultured Acetobacteraceae bacterium
GCCGAGGTCATCAGCGCCACCTCCGACCGGCTATAGGACGCCTCTGCCCCCTCCGAGTTCGTCACGCCGGACACCGCGAGCGCGGCCTCCTCCGCCGCGGACGCGCGGGCCACCAGCGCCGCCGCGTCCGGCGCGGCCGGGTCGTCGAGGTCGAGCGCGGCCGGCCCGGGCGCCGACGCCTGCTCGGCCAGGCCGCCATAAGGGTCCTCCGGCACCACGCGCGCCATCGCCACCGCCCGCTCCGCCAGCGCCGCGAACCCGGCGGGATCGGCGGCGGAGGACGACACAACGGCGGACCGCCGGCCCACGAAGACGCGCAGGCCGAGGTCGCGCGCCTCTGACTGCTCCAGCTTCTCGGTGCGGCCCAGCCGGCGCTCCACGGAGATGGAAGTGCCGGACAGCAGGATGGCGTCGGCCGCGTCCGCCCCGGCAGCCTTGGCCCGGCGGATCAAGTCGGCCAGGAGATCAAGCTGCGTCATGCCGCCAGCTTCTCCGCGATTGCCGGCAGATGCGGCACCTTGTCGGCCGGTCCCATGGCGGCCAGCGTGGGCGTCGCGCGGAACACCCGCATGGCGGCGCGGCGCACGTCCTCGACCGTCACGGCGTTGAGCTTGGCCACCGTCTCCGCCGTAGGCACGATACGGCCGAACACCTGGATCTGCCGGGCCACCTGCTCGCAGCGGCTGCCGGTGCTTTCCAGGGACATCAGCAGGCTCGCCTTCACCTGGGCGCGGGCGCGGTGCAGCTCCGCCTCGGTCACGCCGCGCTGCACCTTGCGCAGCTCTTCCAACGTCACCGGCACCAGCTCCTCGGCCTCTGCCTCCCCAGTCCCGGCGTATATGCCGAACAGGCCACCATCCATGAACGGCGCGGAGAACGAGTAGATGGAGTACACCAGCCCGCGCTTCTCCCGGATTTCCTGGAACAGCCGCGACGACATGCCGCCACCCAAGAGCGTGCTCAGCAGCAGCACCGGGTAGTAGTCGGGATCATCGTAGGAGGCGGAAGGGAAGCCGAGCACGATGTGCACCTGGTCCAGCTCGCGCGCTTCCCGGAACTCGCCGCCGCGGTAGGCGCCGGGAAGGGCAGGGTCGGGCATGGCGGCAGGCAGGTCGGCGAAGTGCTGCCGGGCCAGGTCCACCACCGCCTCGTGCGTCAAGGCGCCTGCGGCGGCGACCACGATGTTGCCCGCCGCGTAGTGCCGGCGCATGTAGCCGGTCAGCACGTCCCGCCCCATGGCGGCAATGCCCTTCTCGGTCCCAAGCACCGGCCGGCCCATCGGCTGGTCGGGGTAGGCCACTTCCTGGAAGCGGTCGAAGATGATGTCGTCCGGCGTGTCGTTCGCCTGGCCGATCTCCTGCAGGATCACGCCCCGCTCCCGCTCCAGCTCGTCGGGCGCGAAGGCGCTATGGGTCAGGATGTCGCCGATGATGTCGGCGCCGAGCGCCAGGTCTTCTTTCAGCAGCTTGACGTAATAGGCCGTCTGCTCCCGCGCCGTGTAGGCGTTGATCTGGCCGCCGACGTTCTCGATCTCCTCGGCGATGTCGGCGGCGCTGCGGCGGGCGGTGCCCTTGAACGCCATGTGCTCCAGGAAGTGCGACGCGCCGTTCTCCGCCGCCGTCTCGCTCCGCGTGCCGGCCGCGACGTAGGCGCCGAAGGAGACGGTCTCGACCCGCTCCATGGTCTCCGTCGCGACAAGGAGGCCCGAAGGCAGGCGGGTGACTTGTATGGCGTCCGTCATGCGGCATTCCTGAGGCTGAAGGCGCGGACCTGCGCCTCGACCGCGTCGAGGCTGTTGGGCGCCGTGCTGTATATCTCGGTGCGGTCGAACAGGTCGGCAAGCCGCGGCGGCAGCGCCGGGCGCAGGCCGGTGGCGCGCTCCATGGCGTCGGGGAACTTGGCCGGGTGCGCGGTGGCGGCCACCACGGTGGGAACGTGCGCGCAGGGCAGCGCCCGGGCGGCGGCGATGCCGATGGCGGTATGCGGGTCCGCGAGGTAGCCGAGGCCGTGCAGCCGGCGGATTTCCGCCTCCGTCCCCGCGTCGTCCAGCCGGAAGCCGTGGAACAGGGTGCGGGCGCGGGACCAGGCGGCGTGCGGCACGTCCATGCGCCCGGCGCTGCGGAAACCCTGCATGGCGGCGGCGGTCGCGGCCGGGTCGCGGTCCAGCAGCTCGAACAGCAGGCGCTCGAAGTTGCTGCTGACCTGGATGTCCATGGAGGGCGACAGGCTCGGCTCCACGCCGCGGATCGACATGTCGTTGGCTTGGAGGAAGCGCGCCAGGATGTCGTTGCGGTTGCTGGCCACCACTAGCCGCGTGATCGGCACCCCCATGCGCCGCGCCGCCCAGGCCGCCAGCACGTTGCCGAAGTTGCCCGTGGGCACGCTGAACGCCACTTCCCGCTCCGGCCCGCCGAGCGCCAGGCTGGCCGCGACGTAATACGGGATCTGCGCCGCGATGCGCGCCCAGTTGATGCTGTTCACCGCCGAAAGGTGCAGATCCCTACGGAACGGCACATCGGCGAACATTGCCTTCACCAAGTCCTGGCAGTCGTCGAAGGTGCCGTCCACCGCGATGTTGGCGACGTTGCGGGCATGCACCGTGGTCATCTGCCGCCGCTGCACCTCGCTGGTGCGTCCTTCGGGATGCAGGATCACCACGTCGATGCCCGGGCGGCCGCGGCAGGCCTCGATGGCCGCCGACCCGGTGTCGCCGGAGGTCGCGCCGACGATCGTCACCCGCTGGTCCTGCTGCTGCAAGACGTGGGCGAACATGCGGCCCAGCAGCTGCATCGCCAGGTCCTTGAACGCCAGCGTCGGCCCATGGAACAGCTCCTGCGCCCAAAGCCCGGTGTCGAGCTGCACCAGCGGCACGACCGCCGGGTGGCTGAACCCGGCATAGGCGTCCCGGCACATGCCTTGCAGCGTCGCGAACGGGATGCTTTCGCCCACGAACGGCGCCAGCACGCGGGCGGCCAACTCGCAATACGGCAGGCCGCGCAGGCCCCGCAGGTCGGCAGGCGACCACCGCGGCCAGGCCTCGGGCATGAACAGCCCGCCGTCCTCGGCCAGCCCGGCCAGCAGCACGCCGGCGAAGTCGCGTGCGGGGGCTTGCCCGCGGGTCGAGATGTATCGCATGGCGGCGATTGTACGCGGAGGCGCTAGGCGATCCAACCCCCGGTCCCCCGGCCGGGTCAGCCCTTCGGTTGCGTTTTGTCGTCGCCCCCGTCCCGGTCTCCCTCGTCCAGGTCCTCGTCGTCCTGGCCCTCGTACCAGTCCAGCACGCTGTCGTGGAAGTCCGGGTCGTTCAGCAGGCGCATGGCGAGCGCGATGGCGATCTCGTGCGGCTCGGGCACGTCCGTCGTGCCGTCCTCCAGCTCGCGCGCCGGGACGACGCGGATGGTCATGGACCCGTCCTCCTCGCCGATGATCAGCGCGACCTCGGTCGGGTCGAGGTCGATGGTGGTGTTCGCATCGGGCATAGACGGCTCCCCCTGATGAGGCGACGTGCCTAGCAGGTTCGGGTCGGCTGGCGCTAGTCTCCAACCCGTTGAGCGGAGGCGCAAGGATGACGCTTGGAGAGAGCACAGGGCTGCGGCCGCCTTGACACCCTCCCCGCTCCGATCCGCGCTGGCCGCCCTCTGGGCCAGCGCCTTCGTCCAAAGCGTCGCGGTGTTCGCCCTGGCGTTCGGCCTGGGCCTGGCGATCGGGTTCGAGCGGCAATGGCGGCAGCGTACGGCCGGCCTGCGCACCAATGTGCTGGTGGCGGTGGGCGCGGCGGCGTTCGCCGATCTCGGCATGCGGCTGTACGGCCCGGAGGGCGCCACGCGGATCGTCGCCTACGTAGTGTCCGGAATCGGCTTCCTGGGCGCCGGGGTCATCGTCAAGGACGGCACCAACATCCGCGGGCTGAATACCGCCGCGACCCTTTGGTGCTCGGGCGCGGTCGGCGCCTTCACCGGCAGCGGCCTGTTTGCCGAGGCGACCGCGCTGACCGCGACCGTGCTGGCCGGCAACACCCTGCTGCGCCCCCTGGTCAACTGGATCAACCGCCGCCCGATCACGCCCTCGGTGACGGAGGCCGAGTACCGGGTGCACGTCACCGCCGCCCACGCCTCGGTCTCCGCCGTGCGCGACCTGCTGGACGCCGAGATGGACCGGGCGCACTTTCCCGTCCGCGAGGTCGAAGTCCTGTCGGACAACGAGGACCAGGTCGAGCTTGCCGCCATCCTGGTGCCCACGACGGCCGAGGATGCGGAGCTGGACACCGTCGTCGCCGCCCTGGAACGCTCGCCGCTGGTCCGCTCCGCGACCTGGAGCGTCGAGACGACCTCCTAAGCGGGTAGGTAGCGTGCGGTCAGGTGAGCCTCGAAGTCCGCGGGGTCCAGCGGCTTCCCTGTGGCCGCGCGCAACAGGTCGTTGAAGCCCAGCCGGCTGCCCTGGCCGTGCACGTGCAGCCGCAGCCAGCCGACCAACGGACCCAGCTCGCCCCGCCCCAGCCCGGCGTCCAAGTCCGCAACGTCCCGGCGCGCCGCCGCCATGAGCTGCGCCGCCGCCATGGCGCCCAGGGTGTAGCTCGGGAAGTAGCCGAACGCGCCGTCATACCAATGGATGTCCTGCAGGCAGCCGCGCGCATCGTCCGGCGGTGTCGTGCCCAGCAACGCCGCCATGCCGTCGCGCCACGCGCCGGGCAGGTCGGCCACCGCCAGGTCGCCGGACACCAGCGCCTGCTCCAGCCGGAAGCGCAGGATCACGTGCGCGGGGTAGGTCATCTCGTCCGCATCGACCCGGATGAACCCGCGCCCGACCCGGCGCCACAGCCGCGACAGGTTGGAGGGCGCATACGGCTCCACCGGGCCGCCGAACACGCCGTGCATCTCCGGGCCGAGCCAGGCGAGGAACGGGTCGGACCGGCAGGACTGCATCTCGACAATCAGCGACTGGCTCTCATGCGCCGCCATGCCGGCCGCCTCGCCCACGGGCTGGCGGGCATGGGCGGCGGGCAGGCCGCGCTCATACAGGGCGTGGCCAGTCTCGTGCAGCACGCCCATCAGCGCCTGGGCCGGGTCGGATTCGTCGTAGCGCGTGGTGATCCGCACGTCGGTGGGGGTGCCGCCGCAGAACGGGTGCGTGGACCGGTCGAGCCGCGCGTGCCCGGCCTCCAGCCCGGCGCGGGCGGACAGGTGGCGGCACAGGCCTTCCTGCCGGTCTGCGGGGAACACGCCCGGCAACGGCACGGGCGGGGGCTGCCGGGCCTGGCGCTCCTCGGCGCGCGGCAGGGCGTCGCGCAGGAACGCCTCGTAGCGCGCGAACACCGGGGCCACGTCGGCGGCGCCGACGCCGCGCTGGAAGCCGTCCATCAGCGCGTCGTAGGGCGACAGCCCCAGGGCCGGCGCCATCGCGTCGGCCGATTGGCGGACCAGGGACACGACTTCGGCCAAGTAGGGCGACACCGCCGCGAAGTCCGAAGCGCGCCGCGCGTCCCGCCACACCTTCTCGCAGGCGGAGTTGGCACGGGCCTGCGCTTCCACCAAATCGGCCGGCACGGCGGTCGCGCGGATGTGGGCGTGGCGCATCAGGGCGAGATTGGCGGTGTCCCACTCGCCGTCCACGGCCTCGGCCTGCGCCAGGTCGTCGGCCGTTTCCGGCGCGGTCAGCAGGCCGTGCGCCAGCCCCGCCAGCACCGCAAGCTGATCGCCCCGGGCCGCGCCGCCCCCCGGCGGCATCATGGCGGCGGCGTCCCACCCCAGCATGGACGATGCCTCGCCGACCGTGGCGATCCGGGCAAAGCGGGCGGTCAGGCGGGCATATGCGGTCATGGTTGAGCCTTCAAGATCCTGCGAGCATAGACGCCGAACACGGCCAGCAGCCCCCCGGCCAGGCCGAACCAGGTCAGGGCGTAGGTGAAGTGGTTGTTGGCCGGGCGGGGCAGCGCCTGGGCCGGCTCCGGGACAGTGCCGGGCGGCACGGTCCCCAGGACGACCAGCGTGTAGGGCGCAACCTGCCGCAACCCGAGCGATGCGCCGACCGCGGCGGGATCGAGCGCGTAGAAGCGCCGGGCCGCCGGGTCGTCGGTGGCGCCGAAGCGGATGGGGTGCTCAGGCGCGCGGATATAGCCCTCGACCGTCGCCGGGATCGGCGTCGTATCGCGGGGCGCGTCGGAGGGCACCCAGCCGCGGTCCACGATGACCGGATCGGCCCCGGGCCGTTCCAGCGGGTTGAGCAGGAAGGCGCCCAGGACAGGGCCGGACGCCGTCGAGCGGACCTCAATGCCATACAGCGCCGCCAGATCCTGGCGCAGGGTGCCGGACACGCGCACCTTCGTGAACGGGCGCGGGTCCGCCGGCAGGGGGATGGCGGGCGCGGCTTCCCCGTGGTCGATCTCGGCCAGCAGCGCCGTTTTCCACGCGAGGCGCTGGATTTGCCACACGCCGAGGCCGACCGTGAGCGCCAGCATGGCGGCGGTGGTGAGGCCGGGCCAGAACAGGCGACGCCAAAGCGGACGGGCGGCAGGCAGCGCCAGGCTGCGCGTCAAGGCTCCATCTCGCTGGCGCGGTGGCGGTATTGCTGGGCGATCAGCGCCGCCTTCAAAGGCCGCATCAGCCCGATAGAGAGCGGAATGGCGACGATGGGCCAGATCGCCGCATGGACCCAGGCAGGCGGATGGAAACGGAATTCCACCCAAAGCACCATGCCTGCGATGACTGCGCCGAGCATGAGGACCAAGCCGGACGCCGCGCCGTCCCCGGTGTCGCGGTCTCTAAAGCTGAGGCCGCAGGCATTGCACGCGGAGCGGGTCGTCAGCAAGCCCTGGAACAGGCTGCCGCGTCCGCAGCGCGGGCACCGGCAGCCCAGGACGACGTGCCACAACGAAGGTCGTGCCAAGGCTATGGGCGCGGCACCTGGCCCGGCTACTCGGCGCCGGTCGGCCCGGCGCCCCAGACGTAGATCGCGACGAACAGGAACAGCCACACCACATCGACGAAGTGCCAGTACCAGGCCGCTGCTTCGAAGCCAAAGTGGCGGGTTTCCGAGAACTGGTTGGCACGGGCGCGATACCAGCACACGATCAGGAAGATGGTGCCCACGATCACGTGGAACCCGTGGAAGCCTGTCGCCAGGAAGAACACCGAAGGATATACGCCGCCGCCGGCGAACTTGAACGGCGCCTCCGAGTACTCCATCGCCTGGAACGTGGTGAACGACAGGCCCAGCAGGATGGTGAAGCCGAGGCCCATGATCAGGTACTTGCGGTCGCCGTGCAGCAGCGCGTGGTGCGCCCAGGTGATCGCGGTCCCGGACAGCAGCAGGATCATGGTGTTGAGCAGCGGCAGGTGGAACGGGTCGAATGTCTGGATGCCCGCCGGCGGCCAGACCGCATGCTCCGCGCCCGAGACGTGCGCCGGGTAGAGCGCGAAGTGGAAGTAGGCCCAGAAGAAGCCGACGAAGAACATTACCTCGCTGGTGATGAACAGCGTCATGCCGTAGCGCAGGCCGATGCGCACCACAGGAGTATGCAACCCCACGGTCCGGCTCTCTTTCAGCACGTCGCGCCACCACAGAGCCATGACAGCCAGCACGATCGCGAGGCCCAGGCCGAGCCACAGATAAGTGCCGTAATGCGCCACCATGATGATGCCGAACAGCGTCAGCCCGCCCCCCAACGCGCCCAGCAACGGCCAGGGGCTGGGGTCCACCAAGTGGTAGGGCTGCTTCAAGCCAGAGCTGTTGAGATCCTGCGCATCGAGCACAGGGCGTGCCGTGGCAACCGGGGCTTCGCTCATCTTAACCAAACCTATCCAGATAGTGGCGCATCATCGCCAAAACGCTGCGGCATTCAAGGCATAAACGCGCATGCCCTTCCGGCAACCGACGGGATCTCAGCGCCTAGCCTCCGCCCGCGGCCCGACATGCGGCCCGGCCTTTTCCAAGCCGCCGTTGCGTGCCGCGTCGTCCAACGAGCGGAAGAACGTGTAAGACAGCGTGATCGTCTTCACGTCGCGCGTGTCGGGATCGTCGGCGATGGCCGGGTCCACCCAGAAGCTGAGCGGGAACTGCATTCCCTGACCCGGCGCCAGCGTCTGCTCATCGAAGCAGAAGCAGGCCGTCTTGTGGAAGTACCGGCCGGCCTTCTCGGGCGTCACGTTGTAGGTGGCTACGCCCGTGACCGTCTGCTGCGACCGGTTCTGGCCGACATAGTAGGCCAGCCTGTCTTCCCCAAGCTTCACCGTGACCGCAGCCTCCCCAGGGGCGAAGCGCCAGGGCAGGCTCGGGCTGGTCGTCGCGTTGAAGCGGACGGCGATTGCGCCCGCGGTGGCGCCAGGCCCGGCGGCGCCGCGTAGCTGCGGCGTCCCGGCGTAGCCCGTTGCCTCGCAGAACATGCGGTAAAGCGGGACCGCGGCGAACGAAAGGCCAGCCATGCCGCCGATCAACGCGAAAAGGATACCGGCGATCAGGCCGTTGCTTCTGGTCTTCATGGCATTGATGTCGGCCTATCCAGCCCGGCGGCAAGCCAGGGTCAGGAGACTTTGAACCGGACCACGGAGATCGCATAGAACAGCGCGGCCACCGCGATCAGCACGACCAACAGCGCGATGTTCTTGCCCCGCTGCCGCCGGCGCAGCTCGGTGGCCTCGGCAGGCGACAACGGCGGCGGGAACTCATCCAAGATGCGGCGCCGGCAAGACGTGATCGAGCGCCAGCATGGTGAACAGCGCGAACAGGTAGATCAGCGAGACGCGGAACGCCCAGCGCGCCGGCGCGTCGCGCGTCAGGCTGACGCCCGCCGGGTCCTGCCGGTCCCAGAGGACACGCAGCGACGCGATCAGGAACCACGCGCCGAGGCCCAGGGCGGACACTCCGTAAACCGGCCCGGCACATCCCAGCATCCAAGGCAGCAAGGACACCAAGACGAGTGCTGCCGTGTAGTACACGACCTGCAGCCGCGTCGCCCGCGCGCCGGCGATGACCGGGAGCATCGGCACCCCGGCCCGCTCGTAATCCTCGGACGCGTACAACGACAATGCCCAGAAATGCGGGGGGGTCCAGAAGAACACGATGGCGAACATGAGCAGCGGCATGACATCCACCGTTCCCGTCACCGCGGCCCAGCCGATCACCGGCGGGAACGCGCCGGCGGCGCCGCCGATGACGATGTTCTGCGGCGTGCGGCGCTTCAGCCAGATCGTGTAAACGAACACGTAGAACAGGATCGACAGCGCCAGCAGCCCGGCCGCCACGGCGTTGGTCGCCAGCCCCATGACGATCACCGAGGCGATGCCAAGCGTCACGCCGAAGCCCAAAGCCTCCCCAGCCTTGATCCGTCCCGCCGGGATCGGGCGCTTCGCGGTGCGGCGCATGACGGCGTCGATGTCGCGGTCGTACCACATGTTGATCGTGCCCGCGGCACCCGCGCCCACTGCGATGCAGAGCACCGCCGCCAACGCCAGCACCGGATGCAGCGGGCCAGGCGCCAGCAGCAGCCCCACGAACCCGGTGAACACCACCAGGGTGATCACCCGCGGCTTCAGCATGGCGAACCAGTCGCGCGCCTCCGCCGGCAACTCGAAAGAAGAAAGGGGAGCCGAAGCTCCCCCCATCCTAGTCACAGGGTCGACCATCAGCGGACCCGCGGCAGCTCGGTGAAGGTGTGGAACGGCGGCGGCGAGCTCACGGTCCACTCAAGCGTCGTCGCGCCCTCCCCCCAATAGTTGTCGGCAACCTGCACCTTGGAGGTGAACGTGCGGTAGATCACGTAAAGGAAGATCAGGACCGAGAACGCCGAGATGTAAGACCCTATGGAGGCCACGTAGTTCCACCCGGCAAAGGCGTCGGGATAGTCGGGATAGCGGCGCGGCATGCCCGCCAGACCCAGGAAGTGCATCGGGAAGAAGGTCAGGTTCACGCCGATGAACGTGACCCAGAAATGCACCTTGCCCCAGAACTCCGGATACTGCCGCCCCGACATCTTGCCGATCCAGTAGTAGAACCCGGCGAAGATCGAGAACACGGCGCCCAGGCTCAGCACGTAGTGGAAGTGCGCC
Source organism: uncultured Acetobacteraceae bacterium (assembly GCA_964251035.1). Lineage (GTDB taxonomy): Bacteria > Pseudomonadota > Alphaproteobacteria > Acetobacterales > Acetobacteraceae > CAHJXG01. The sequence goes on from CAXUJE010000181.1 coordinate 10,041, forward strand.
ACCACGTAGTAGGTGTTGTGCAGGATCTGGTCGATGGAGGAGTTGGACAGCACGATGCCCGTGACGCCGCCCAGCGTGAACAGGAAGATGAAGCCGATGGCGAACAGCATCGGCGTCTTCATCTCGATGGACCCGCCCCACATGGTCGCGATCCAGGAGAAGATCTTGATGCCCGTCGGCACGGCGATGATCATGGTTGCCGCGACGAAGTAGGCCCGCGTGTCAACGGAGATGCCCGAGACGAACATGTGGTGTGCCCACACGACGAAGCCGACCACGCCGATCGCGATCATCGCGTAGGCCATGCCGAGATATCCGAAGATCGGCTTCTTCGAGAAGGTCGAGACGATGTGGCTGATCATGCCGAAGCCCGGCAGGATCATGATGTAGACCTCGGGGTGGCCGAAGAACCAGAACAGGTGCTGGAACAGCACCGGGTCGCCGCCGCCCTGCGGGTCGAAGAACGCGGTGCCGAAGTTGCGGTCGGTGATCAGCATCGTGATCGCGCCGGCCAGCACCGGGATCGCCAGCAGCAGCAGGAACGCCGTCACCAGCATCGACCACACGAACAGCGGCATCTTGTGCAGCGTCATGCCCGG
>CAXUJE010000182.1:0-10595 GCA_964251035.1 uncultured Acetobacteraceae bacterium
GCGTGAGCGTGGACGGGGCCTGAGCAGGAATCGACGACGGCTGGCCGCCGTCAATGGCGGCGGCAGCCATGGAGCTGTCCCGGTCCATGGGATGTGCGGGGTCATCGGCCTCGGACGGTGGTGCTGCGGGCTGCGTAGCCGGGACAGCTTGCGGCGGGACGGACAAGGGCAACGTGGGCGGCGGCTGGAATGGCATCGACGGCAGCGGACCATTCGACGGCTTGGCGTCCTCGACGGACGGCTTCTCTTGCTTCGCTTCGCCAGCCGGGGCCGCCGGCCTGTCTTTTGCCGGCTTGCTCGACTTCGCCACGGGCTTGGTTGCAAGCGTCCCGGCAGCTGGCAGGGCCGGAGGCGCCTCCAAGGCTGAGTTGCCCTCAAGGGCCACGCCCTGGTCGGGCGTGGCCGGCCCGGACGCAGGGGCGGAGGCTGGCTCTGGCGGCACCAGCGCCTGGGCGGGCGCTGCATCGGCAGTCGGAGCCGCCGGCCCGTCCTTCGCAGGCTTGCCTGTGGCCGCCACCGGCTTGGCCGCTTGCTTCGCAGCATCCGGCAGCACTGCGAGCGTCTTCGAAACGGGAGCCTCTTTATTGGCCCCAGTCGAGCCGGGCAGCGTCGGCACGGCCGCGCCGGCAGACTCCCGCGGGGGCAGCGCCTGGGCGAGCACACTGCCGAACGGGTCCGGCACGCCCAGCGACGGCCCTGCTGGAGCGTTTTGCGTCGTGTGGATGGGAACAGGCGATGCCTGGATGGGGGCGGTCGAGAGTTGCATGCCGCCACCTCAGCAAAAGCCGGGCCAGCCGATTCGTGGCCATTTCTGGCCTGCGGCGGCCCGAACCCGGCAGTTTCTGCCGGTCTGATCGTGCCGAGTGGGCCGGTTTGGACCAGAAGCAGCGGTTGATTTCCGCCGTGCCTGCTGCTGCTGGGGGTTGGCACGATTCCTGCCATAGGCCTTGGCGATCCCCCGCCCGGCCTGGCCGAGCGCAACCCAAGGAGCACTGCCTATGTCATTGTTCGGCGCCATGAACACCGCGATCAGCGGACTGACTGCCCAATCGGCCGCATTCAGCAACATCGGCGACAACGTCGCCAACAGCCAGACCGTGGGCTTCAAGCGGGTGGACACCAGCTTCGAGGACTACCTGACGCAGAGCAACGCGACGACCAACCAGTCCGGCGCCGTCGTCGCGCGGCCGGACTATGTGAACACCGTGCAGGGCACCGTCACCCAGACCGACCAGCCGCTGAACATGGCCATCACCGGGCAGGGCTTCTTCACGGTCAGCACCCAGGCCGGCGAGGCGCAGGGCGCGCCGGTGTTCAACGCGCAGCCCGAATACACCCGCGAAGGGGACTTCACGCTGAACAAGGACAACTACCTGGTCAACAGCTCCGGCCATTTCCTGAACGGGTGGCCGGCGGACGCCAACGGCGCCATCGACCAGACAACGCTGAAGCCCATCCAGGTCGGCCAGGGCGGCTACAGCCCGGTCGCCACCTCAGAGGTCACGCTGTCGGCCAACCTGCCCGCCACGCCTGCCTCGACCGCGCCGATCACCTCGCAGGTGCAGGTCTATGACGCGCTGGGCCAGACCCATCCGCTACAGCTGTCCTGGACTCAGGTGGCGGGCACGCCCAACGCCTGGCAGGTCGCGATCTCGCAGCCGGGCGCGGCGGCGCCGATCGGGGTCGCCGGGGTCAACTTCGGCGCGGCCGGCAACACGGCGGCGCCGGAGGGGACCATCGGCAGCCTCACGGCGGTGAGCGGCGCCGTGACCGGCAGCACGTTTGCGGCCGGAGGCGCCGCGACGCTCAACCTGTCCGCCAATTTCGGCTCGGGGCCGCAGGCCATCGCCTTGAACCTCGGCACCTTCGGCCAGGCCAACGGGCTGACACAGTTCGCGGGATCGGACTACACCCCCAAGTCCATGACGCAGAACGGCGTGGCGCCGGGCAGCTTCAGCGGCGTGGAAACCAAGTCGAACGGCGACGTGGTGGTGAATTTCGACAACGGCCAGTCCCGCACCGTGGCCCGGGTGCCGGTCACGACCTTTGCCAACGCAGACGCGCTGCAGCGGCAGGACGGCCAGGCGTTCACTGCCACCAAGGAAAGCGGCGCGGCGCAGACGCTGGCGTCCGGCAGCAACGGCGCGGGCGGCTTAGTGGTCAGCTCGGTCGAGGGCAGCAACGTCGACATCGCCTCGGAGTTCACCAAGCTGATCGTGGCCCAGCGCGCCTACTCCGCCAACACCAAGATGGTCACGACGATGGACGACATGCTGCAACAAACGCTCGACATGAAGCGGTAGGCCATAGGAAAATCCCATGTCCCTCGACAGCGTCCTCAACTCGTCCGCGTCAGGCCTGGACAGCATCAGCCGCCAGATCGCCACGGTTTCGCAGAACGTGGCGAACGCCGGCACTGCCGGCTACGTGCGCGAAACCGTCGATGTCAACAGCGTCGCCGCCGCCGGGCAGGGCATGGGCGTCCGCACCGGGGTCGCCGTCCGCAACGTGGACGAGCGGCTGCAGGCGGACGCGCTGGCGGCGTCGGCAACCGTGGTGGGCCAGCAAACCCAGTCCGATGCGCTGGCCTCCATCGACGCCGCGTCCGGCACGCCTGGCAGCGGGTTCGACATATCGAGCCTGCTCGGGACGCTGCGGGACGGCTTCACGCAGCTGCAGTCCGACCCATCCAACGCGGCGCAGCAGCGCGCCGTGGTGGACGGGGCGGACGCGCTGGCCCACGGGGTGAACACGTTGGCCAAGGCAATCTCGGACGCCCGGCAGTCCGCGCAGGACTCCGCGGTGTCGGACGTCGCCGCCGCGAACAGCGCCCTGCACGACATCGGCACCCTATCCGACCAGATCATCGCGGCGAAGAACAGCGGCATGAGCACGGCCGACCTGGAGGACCAGCGGGACCGCAGCATCAGCACCTTGTCGGACCTGACCGGCGCGCGGGTGCTGCGCCAGGCGAACGGGGACGCGCTGGCCATGGCTGGGGGCGTGGTGCTGCCGCTGCGCAGCACGACCGGGCCGCTCACCCTGGCCCCGGCGACGCTTGCGCCGGACACCCCGGCCGCGGCCGTGCCGCAACTGAGCCTGGACGGCGTGCCGGTCACGGGCCAGTCGGTCGGCGGGCGGATCGGCGCGAACCTCGCGCTGCGGGACAGCACGCTCCCGGGCCTGCAAAGCGGGGTGGACCAGTTCGCGCAGTCGCTGGCCGCGCGGTTCGACCTGCAGGGGATGACGCTGTTCACCGGCGCCGACGGGACCGTGCCGGCGGTGCCCACCCCCGGCTTCGCGCAGACCTTGCAGGTGAGCGCCGCGGCGGTTGCCGCCCCCTCGATCACCCGCGACGGGTCAAGTGCTGCGGGTGCTGCCGGCTCCACGACGTTGATCGACAACGTGCTCGACAAGGTGCTCGGCAGCGCGCCCGGAAGCCTGGTCGCCACAGCCTCGGCGCTGGTCAGCGGGAACGCCGGGCTGGCGGCGGACGCGGCCGGGAAGCTGGCGACCGGGCAGGCGGTGCAGGCGTCGCTGGACAAGAAGCTTTCCGATGGGACGGGCGTGTCGCTCGATACCGAAACGGCGGACCTGGTCCGCCTGCAGAACGCCTACGCCGCGAACGCCAAGGTCATCACGGCGTCGCAGGCCATGTGGACGCAATTACTGAACTCCATAACCCCGTGAGATAGCATGTCAGGCACCATCAGCACATCAGGCAACAGCGCGCTGCTGGCGCGCCTTGCCGACAACAGCGCCATCGTCCGCCGCCAGCTCGACACGGCGACGACGCAGGCCTCCACGGGGCGCATCGCCGAAACCTATGCCGGGCTGGGGGTCGGGGCGAAGACGTCGCTCGACCTGCGGCCCCAGGTGACGCAGGCGGCGGCCTGGCAGGCCAACATCGACGGCGCGACCGGGCGGCTCGGCGTGGCGCAAACCGCGCTCAGCAGCATCAGCACGATCGCTGCCGACTTCTTCGCAAAATCGGGGGCGATCAACGGCCTGAACCCGCAGGACGCCAGCAGCATCGCGGCGTCCGCCAAGGTGGCGCTGGAGCAGGTCGGGCAGTTGCTGAACAGCAAGGCAGGCGGCGTTTACGTGTTCGCCGGGCAGGACACGGCCAACCCGCCGGTTCCCGACATCTCGGCCGCCGTGGTCGGCCCGGCGGTGCTGGCGAGCGACACGGCCACCGCGCCGTTCTCTGCAACCCTTGGCACGGCGGTTCCAACGGTCGAGGTGGGGGAGGGGCAGCGGGTGCAGGTCGGCGTGCTGGCGAACCGCAACACGCTGACCCCCTCGGCCGCGCCGACCACCGGGTCCTACATGCGGGACATCCTCAAGGGGTTGGCGATGCTCGCCAACGCGACGCCCGGACCGGGCCTGCAAGCGACGGCGGCCAGCGCGCACGCCCTGCTGGACAGCGCCGTGACCGCGATCGGCGTCGAGTCCGGCGCGTTGGGCGACGTGCAGTCCAGCCTCACGGCGCGCCGCACCCAACTGGGCGACACCGTGACCGCCTTGAACGCCCAGGTGGACAATGCGGAGAACGTGGACATGGCGGCCACCGCGACCAAGATCTCCCTGCTGCAGACGAAGCTGCAAACCTCGTACCAACTGATCGCCGGGGCCAAGAGCCTGAACTTGGCCCAGTATCTGTGACCGGCGCTCAGCTTGGTGGAAATCTTGGCGGCTTTTGGTAGGGCGTGGGTGATCGCAATGGCTTTGATTTCCGGCGCCACGCCCTACGGTGGACGGCCACGGGAGGCTACTTCCGTGCGATCTAAAAGCTGTTTCCGCAACAGCGCCAAGCGGTCATTGCCCCAGAACATCCGGTCGCCGACCACGAAGGTCGGCACACCGAATGCACCTTGCTGCGCCGCCTCGTGCGTGACCCGCTCCCGCTCGGCCCTCGTGCCCGCGTCACCAAGCGCAGCAGTGAAGGAGGCCCGATCAAGCCCGGCCTCGTTTGCCCGCTCGATGCACAGAGCACGATCTATGGCGGGCAGATTCTCGATGAACACGGCTTGAAACAACGCTTGGGCGTAAGTCTCTGCGGCACTGAGCCGGCGCGCGGCCGTGCAGGCCAGCGAGAGAAGGTCGGGATCAAGCGCAAGGCGACCGTGCGGCTCGCGGAAGGGCACCCCATAGAAATCCGCCCAGGCCTCGGCATCTCTTCGCCGGTAACTCCAGTCATACTGGCCGGCACCGTTCGCGGCAGCAAACGGGTTGTAACCGCGTGCCGCGATGAGTTGGGCGCTGTCCACAGCGAGCCAGTTGAACCGCGCGCCTGTCTCGGCCCCAAGTGCCCGGAGCTGGGTTGCGGCAAGGTAGGAGTAGCGACTCCCAACACCAAAGTAGAAGTCCACGACCAAGGCCGAGGGTTCGGCGTGCGACTTTCCCGCTGTCATCAGCCCAGCGGCTCAAGGATGCTGACGTAGTTCGCGACGCCTGCGCCGCCCATGTTGAACACGCCGGCCACGTCCGCCCGCGGCAGCTGCATGGCGCCAGCCTGCCCTGTCAGCTGCATGGCGGCGATGGCGTGCATGGACACCCCGGTCGCGCCGACGGGGTGTCCCTTGGCCTTCAGCCCGCCGCTGCGGTTGATCGGCAGCCGCCCGTCCGGTCCGGCCGTGCCGTCCAGCACGACCCGCGCGCCCTGGCCCGGCTCGGCCAGACCCATGGCCTCGTAGGCCAGCAGCTCGGCGATGGTGAAGCAGTCGTGCACCTCGGCGAAGGACAGGTCTGCGAGCGTCAGCCCGGCCTGTTCCAGGGCTTGCCTCCAGGCCAGCGCTGCGCCGTCGAACCGGGTGGGGTCGCGGCGGGACAGCGGCAGGAAGTCGTTCACGTGCACGGCGCTGCGGAACCGCACCGCCTTGCCCATCCCCCGCGCGGTGTCCTCGTCCGTGAGCACCAGCGCCGCCGCGCCATCGCTGACCAGCGAGCAGTCCGTGCGCTTCAGCGGCGGCGCGACGTAGGGGTTCTTCTCGCTGACACTGCGGCAGAACTCGTAGCCGAGGTCGCGCCGCATCTGGGCAAAGGGGTTGTCCACACCGTTGCGGTGGTTCTTGGCGGCGATTGCGGCCAGCGCGTCCGACTGGTCGCCGTAGCGCTGGAAATACCGCTCGGCGATGCGGCCGAACACGCCGGCGAAGCCCGCGGGAATGTCGCCCTCCTCGCGCCTGTAGCTCGCGCCCAGCAGGTTGTCGCCGACCTGCGGACCCGGCGTCGCCGTCATCTTCTCCGCACCGATGACCAGAGCGAACCGGCCGCGCCCGGCCAACAGGAAGTCCCGCGCGCCATGGATGGCGGCGGAGCCGGACGCGCAGGCGTTCTCATACCGGGTCGCCGGCTTGAACCGCAGCGCCTCGATGTCCTGCATGGGCAGGGAGCTTGGGAAGTCCTGGCGGGAGAAGCCGTTGTTGAACAAGCCGACGAACACCCCGTCAACCTCGGACGGCTCGATGCCGGCATCCGCGATGGCGGTGCCAGCGACCCGGGCGATCAGCGCCTCGGCATCCGGCTCTTCAAGCTTGCCGAACGGGGTGTGCGCCCAGCCAACGATACATGCGGTCATGGCAGCCTCCGATCTATTGCCGGGATTTCGGTCGGGCCGGGCCGAGATGCAAGCGGGCCTTCCTTCCGAGCCGGAACTGAGATACGGGCGGTGCATCGCACGCCTGCGTGCGCGAGCGCACGACGCACGTCCGCGTGCGCAAACGCACGACAAGAATGCCGGAGGACGCGCCCATGCTGCCTATCACCCGCCGCAGCCTCGCCGCTGGCGCGGTCGTGCTCCCGCTGTTCGCCATCCGCAATCGGCCCGCTGACGCTGCCGAGTTCACCTTGAAGTTCGCGAACAACCTGCCGGCCGCGCACCCGATGAACCTCCGCGCCCAGGAGGCGGTGGCGCGCGTCCTGGATGCCACGGGCGGCCGGGTGGAGATCAAGGTTTTCCCGAACAACCAGCTCGGCTCCGACACCGACGTGCTGAGCCAGCTCCGCTCCGGCGCCGTCGAGTTCTTCACGATGTCCGGCCTGATCCTCTCGACCCTGGTGCCGGCGGCGAGCATCAACGGCGTGGGCTTCGCGTTCAAGGACTACGACCAGGTCTGGCGCGCCATGGACGGCAAGCTCGGCGAGCACGTCCGGGGGGAGATCGCCAAGCGCGGCCTGATCGCCATGGAGCGCATCTGGGACAACGGCTACCGGCAGACCACGACCAGCACGAAGCCTATCCGCGCGCCGGAGGACTTCCGCGGCCTGAAGCTGCGCGTGCCCGTCAGCCCGCTTTGGACCAGCATGTTCACCGCCTTCGGCGCGGCGCCGGCCAGCATCAATCTCAGCGAAACCTACTCCGCCCTGCAAACCAGGATCGTCGATGGGCAGGAGAACCCGCTGGCGGTGATCGAGACCACCAAGTTCTATGAGGTGCAGAAGTTTTGCACGATGACCAACCATATGTGGGACGGCTACTGGTTCCTGGCCAACCGCCGCAGCTTCGAGCGCCTGCCCAAGGACGCGCAGGAGATCGTCATGCGCGAGATCAACAAGGCGGCGCTGGACGAGCGGGCCGATGTCGCCAAGCTCAACGCCGAGCTGCGCGGCAAGCTCTCGGGCAATGGGCTGGCCTTCAACGACATCGACCCGGCTGCCTTCCGCGACACGCTGAAGAAGAGCGGCTTCTACAACGAATGGCGCGGGAAGTATGGCGACGCGGCATGGGGCATCCTGGAGGACACCGTCGGCGGCCTGCCGTGAGCGTCTTCCCCAAGCACGGCCCGGCTCCCATATGAGCGTAACCGATCCGAGGAGACCACGATGTCCCTGTTTGCGACCAAGACCAAGCCGGCCGAGGCCTATGCCTTCACCCGGACCGATGCGGAATGGCAAGCCATGCTCACCCCGGAGCAGTACAAGGTGATGCGCGGCCACGGCACCGAGCGTGCCTGCACCAGCCCGCTGAACGCCGAGAAGCGCGACGGCGTTTATGACTGCGCCGGTTGCGGCCAGCCGCTGTTCAAGACGGACGCCAAGTTCGAGAGCGGCACCGGCTGGCCCAGCTTCTTCCAGCCCATTACGCCCGACGCGGTCGGCACCACGGAGGACCGCGCTTGGGGCATGGTCCGCACCGAGGTGCATTGCAGCAACTGCGGCAGCCATCTCGGCCACGTCTTCCCCGACGGCCCGGCGCCGACCGGCCAACGCTACTGCATGAACGGCGTGTCGCTGACGTTCCAGCCTGCCTGACCCGTCGCCGGCCTAAAAAAAGCCGTGCAGCCTGCTCTTGGAGGAGAAGTCTGCACGGCTTGGACCGCCTGTCCGGCGCGTAGGCTCAGTCGGCCGCAAGCGCCAGCGCCTTGCGGGCCATGATCTGGCCCACGTGGTCCTCGATGGCCTGGCCGACATGCTCGGCGTGGCTGGCGAACACGTGGTCCGCGCCCGGATAGACCCGGTAATCGACCTGGACGTTCTTCTGCGTGTTCAGCTTGTCGACCAGCTTCCGCACCGCGGGTTCCGGCACCAGTTCGTCGCTGTCGCCGTGCAGCATCAGGCCGCCGCAGGGGCACGGGGCGAGAAAGCCGAAATCGTAATGGCTGGCCGGTGTCGCCACGCTGACCCAGCCGGAGATCTCAGGGCGCCGCATCAGGAGCTGCATGCCGACGAAGGCGCCGAAGGAATACCCGCTGATCCACAGCCCGCCCGAGTTCGGGTTGACCATCTGCATCCAGTCGAGCGCCGCGGCGGCGTCGCTGATCTCGCCGAAGCCGCCGTCGTACTTGCCCTGGCTGCGCCCAACGCCACGGAAGTTGAACCGCATGACCGAGAAGCCGAGCTTCTGGAACGACTGGTACATCGTGTAGGAGATGCGGTTGTTCATCGTGCCCCCGTGCATCGGGTGCGGATGCAGGATGAGCGCCAGCGGGGCGCCGGTTTCCTTGGAATGGTGGTAGCGTCCCTCAAGCCGCCCATCAGGACCGGCGAACATGACCTCAGGCATGGTATCCAGACTTCCTTCTCTCCGCGGCCAGGCAGGGCCGTCGGTCGCTGCCGCGGCGGGCCATGCCGGGCATTGCCCAAGCGTCGCTCCGACCGCTTCCAATGAACATGCTCCCACCCAGCCATTGACCCGGCGAGTTGACCTCGCCAGGCAAACAGCTTAGCTCGGATTGGCACCGCTTCGGGAAATCTCTTTGCCGGGGACGGCGCCAACCCGTGGAAGCATCCTATATAAGGCGGCCACGTCCTAAACACATAACGGAATTGTCGCATGGCATTCATGTTTCTGCGTGAAGCCATCAGCGCTTACCGGCAACGGGACCCGGCCGCCCGGTCCCGGCTTGAGGTGCTGCTGTGCTACCCAGGCCTGCATGCGGTCCTCTGGCACCGGCTTTCGCATGGCCTGTGGCGGCGGCGGCTGCACCTTCCGGCGCGGATGTCCGCCCATCTCGGGCGCTTCCTGACGGGCATCGAAATCCACCCCGCCGCGCGCATCGGCCGGCGGCTGATCATCGACCACGGCATGGGCGTCGTGATCGGCGAGACGGCGGAGGTCGGCGATGACGTATACCTGTACCACGGCGTGACGCTTGGCGGCACCAGCAGCGAGCGGGGCAAGCGGCATCCGACGCTCGGCAACAACGTGATCGTGGGCGCCGGGGCGAAGATCCTGGGCGATATCCTGATCGGCGACGGCGCACGGGTCGGCGCCAACGCGGTCGTGGTCCAGCCGGTGGGGGCCGGCGTCACCGTCGTCGGCATCCCGGCCCGCCCGGTCGAGCGCGACCCGGTGAAGCAGGCATCCCCGCGGCCGGCAAATCCCACGCCGATCTTCGTGGCCTATGGCACGCCGTGCGAGGAAACGCTCGATCCCCTGGTGCGCAACATCGAGTCGCTGAGGGCGGAGCTGCTGGCGCTCGAAGCCCGGGTTTCCGACATGAGCCGGTCCACCGCGGCCGAGTGATGGCCTACCTCGACGCCAACGCCACGGAACCGCTGCGGCCGGAGGCGCGGGCAGCGGCCTTGGCGACGCTTGACCTCGTGGGTAACCCGGCCTCCGTCCACGCCGCCGGCCGCGCGGCCCGGCGCGTGCTGGAGGACGCCCGGACCGCCATCGCCGCCCGGTTCGGCGCCCGGGCTGAAAACGTCGTGCTCACCTCCGGCGGCACCGAGGCCAACATGCTGGCCATCGCCGGGCTGTCGGCGGCGCGCCGGGTGGTCGTCGGCGCCACGGAGCATGACGCCGTGCGCGCGGCGGCGCCCGGCGCCGAGGTCCTGCCGGTGGATGCCGACGGGGTCGCCGACCTTGAGGCGCTGGCCCGGATGCTGGCGGGGCCGCCGGCGTTGGTCTGCCTGATGCTTGCCAACAACGAGACCGGCACCTTTCAGCCGGTTGCGGACGCGGCGGCGCTCTGCCGCCGGCACGGCGCGCTGCTGCACGTCGATGCCGTCCAGGCTGCCGGGCGCATCGAAACGAGCCTGGCGACGCTCGGCGCCGACAGCATGGCGCTGTCCTCGCACAAGCTGGGCGGCCCGAAGGGCGCCGGCGCGCTGCTGCTGGCGCCGGGGCAGGAGGTCGCGCCGGTCATCCG
>CAXUJE010000183.1:0-10556 GCA_964251035.1 uncultured Acetobacteraceae bacterium
GCGTGTCCTGGGTTCTACTGGCCCACACCTTGTCCGATACCCACAGCAGCGAGTTGTTGGCCTCGTGCTGCGTCATCGACATGACCGGCGCGGTCTCGTAGTGCTTGTTGGCCATGTAGACGTTGACGCCGTTCTCGGCCATGTCCACGACGCCGGTCTGCAGGCTGGTGTAGACGCTGCCGAACGGCATGTGCACGGTCTGGGCGCCGTAGCCCGGGAAGATCGCGTCCTCCGTCGCCGTCGCCTGCACGCGGACCTTGAGGCCCCGCAAGTCCTCCACCCGGTGGATCTCCTTCTTGCCGTACAGGTCGCGCAGCCCAAGCGTCGCGAGGCCCAGGACGTGCGCGCCCGTCACCGTCTCGTCGAACAGCGCGTGCATCGCGCCTGCGATGGCGGGGTCGGCAAGGCACTTCGCCAGGTGGTCCTCCGACTTGAACAGGTAATGCAGGCTCATGACGCCGGATTGCGGGGAGAGCGTCGCGGCGTTGGCGGTGCTGGTGATCAGGAAATCGATGTCGCCGGTGCGGATCTTCTGCAGCGCCTGCGGCTCCTGGCCGAGTTGCGCGCCGGGGAACTGGTCGATGGCCATGGTGCCGTGGCTCGACTTGCCGAGCGACGCCGTGAAGATGTCGGCAGCTATGCCGAAGCCCGTGGTGCGCGGCTGGTCGTAGCCGAAGCTGAAATGCCGCGTCTCTGCCGCGGCCGGCCCATGCAGCACAAGGATGGGCAGCGCGAGCATGCCGACGGCCGCGATGGACAGGACCCAGGACCGCATGGCGCCACTCCCCGCCGTCGCCCGGTTCTCCGGCGCGTGCTGCGCAGGGCCGGCGATCGGCATGAACGCAGCGTAAACATCCAGAGTGCCTCGCGTCACGCACTGTTTTGCGTGCTACCCTCGCGCCGAGGGAGACGCCGCATATGACCGAGCCGACCTACCGCCACGCTGCCCTGCTCAGCTTCGCGCAAGCCCTGCTGGAGGCTTCGGGCCTCGGCCCTGACCGCGCGGCGACGGTGGCCGACGTGCTGGTGGAGGGGGACCTGCTGGGCCACACCACGCATGGCCTGGCGCTGCTGCCGGGCTACCTGGGCGCCATCGTCACCGGCGGCATGGCGACGGAAGGCGAGTGGGAAACGGTCAGCGACCGCGGCGCCAGCGTGCTGTGGGACGGACGGCGGCTGCCGGGGCCGTGGCTGGTGGCACAGGCCATCAACCTCGCGGCCGAGCGGGCCGCCGCGCACGGCACGGGGACCGTGGTGATCCGGCGCAGCCACCACATCGCCTGCCTCGCGGCCTACCTGACCCGCGTCACGGACCGGGGCATGGTCGTGCTGCTGCAAAGCTCCGACCCCTCGGTCGCGAGCGTGGCGCCGTTCGGCGGCACCCGCGCGTTCATCACGCCCAACCCGATGGCCGCCGGATTCCCGACGCGGGGCGACCCGGTGCTGCTGGACGTGAGCACCAGCACCACCACCAACGGGCTGACGGGCCGGCTGCGCAGCGAGGGCGCGGTACTGGGCCATCCCTGGCTGCTGGACGCCGCCGGGCAGCCGACGCCCGACCCGGCGGCGCTGTTCACCGATCCGCCCGGCAGCATCCTGCCGCTCGGCGGCCTGGACAGCGGGCACAAGGGCTATGCGTTGGGCCTTTTGGTGGAGGCGCTGACCGCGGCGCTCGGCGGCTTCGGCCGGGCCGACCCTTCGGAGGGCTGGGGCGCCGCCGTGTTCCTGCAGGTCATCGACCCGGCGGCGTTCGGCGGCCTCGACAACTTCCTGCGCCAAACCACCTGGCTCGCGGACGCCGCCCGGGGCAGCCCGCCAGCGCCGGGCGTGGACGCGGTGCGGCTCCCCGGCGCGCGGGGCCTCGCATTGCGGCGGCGGCAGTTGGCGGAGGGGGTGGCGCTTTATCCTTCCATCATGCCCGCGCTCGCCCCATGGGCCGAGCGGCTTGGCGTGCCGGCCCCGGGGGCGGTCATTTAACCTCGGCTGCCGGGGGCTTGGCGTCTTGGCTGGAGGGCGCCGGGCGCTGGTTCTCATCGAGCTGCCCTTTGTTCAACTGATCCACCTTGTCGTCGCCGGTGGGTCCGCCGGCGTCGTTGCTTTTGTCCACGTTCCGGTTGGGCGCATCGGCGTTGGCGGCCAGGGCGGGTGCGGCGGCGAGCAGGCTGAGAGTGACAACGAGGGCTTTCATCGGGGCGCTCCTGTGCCAAGATCGTTGCCAGAGTGATCGTTCTCCAGCCCTCCGGTCAAGCTGCCTCATCCACCGCCAAGCCCATCGCGGCCCCGAGCCGGGCCAGGCGGCGCTGGATGCCCTCGCCGCCGAACACGCCGCTGCCCTCGGCCAAGCGGAGCGCAAGGCGTCCGGGCAGCACGCGCAGGTTGGCGCCGGCCAGCAGCTCCGGCGTGCCGGCCGACAGCGTGTAGGCCAGGCGCAGCGCCGTCCCCAGCACCTCCGCCCGGCCCACCGCGGCAGGGTCCAGCAGGGCGCGGCCGATGGCGAGGTAGGGCGCGTCCAGCTCCGCCTCGTAGCGCAGGGCGAGCGTCACGGCGAGGAAGGCGCGGGTCGGGTGGTCCATCGCGACGCCGGGCTGGCGCAGCACGCGGAGGAACGCCTGCTCCGCCCGGTAGTCCGGGTGGTCGTGGCTGCCGATGTCGGACATCCAGCAGGCGGCGGCCCGCAGCCGGGCCTGCGCCCCCGTCTCCTCCGGGAACAGCGGCGCGGTCCAGTCCAGCAGCGCCGGCGGCAGGCGCAAGTCGCGGCCGTAGCGGGCGGCGATGTCGTGCCCCAGCGCCACGACCGGGTCCTCGGCGCGGTCCTCCGGCGAAACCTGCTGCATGAACCAGCCTTCGCGGATGCCGTTGGCGCTGAACACGACCCGGCGCGCGTTGGTCTGGCGCAGCAGGCGGCGCAGCACGGTGGCGGCGAACGGCAGGTCCTCCACCCGGCGGCGCGGCGCCCCGGTCAGCCGCTCCAGCACGCGCCGCGGACTCGCCAGGATCTGCGCCGCCAAGTCCCGCCCGGCGTCTCGGGTGATGGTGTAGTGGTGGACGATGTGCAGCGGGTAGTTCGTCAGGTGCATCTGCACCCGGGCCAGCGCGCGCCAGGCGCCACCCACGAGGTAAAGGTCGCGCCCGTCGCCCTGCGCCAGCCACGGCACGGCCCCGAGGTCTGCGTCGGCGATGGCGCGGGCGCGGGCCAGGTCGCCCTCCGCCCGGTCGGACAGCCGGATCACCCCCAGCCCCAGGCTCTGCGCCAGCGGCGGGGCCCCGGTGTTCGCGCCCACCCGCACGACCTCCAGCGAGCCGCCGCCGATGTCGGCCATGATGCCGTCGGCCTCCGGGATGCCGCACAGCACGCCGGCGCTGGACAGCGCCGCCTCCTGCTCGCCGGACAGCACGCGGATGAGGACGCCGGGCATGCGCGCCTCCAGGCTCGCCACGAACTCCGGGCCGTTGGAGGCGTCGCGCACCGCGGCGGTGGCCAGCACCTCGAACGGGTCGGCGCCCATGGCGCGGGCGATGGCGTGGTAGCGTGCCATGACGCGCAGGCCCTGGGCGACTCCGGCCTCGTTCAGCCGCCCGGTGCTGGCGAGGCCGCGGCCCAGGCGCAGCACCGCCTTCTCGTTGAAGATCGCCACCGGGTTGCGGCCCCGGCCCTCGAACACCACCAGGCGCACGGAGTTGGAGCCGAGATCGACGATGGCTGACCTTGGGGCCGACCGGGGGGCGGAACGGGGGGCATGGGCGCCCGGTTGGTCCGGCATGCCTCAGTCCTGGCTGACGCGGTTGGGGCGGCGGACCGGGTGCGCGTGGGTGGACAGCGCGCCGTGCAGCGCGGAGCCGCGTCCGGACAGCGAGGGGTTGGTCATGAAGTAGTCGTGCGCCGACACCGGGCGCGGCCCGGCCGCCACCCGTCGCCACGCGCCGTCCGCGCCCAGTTCCCAGGATTGCAGCGTGTCCCGCAGGTTCACCACCATGATCTGGTCCAGCACCTGGGCGTGGACGGTGCGGTTGTGGATGGGCACCAGCGTCTCCACCCGCCATTCCATGTTGCGGGCCATCCAATCGGCGCTGCTGATGAACACGCGGGCGTGCTTGCTGGGCAGGCGGTGGCCGTTGCCGAAGGCGTAGATGCGGGAATGCTCCAGGAAGCGGCCGACGATGCTCTTGACCCGGATGTTCTCCGACAGGCCGGGCACGCCAGGGCGCAGGCAGCAGATGCCGCGGACCACGCACATCACCTGCACCCCGGCGTTCGAGGCCGCATACAGGCGGTCGATCAGTTGGTCGTCCACCAGGCTGTTCATCTTCAGCCAGGCATGCGCCGGGCGCCCGGCGGCGGCGTGCGCCATCTCCGCGTCGATCAGCTTCATCAGCGTGCTGCGGGTGGTCAGCGGGCTGAACGCCAGGCTGTCCATGCGCTCGGGCGTGGCGTAGCCGGTCATGTAGTTGAACAGCCGGGCGCTGTCCCGGGTCAGGTCGGGGTCGCAGGTGAAGAAGCTGAGGTCGGTGTAGATGCGCGCGGTGATCGGGTGGTAGTTGCCGGTGCCGAAGTGGGCGTAGGAGCGCATGGCGCCGCCCTCCCGCCGCACGACGAGGGACAGCTTGGCGTGGGTCTTCAGCTCCATGAAGCCATAGACGACCTGGACGCCGGCCGCCTCCATGCTGCGGGCCAGGCGGATGTTGGCCTCCTCGTCGAAGCGGGCGCGCAGCTCGATGAGCGCGGTGACGGACTTGCCGGCCTCCGCCGCCTCGATCAGCGCCTTGACGATGGGGCTGTCGCGGCTGGTGCGGTAGAGCGTCTGCTTCACCGCCACCACGCTGGGGTCGGCGGCGGCCTGGCGCAGGAACTGCACCACCACGTCGAAGCTCTCGAACGGGTGGTGGACGATAATGTCCTTGGCGCGGATGGCGGCGAAGCAGTCGCCGCCGAAGTCGCGGATGCGCTCGGGGAAGCGCGGCGTGTACGGCGGGAACAAGAGGTCCGGGCGGTCGTCCACGATCATCTGCTTGAGGTCGGCGGCGCCCAGGATGCCGTGCTGCACCACCACCTCGTCGCCGGGGATCTCGTGCTCGTCCACGTCCAGCTCGTCGATCACCAGCGCGCGCAAGTCGTCCGGCATGCCGGCATCGACCGACAGGTGGATCGCCACCCCGCGGCGCCGCCGCTTCAGCGCGGTCTCGTAGGAGCGCACGAGGTCCTCGGCCTCTTCCTCGAACTCCACGCCGGTGTCGCGGATCAGGCGGAACAGGCCCTTGCCCACCGCGCGGAAACCGGGGAACAGGCGGCCCAGGAAAAGCCCCACCAGAGCCTCCAGCAGCACGAAGCGGATGGTTGGGCTGTCGGCCTGCGTCGGCAGGCGGACGAAGCGCTCGATCAGCGCCGGCAGCGGGATCAGCGCGTCCATGACGTGCCCGTCCTCCCCGCGGTGCAGCTTAAGCACCATGACCAGGCCCATGTTCGGGATGAACGGGAACGGATGCGCCGGGTCGATGGCGAGCGGGGTCAGCACCGGGAACACGCGGTCCATGAACCAGGTCTCAAGCCAGGCGCGGTCGGCCTCCGTCAGCGCCGCCGCCTCGCACAGCTCGATCCCGGCCTCCCGCAGCTCGCCGCGCAGGTCGAGCCAGGCGGCCTGCTGCATCTCCATCAGCGCCCGCGCCCGCGGCTGGATCTCGCCCAGCTGCTGCGCCGCCGTGCGCCCGTCCGGGCTGATCGCCGCGACGCCGGCCTTGGCCTGGCCGATCAGCCCGGCCACGCGGACCGAGAAGAACTCGTCGAGGTTCGACGCGCTGATCGAGATGAAGCGCAGGCGCTCCAAGAGCGGGTGCCGGCGGTTCTCCGCCTCCTCGACGACGCGGTGGTTGAAATCGAGCCAGCTCAGTTCACGGTTGATGAAGCGTTCCGGGCTGTCGGCGGCGATGCTGCCTGTGGACGGTCTGGCGAGAGTCGGGGCGCTGATCTCGTTCATGGGCGCATCCTAGAACAGGGCGGGGGGGGGCGGCGAGGCGTCGGCCGGCTCGGATTCGTGATTGTCATACATCAGGGATTGCAGCGCCCGGGCGGCCAGGGCGCGGGTGACGCCGCGTCCGGCGGCAAGGCCCGCGCGGTCGAGCCGGGCGACGGCTTCCCGCAAAGCCGCCGGGTCGCGCGGCAACATGGCGAGCAGCCAGTCCTGCACCGGGGCGGCGACCTGCAGCTGCCGGTCGGACAACAGGCGGGCCAGCAGGGTGCGGAGGAACGCGTCGTCCGCGGCGCCGAGCGGCACGGCGGTGGTGGCGCGCAGCCGGCTGGCGAGGTCCGGAAGCCCGGTGGGCCAGCGCGCCGGCGGCGTGCGGGCGGCCAGGAGCACGGGATGGCCGGCCTCCTGCGCGGCGTTCAGCAGGTGCAGCAACCCGGTCTCGGGCGCGAGGTCCGCGTCATCCACCGCCAGCGGCCCGGACGAGCAGTTGCCGGTCGCGGCGCCGGCGCGGATCGCGCCGCCGGACGCCAGGACGGCGCCGGCGCGGGTGGCCCAGATGTGCAGCAGATGCGTCTTGCCGGACCCCGGCGCGCCCCACAGCGCGAGGCGCTGGCCAGGCCACTCGGCGGCCAGCCAGGCCAGTGCGGCCTCCGTGCCGGCGCTGGGCAGGAACTCGGCCTCTGTCAGGCGCGGCGCGTGCACGAAGGGCAGCGCCAGTTGGCGGAGGGCCATCACGGTGGAGACATCATGGGGGATCGAGGTAAAGCGGGCTTTGCAGATAGCGCCGCAGCCAGAAGCGCAGCAGCACGCCGATGGCCGCCGCCACCGGGACCGCCAGCAGCACGCCCAGGAACCCGAACGCGGCGCCGCCGGCGAACAGCGCGAAGATCACCCAAACGGCGTGCAGCTCCACCCGGTCGCCGAGGAAGCGGGGGTAGATCACGTAGCCCTCCAGGATTTGCCCCAGGATGAACACCCCGGCGACGGTCGCCACGCCGGTCCAGGTCGGGAACTGCGCGAAGGCGAGGCCGATGCTGGCGACGCCGCCGGTGATGCTGCCGACATACGGGATGAACGACAGCAGCCCGGCCGAGATGCCGACGATCAGCCCAAGGTCCAGCCCCGCCGCCGACAGCGCCACCGCGTAGTACAGCGCCAGCACCACGCAGCACAGCGCCTGGCCGCGCACCCAGGCGGAGAGGATGCGGTCCACCTCCCGCGCCTGCGCGCGCAGCACGCCGGCGTAGCGCCGCGGCAGCCAGCCATCCACCCGCGCCACGGCGCGCGGCCAGTCGCGCAGGAGGTAGAACGCGACGACGGGGGTGATGACCACGAGCGACAGGACGTTGAACAGGGCGAAGCCGCCGCCGACGATGCGGGTGAGCGCCGCCGCCAGGAAGGCCAGCATGGCGCCAGCCTGGCCGCCCACGAGGTCGCGCAGCCGCTCGTCCACGAACTCGGAGCCGAGGCGCTCCTGCAGGTGGCTGATGACCTCGCCGGCCCAGAGCCGCACGGAGTACACGTAGCTCGGCACCCGGCTGATCAGGATGCCGACCTGCGCCAGCAGCAGCGGGTACAGCAGCAGGGCGAACAGCAGCCCGGCCGCGACCAGCGCCACCACCATCAGGAGCGCCGCCAGCCCGCGCGGCATCCCCGCCCGGGTCAGCCGCGTGGTGGGCGGATCGAGGAAGTAGGCGATGCCCGCCGCCACCACGAAAGGCAGCAGGATGGAGGCGAACAGATGCAGCATCGCCGCGAGCACCGCCAGCAGCCCCGCCAGCAGCCCGAACCGCTGCGCCCGGGTCGCATGGCGCAGGGGAAAGCGCGGCTCCGGCTCGGCGACGGGGGCCGGGGAGGACACGGCAGGAGGCGTGGGTTCAGGGAGGGGCAGATCCAAGGCTTTCATCACCGTGCTTTCATCGCCAAGCCCTTATCTATGGCGCGCAGCCTTCCACACATAGGCGGCGCCGGACCCGAGCGTCGTCGCGGCCACCGTCCAGATCAAGAGGACGCGCAGCCACGGCGCCTGCAGCCCGAACCCTTCCAGCAGCAATACCACGCCGACCAGCAGCAGTTGCAGCGCCGTGTTGAGCTTGGACAGCAGCAGCGGCTTGATCCGCACCGGGATAGCGAGCTGCCACATCACCATGAGGCCGCCGACGATCACCAGGTCGCGGAACACGACCAGGATGGCGATCCAGCTCGGCAGCACGCCGATGGCGGCCAGCGTCACGAACATGCAGACCAGCAGCGCCTTGTCGGCCATCGGGTCCAGCATGGCGCCGAGCGCGCTGCCGCCGCGGCGCCGGGCCAGCCAGCCGTCGATCCCGTCCGATATCCCGGCCAGCGCGAACAGGCCGAAGGCCCACCCCGTCTGGCGTTGGATCACCAGCCACACCGCGAGCGGCACGGCGCACAGCCGGCCGAAGGTGATGATGTTGGGCAGGTTCAGCACGTCGTGCCCGCCGCGTGGCGGCACGGCCGACGCTGCCGCGTTGCCGCCGCCTCTGTCCGGACCCGTCATCCCCGGCTATTACCGCATCCAGGCCCCGGCGTCACAGGACCATTGGCATGACCGACACCCCTCCCCGCCCCGGCGCGACAACTGCCGTCACCTACCGCGAGGCCGGCGTGGACATCGCGGCGGGCGACGCGCTGGTGGAGCGCATCAAGCCGCTGGCGCGCGCCACGTCGCGGGCCGGGGTGATGGGGGGCTTAGGCGGCTTCGGCGCATTGTTCGACCTGCGCGCCGCAGGCTTCCGCGACCCGGTGCTGGTCAGCAGCACGGACGGGGTCGGCACCAAGCTGAAGGTCGCCATCGACACCGGCCTGCATGACGGCGTGGGCATCGACCTCGTGGCCATGTGCGTCAACGACCTGGTGGTCCAGGGGGCGGAGCCGCTGTTCTTCCTGGACTATTTCGCGACCGGCGCCCTGTCGGTGGAGCACGCCGCCCGCGTGGTGGCCGGCATCGCCGAGGGCTGCAGGCTCGCCGGCTGCGCCCTGGTCGGTGGCGAGACGGCGGAGATGCCGGGCCTGTATGCCGCCGGCGACTACGACCTGGCCGGGTTCAGCGTGGGGGCGGCGGAGCGCGGCGCCCTGCTGCCGGCGGGCGTCATGGCGGGCGATGCCGTGCTGGGCCTGCCCTCCAGCGGGGTGCACAGCAATGGGTTCTCCCTGGTGCGCCGGGTCGTGGGCATCAGCGGCCTCCCCTGGGACGAGCCGGTACCGTGGGCGGCAGGAGAAACGCTGGCAGAGGCGCTGATGCGGCCGACCCGGATCTACGTGAAACCTCTGCTGGCGCTGCACCGCGCCGGGCTGCTGCGGGCGGCGGCGCACGTCACCGGAGGGGGCTTGCCCGGCAACGTGCCGCGCATGCTGCCGGACGGGATGCGCGCCGTGCTGGACGCGGGCGCCTGGCCGCTGCCGCCGGTGTTCCGCTGGCTGGCGCAGGCAGGGGGCGGGGCGCAGGCGGGGGGCGTGGCGCCCGACGAGATGCTGCGGGTGTTCAACTGCGGCGTCGGCATGGCGCTGGTGGTGCGCGACGCCGCCGACGCGGTGGCGCTGCTGGCCGAGCATAATGAGACGGCGTTCCGGATCGGCGTGGTCGAGGCCGGCGACGGCCCGGCGGCGGCGCAGGTCCACACCGAAGCCGACTGGCTGGCGTGACCTCCACTGGCATGGCCCCGGCCCGCGTCGCCGTGCTGATCAGCGGCCGGGGCAGCAACCTCGGCGCGCTGCTGGACGCGGCGGAGGCGCCGGGCTACCCGGCCCGCACCGCGCTGGTGCTGTCGAACCGCCCGGACGCCGCGGGGCTGGATCTGGCAGCCCGGCGCGGTGTCCTGGCGCGCTGCATCGACCACCGGGTGTTCGGCCCCGACCGCGCCGCGCACGAATCCGCGATCCATGCCATGCTGCTGGAGCACGGCATCGGCCTGGTATGCCTCGCCGGCTACATGCGGCTGCTGACGCCGCTGCTGGTCGGCGCGTGGGCCGGGCGGATGCTGAACGTCCACCCGAGCCTGCTGCCGGCCTTCCCTGGTCTCGACACCCATGCCCGCGCCCTGGCGCAGGGGGTCAAGCTGCACGGCTGCACCGTGCATCTGGTGACGCCGGAGGTGGACGCCGGCCCCATCCTGGCCCAGGCGGCGGTCCCCGTGCTGCCCGGCGACACCGAGGCCAGCCTGGCCGCCCGGGTCCTGGCCCAGGAACACCGCATCTACCCCGAGGCGCTGCGCCTCCATGCCTCTGGCCTCAGCGGCGCCTACGATCCGGCGGCCAGCCTGGCCGTGCCCTTGCCGCCCTTGGCCGGCACGCCGTAGAAGGCGCGCATCCGTCGCAACACGAGGCCGACCATGGACGTTCCCGAGACCAACCAGAGTAGCCCCCAGAGCGCCCCGGCGGGCAACATCGACGAAACGTTCATCGCCGACCGCCAAATCTTCTGGTCGCGCTTCACCAACTTCACCACGGGCGCGGTGGTGGCGGTGGCGGTGCTGCTGATCGGGCTTTACGTCTTCTTCGGCTGACCCATCGGGCCCCTGCCCTGCCGGTGGCCGCGCGGCACCCATCCGGCATGGGGCCGCTTCCGGCTAG
>CAXUJE010000184.1:0-10522 GCA_964251035.1 uncultured Acetobacteraceae bacterium
GAATCCTGTCCGACGCGCCCGTTTCAAGGCAGATGGAAACCAACCTCTACGGCTATTATGGATGGGACCCGCTTTGGGGCGGCGGAAACTACCTTGGCGCCTCGCCCTACGGCATGGGCAGCGCCTTCGAGCCGTCACCCTATGACTTCGATCCCGGCCTGCTCGAGGCCGATCGCCCCAGCCCTGCCGTCGGCGATCCGCACCTGCGAAGCGTGACCGCGGTCGTCGGCTACCACATCCAGGCCAAGGACGGGCCGGTCGGCCACGTCGAGAACCTCCTCGTCGATGACGCGACCTGGGGCATCCGCTACCTGATCATCGACACCAGGAACTGGTGGCCCGGGCAGCACGTCCTCATGTCGCCCTACGCGGTGCGCGGGATCAGCTGGCCGGACCGCGACGTCACGCTCGATGTCACCCGCGACCAGGTCAAAGGCAGCCCGGCCTGGGACCCTGCCGGAATGGTCGACAGGAATTACGAGGAACAGCTGCACGGCTATTATGGATGGCCTGGCTACGGCCGGTGATCGCAGCCGCCGGAGCGTATTCAGGCCAGCGCGGGCCACCACCCCTTCGCAAGCACCGGCCCGGCCAGCCTATGGTCAGGCACTCGCGGGCTCACACGGCTGGCTGGCCTTGACCGCGTCGCGGGTGATGGCAAGCATGACTTCCTGACGCGGCCAACTCACCTCCGCAACCTGGGAAGGCGGGACCAGCACGTGGCGGCCGGGCCACCAATGGCCCGTGTCCACGACGACCCCGCGAACGATCCAGCCAGCATGGTCGGCAAGGATGCCCTCGACATGGCCGGCGGGGCCGTCGGTGGCTCGCACGGCATTGCCGGTGACGGCCGCCACGCTGCGCAGATGAGGGTCCCCTCGGTCAGCCAAGCCGCCGCCGCGCGGCGCCTTGTGCATCGCCTTCTCCTCGTCCAGCCGTGATTGCGAGACACGCACGCCCAGCCCGCTCGGCGGCCCGGCCACATACCTGGCCTCGCCCCATTCGGGTTCCCAGCCGACGAACCCGTGCAGGCCGTATTCGATCTGCCGCGAGACGGGCTCGTCGAGCAGGATATCCGGGCTTGCGCCGACCTGCGCCTTTGTCAGCCGGACGGCCAGTGTGCGGCAGCCGTGGTCGACCTGGCCGAGGTCCGACAGGTGGACGAGGGCAACCCGCCCGGCCAGCCAAGTCCCGGTCCGGACAACCAGCCAGCGCACATGCCACGTCGCATCGTCGAAAAGGAAGTCGCCAACGGTCCCGAGCCTTCCGTCCGACGCGACGATGGCGAAGCCTCTCAGGGACCCGAGCAGCATCATGCTCCAGCCATGTCCGGGTTCGCGAGGGGGACTTGGAGCGGCTTTTCGCGTCCGAGCATGTGCGCCACGCCCTGGACGACAAGGGTCATCGGCTCCCCCGCTTCCAAAGCAGCTTCCAGATCTCGCTTGATCCCGCGAATGCGGATCCGGAGATGACGGCCACGCCATTGGCAGGCGAACGTCAGGCCCGACCAGCCAGCCGGCAGTTTCGGATCGACGGCAAGCCCGTCCGGCAGGAGCGTCAGCCCAGCGAAACCGAGCACGGCGATCATCCACACGCCGCCAAGCGCCGCGATGTGCACCCCGCCGTCGATGGCAACGTGCGTGTCCGCCAGATCGATCGCCGACGTTTCGCGGAAGAACCGCAGCGCCAGCTCGGACCGGCCCAGCCGGGCGGCGACAAGCCCGTGCATGGCCCGGCTCAACGAACTGCCATGGCTGCAGCGCGGCTCATAGTAGGCGAAGTTCTTCGCCCCCGTGCCGCCTGCGAACTCCTCTGGCAGCAGGCCCAGAAGCGCCACGACGTCGGCCTGCTTGACGACCTGGGACTTGTCGATCCGCTCCCGGCCGAGCACCACGTCCATCGGCACCGACCGTCCGGCATAGTCCGCCAGGTCGATGTCTTCGAGACCGAAGTATCCCTCGAACTGCTCGAACAGGCCGGATTGGGCAAGCCCGGTTGCCATCGCCTCCGCCACGGCCGGCCATTGCTGCAGCTCGTGGCCGTCCAGCTTGATCCGGGCGGAAAGGCTGGCCCAAACGGCAGGCCAGCGCTCGCGCAGCAACGCCGCCGCCTCGATGGCCCGCCGGATGGTCCAGCGCGCCATGACGTTGGTGAAAGCGCTGTCGTCGACCGTTTCGTGATACTCGTCAGGTCCGATCACGCCGCGGATATGGTGCAGGCCGTCCGCCTCCAGCTTCGCGCGGCTGGCCCAGAACCGTCCGGCTTCGAGCAGGATTTCGGCGCCGGCCTCACGCAGGAACGGCTCGTCCCCGGTTGCCAGCCAATATTGCCATACGGCATAGGCCACGTCTGCGGTGATATGCTGCTCCTGCTTGCCGCAGAGGATCTGCACGACCTTGCGGTCGGGGCCGATTGCCTGCTCCGGCGTCGTCTCCACGCCGGTGTCGGCGGACTCCCAGGCATACATCGCGCCGCGCCACCCTAAACCAGCCGCCTTCGCCCGCGCTGCGTCCAAGGTGTTGAACCGGTACATCAACAACGCCCGGGCCGCTTCGGGCCAGGTGAGGCTGTAGAACGGCAGCAGGTAGATTTCCGTGTCCCAGAAGACGTGTCCCATGTAATCGGGGCCGGTCAGGCCCCGGGCGGCGATGGAGACCCGCTCGTCGGCGGGGTTGGCTGCGCCGTTGAGGTGATAGCCGGCGAAGCGCAGCGCCTGCTGGGCGGCCGGGTCGCCGTCGACTACGACGTCGCTGCAATGCCAGCGACCTGCCCAGGATGCAGCATGTGCATCAAGAACGCCGCGCCAGCCCAGGCGGCAAGACGACCTGAGCTTGTCACGCACGCCGGCGCCAGGGTCCTCTGCCGGCGTGTCGCCCCGTGCCACGGCCACCATGCGCTCGAAACACGCGACCTGGCCCGGGCGGGTCCGCCACGTCCAGACGGACTTGAACGGGCTGGGCGTGCCTGGCCTCACCACCTGGCCATCAAGGCGAAGCGACGACGCGGACGCCATGGCCAGTTGCTTGCCCGACGACCGGGTGCGCCACACCCCGGCATCTCGCTCCAGTTGGTCGGCTTTCAGGCCGAAATCCAATCCGTCGAAAGACGCCTCGAAGGTGATGTCGAAGGCGCCCTCCTCCACCTCCAACCGGATCAGTTGCAGCCCGATTGCACGCTCGTCGAGCGAGACCAGGCGCAAGACCTGCAGGCGGATCGCAAGGCCGGGCATGCCAACCAGGCTGCCGCCGGTCAGCAGCGTTCCCCGCCGTATGTCGAGCGTCCGGTAATGCTTCGATACGTCCTCGGCGTTCAATGCCGACGAGCCGCCCGGCAGCAGGATCTCCACGCGCAGCCAATCTGCTGCCGGGGCCAGGGCGGGGATAGGCTGCTCGGCTCCCCGGACGTCGAACAGCCCGGCGACATAGGTCCGAGGCGGGAGACCTGCTTGGGCGCCTCGGTTGATCGCCCGCTCGCCGCGGATGCCAAGGAAGCCGTTGCTGACCGAGAAGCGTGATTGATGGCTGCTGTCGCAAAGCGGATCGAAGCCATGCTGTCTGACGACCCAGGCTGGATCGGCCGTAGGCTCCAGCGCACGCCCCATGGAGATGAGAGGGGCCGCCACGGGCGCGTTCATGCCGGATGCCGGGACAGGCGTCCCCCGGCGAGGTCGTCAAGCGCGACCTCGTCCAAGCTGGCGACCACCAGGGCCGCGTGCTGGGCCTCCAGCCCGGCGGCATCTTGCAACCGCGCGACGCCCAGGCCCGCCATGCCGCCGGCGCGTGCGGCTTGGATGCCGGCGGGAGCGTCCTCGGCGACGAAGCAGTGCGCAGGCGCGATGCGCAGTTCGGCGGCGGCGAGCAGGAAGATCTCAGGGTTGGGCTTGCCCTGACGCAGATCCCGGCCGCAGACGTTGGCGCTGAACGCATCATGCAGGCTGCTGCCGTCGGGGAGGCGGATCGGCTTCAGCATGGCATCGGCGTTCTTCGACGACGAGGCGACGGCCATCGGCCATCCGAGCGCCCTGAGCGCCTGCACGAAGCGGAGCGCGTCGGGGAACGCCGTGACGCTGCCGGCATGGATCAGCTCCTCCAACCGGGCCTGCTTGCGCTCGGCATAGGTCGCCGCCTGCCGCTCGGCATCCGGCACGCCCATCGCCTCAAGGGCGGCACGGGCGCCGGCCGACCGGGGTTTTCCGGCGACCTGGGCCTGATAGATCGCCGTGGTGAAGCGGGCAGGGTCGGCGTAGCCCGCCAGCGCCTCGCGCCAGGCGCGCTCATGCGGCGACGCGAGCAGCACGCCATCGACATCGAAGATCGCGGCGGTCAGGCGTTGAGGTTGGCCTGTCGCGGATGCCGGTGCTTGCCTGGCCGTGGGATGGGGCGGCGCCATGACCTGGCTCATTCTGCGAGTTCCTTGCGTATGGCCAGCAGCTCGTCGCGACGCTCGTCGCTTGAGGCTGGATACGCCATGTCCAGGCTTTCGAGCGTGTCCAGGATGATCCTGGAGACGATCAGCCTGGCGTTCTCCTTGTCGTCCGCGGGCACGACATACCATGGCGCCTTGCTGGTGCTCGTGGCGCCGAGGCAGGCCTCGTAGGCCGCCATGTACTGCTTCCAGAAGCCCCGCTCCTTGAGGTCCGCGGCGCTGAATTTCCAGTTCTTCTCCGGCCGGTCGATGCGTTCGAGGAAGCGCCTGCGCTGCTCCTCCTTGGAGAGGTGCAGGTAGAACTTGATGATGCGGGTGCCGTTGCGGCTGAGGTGGCGCTCCAGGTCCAGGATGGAGCGGTAGCGGTGATGCCAGACGCCCTTGCCACCCTGCTGCGCGTCCGGGATGTCCTCGTTCAGCAGGATTTCGGGATGCACCCGGGCGATCAGCACCTCCTCGTAATAGGACCGGTTGAAGATGCCGATCCGGCCGCGTTCGGGAAGTTCGCGGGTGGTGCGCCAAAGGAAGTCGTGCTGCAGCTCGGTTGCAGTGGGGTGCTTGAAGCTGAACACTTGGCAACCCTGGGGGTTGACGCCGGACATGACGTGCTTGATCGCACCGTCCTTCCCCGCCGCGTCCATGGCCTGGAAGATCAGCAGGATGGCATGGCGGTTCGACGCATAGAGCAATTCCTGCAAGGAACTCAGATGCTCCACGTGCTCCCCCAGGAGCTTCTGATACTCTTCCTTGGATTTGTAGACGGGTTCCGCCCGCGTCGGCCATTTGTCGAGACTGACATCGTCGCCCTCCCGCACGCGGAAATCCTTGGAATGTATCTTCATCATGCGCCTGCTCATTTGACTGGAGAGAGATCATGCGAACGTCTTGGGTATGCCGGATCACGCGATACCGAAGCGGGCGAAGACCGGGATCTTCACCAGATCGAGAACCAAGGCCAGGGCGGTCGCAGCGAGCAGGGTTCCGCCAACGATCAAGGGCGGCAGCGGGGCCATCGCCAGGCCCATGATGGCAAGGGCCGCGGCGATCAGGATGTCGGCCACCGATGAGGCGAGAAGCCAAATGCTCGGGCGTGAGCTCCACAGGCGCTCGCGTTCCCGGATGGCGTAGATCATCGACTGGCTTCCAAAGACCACGGCGATGAACGTCAGCGTCCTGACCTGCCCGGTGCTGAGGCCCAGAGCGTACTGCCCGATGGCCAGCGCCGCCGTGCAGAACACCAGCAGGCAGGCGCCCATGACGGTCCCAGCGATCGTGAGATTGCCGATCCGCCATACGTTCGGCTTTGGGGAGGGCCGGACGTTGTCGGTGGTCAGCGACATCGCCAGGAAGTCGCCAGTGATCAGCAGGATGACC
The DNA here is from genome assembly GCA_964251035.1 of uncultured Acetobacteraceae bacterium. Lineage (GTDB taxonomy): Bacteria > Pseudomonadota > Alphaproteobacteria > Acetobacterales > Acetobacteraceae > CAHJXG01. The sequence goes on from CAXUJE010000184.1 coordinate 5,800, forward strand.
ATCAGCAGGGGCGTGAGGACGGCGTGGCCAGTGATGACCAGCCCAATGGCCAGCAGGAGCACCGTCACGATCTTCTTGGTCACGGAATTGAGCGTGTAGGTCAGGATGCGCTGGAACGTGGTCCGGCCTTCCTTGACCGCCGCGACCACGCCTTCCAGCCCGGCCTTGGTCAGCACGATGCCGGCCGCGGACTTCGCCACGTCCGTCGCCGTGGACACCGCGATGCCCATCTGCGCCTGGCGCAGCGCCGGCGCGTCGTTGGCGCCGTCGCCGCACATGCCCACCGTGTGGCCGCCCTTCTGGAAAGCCTTGACAAGCCTGTATTTGTCCTCCGGCAGCACGCCGGCATAGACGGCGAACGTCTCAGGCTTCACGTCGTCCGGAAGCTTGCCCGGCGGGCAGGCCGCGCCGTCAAGCCCGACCGCGTGGGCCACGATGCCCGCGGTCGCCGGGGCGTCGCCGGTCACCATGACCATCCGGACGCCCAGCCCATGCAGTTCGCTCACCAGCGAGGCCGAGTCTTCCCGCGGCGGATCGCTGAGCGCGATGAGTCCTGCCAGCTTCATCGCACCGCGCGGCCCCGCGGCCACCGCCAGCACACGGAACCCCTTCGCTTCGAGCGCCTGCGCCGCGTCCTCCGCCGCCGGTGAGGGCTGCGCCAGCTTGCTGATTGCCGCAACCGCGCCCTTGACGACGCGCCGCGTTCCGCCGCCTGGCGATGCCACCGTCGCTTCCGACATCTTCGTTGCCGGGTCGAACGGAACGAACTTCATCAAGCGTGGCGCGTCCGTGACCTTCTTGCTTTCGGCCGTCGTGCGGATCGCCGCATCGACAGGGTCTTGGCCACCGTCCGAGCTGGCCAGCGCAGCCAAGGCGAGCAGATGCGCCTCGTCGAAGCCAGGCAGGGCGTGCACCTCGGCGATGGTCAGCTCGTTGCAGGTCAAAGTGCCCGTCTTGTCGACGCAGAGCACGTCCATCGTCGCGGCCTCATCAACCGCGGAAAGCCGGGTGGGCAGCACGCCGGTCTTTGCCAATGAGCGGGCGCCGATCGCCGATGCAAGGGTGAAGGTGGCCGGCAACGCGACGGGGATAGCCCCCAGGATCGCCGTCAGGACCAAAGGGATGATCTCGCTGAACGGGAGCTTCAGGAAAAAGGCGTAGGCAAGGATGACCATGATCACCGCGCCACTGAACGCCGCGAGGTTGCGCACGACGCGCAGCACGGCCTTCTGCTGCGAGCTGACGGCATGCGCCGTGCGCACCAGTTCCGCGGTGCGGCCGAACTTCGTACGCGGGCCGGTGGCCGTGACTTCGGCCACTGCCTCGCCGCGCCGTACCAAGGCGCCGGCGAACGTCTGCAGGCCGGGCCCTGCTTCGATGGGAACGGATTCCCCGGTGAGCATCGACTGGTCGAGCAGGATCTCGCCTTGGGTGAGCTTGGCGTCAGCGGCGACGACGCCGCCGAGCGACAGCTTGATGACATCGCCGGGCACCAACTCGGCAGCCGGCAGGGTCGCCCATGTCCCGTCGCGACGGACCGATGCGTTCAATGCGAGCCGCGACTTCAGCGCGGCCAGGGTTGCCTGGGCGCGGCCTTCCTGGAACAGGCCAAGCCCCGCGTTGAAGACAAGCAGGCCGGCGATGATGGCACCCTCCAGATAATGGCCAAGCGCGACCTCAAGGACGATCGCCGCCTCCAGCATCCATGGGACCGGAGCCCAGAGCTTGCCCACAGCCCTCTGCAGCGGATGCGCCGCCGTGTCGGGCATGGCGTTGGGCCCGACCGATTTCAGCCGGCGTTCAGCTTCCGCCTTTGAAAGGCCGTTCGGTTCGGCGCCTCCCGCCGGCATCGCGGTTGAAGCTTGCGCTTGCGGGAGAATGGCGGCGCTCATGCGCCATGCCGGGAGTGTGTCAATGTAAGTTCCTGACATGGATGAGCGCTTCGCCTGAACCAGACGCCAGAGCGAACCTACAGGGTCAGGACCACGCAGGGCAGGCTCGGAAACTACTCACCCGGCACGAGGCAGGATGGCGTTTCTCCCATCATGGCGCGGGTCGCCTTGCGGGCGGGGGATGGCGGGTGTCGCGTCCGGCCGCATGCAGTCCCGTCACAGCCGCTCGCCGGCCTTGTGCTGAGGCGAGAGAGCCGTGCCCTTGCCGACGATGCCGGGAAGAACGAGCAGGAAAAGCAGAAAGGCCGTTCCGAACAGGAAGACAGGCCCGAGCCGCAGGTAGGCGAGCACGCCGAATATGCCGCCGCCCAGGAACGACAGCACCGTGACCCCATGCAGCAGGAGCTTGTCCGCGTTGTAGTCCGCTTCCGCGTCACGGACGCTCCCCGGCCGGCGGCGCCAGGCGAGATCCAAGAGATTGCCCAGTTCGATCCCGATGTCCGTGACCATGCCGGTCACGTGCGTCGTCCGCACCCGCGCGTTGGAGATGCGCGTCACCACCGCGTTCTGCAGCCCCATCAGGAAGCTGAGGCCGTAGGCCAGCAGGGCCGCGCGCCCGGCCCCGGTCAGCCAAAGGTCCGCAGACGCCAGTCCGGTCAGCAGCACCGCTTCGGCAAGGATGCTGAGCGCGTAGATGCGGGCCATGCGCCGCCTGCGCCCGGCGTTGATCAGCACGGCCGAGACCGCCGCACCCGAGACAAAGGTTGCCACCAGCCCCAGGTAGGGGACGGCGGCCGCCAGGTCGGCCAATGCGAGGTGGTCGGCCAAAGACGACACGTTGCCGGTCATGTTCGAGGAGAACACGCCTACGGCGTAAAACCCGGCAGCGTTCAGGGCGCCCGCGATCCCGGCCAGCGACCAGGCAAGGCGGCGGTCGGCGCCGCCGTCGCGGGCCTCTCCTAATTGGACCAGCATCGCCGGTCACCCTGGAAGGCTGAAGCCTTGCCGCGCTCGGCGACGCGGGTGTCCAGGGTGGCCTCGGCCCCGAGCGGCGTGAGCCGCTTGCCGATCATGCCCAGGTTCTCGTCGACAGCCAGCAGCCCCTTGCCCGGTATGGCAAGGGCAGCCATGGCTGCGAGACACGCCGGCACATCCTGATCCATCCCGAACTTCCTTGATGCCGCGCATGGACGCAGTGCCATCGCCGGACTTGGCCACTCCTGGCCGCATGTGCCAGGGGCGTAGGTGATCTCCAGGCCCACCGGCGCTCTGCCGCCCGTGGGACGCCTCTCCTTGCCCGCCGAATACGGCACCGCCGGGTCGCCCCATCGCCGGGCCAGCGGGGAAAGATGCGGCCAATGAACCCTCTGCTGCCCGCATTGCGCGCTGCACGGGCAGCATCGGAAACGACGCAGGCGGCCCACCCATCCAGGCTGCAGCCATCACCCGGTGGGCACATTCGCAAGAAGCTGCTGTCGCGCCTGCTTGGCGCAATCTTCCAGCGATGCCGCAAGCTCGGCAGCGTCGGCGTTGCGGCCGTGTTCCGCGGTCACCTTCGCCATGTACCCAAACAGCGCTGCATCGTGGCCGGGGCCATCGGGCAGCGCCAGGGCGGCGGAGATCAGGTTTCCCGTAGCCTGGTCCGCCAATCCGAGCTGCCCGGCAACCCCGCGGGCGAACAGCTTGTCGCGCCGTGCGGTGACGAGGAACCGGAACTCCTCGCCATGCGCGAACTTCGCTTCGAACGCCCGTTCCCGGTCTTCAAACATCGGCATGTCAGGTCCTCCGCTTCCGCGAACAAGTTCAGGGTCACGCTGGCGGAGGCTGCCCACCACCAGCCGGAATGGTTGTGCCCGCGATGCAACGGCGCTTACCGGGCCACGCACGCCAGCGTATGCTGCGCGATCATCGCCTCCTCGTCGGTCGGAACCACATGCACCTCGACCGCGCCCGATGCGGCGCTGATGCGCCCGGCGCCGCCGGCGTTCGCCGCCGGGTCGGGCACGACGCCCATCCAGCGCAGGCGCTCGCACACCAGGCTGCGGATCTCCGCCGCATGCTCGCCGATCCCCGCGGTGAACACGAACCCGTCCAGCCCGCCCAGCGACGCCGCCAGGGCCGCCGTCTCACGCGCGACGCGGAACACGAACAGCTCGACGGCGTCGCGTGCGCGCGGGTCGGCGCTGGCAAGCAGCACGCGCATGTCGCCCGATACGCCGGACACGCCGAGCAGGCCCGACTGGCGGTAGAGCACCTGCTCGACCTCGTGCGGGGCCAGGCCCTTCTGCTGCAGCATGTAGAGCACCACGCCGGCATCGAGGGCGCCGCAGCGCGTGCCCATCGCCAGCCCGTCGAGCGCCGTGAAACTCATGGTCGTGTCCACGCTCCGCCCGTCCTGCATCGCGCACAGGCTGGCCCCGTTGCCGAGATGCGCCACCACGACGCGCCCGGCGGCCAGGCCCGGCGCAGTCTCCCGCAGGGTGCGCGCGATGTACTCGTAGGACAGGCCATGGAAGCCGTAACGCCGGACGCCCTCGGCCTCATACTCGCGCGGCAGGGCGAAGCGCGTGGCGACCGCGGGCATCGTGCAATGGAACGCGGTGTCGAAGCACGCGACCTGCGCCAGCCCCGGCCGCAGCGACATCAGCGCCCGGATCGGCGACAGGCTGTGCGGCTGGTGCAGCGGCGCAAGCGGCGTCAGAGCATCGAGCGCCTGCACGGTGGCGGGGGTCAGCAGCGCCGGCGCGGTGAACTCCCGCCCCCCATGCACGACCCGGTGGCCCACGGCAGCAAGCCTGTCAGGCCCCAGATGCCCCTCGACCCATGCCAGC
>CAXUJE010000185.1:0-10456 GCA_964251035.1 uncultured Acetobacteraceae bacterium
TTCGCCGCGATCAAGCTGCTGGAGCAGGCGGGCTGCCAGGTCGAGGTGCCGCGTGCCCAGACCTGCTGCGGCCAGCCCGCCTACAACAGCGGCGACCGCGCCACGGCGCGCGACATCGCCCACGGCGTGCTGGAAGCGTTCAGCGGCTACGACTACGTGGTGGTCCCCTCGGGATCGTGCGGCGGCATGATCAAGCACCACCTGCCGCATCTGTTTGACAACGACCCCAACCTCCGCGCCCGGGCGGAGGACTTGAGCGGGCGCACCTACGAATTGATCGGCTTCCTCACGGACGTGATGGGCGTGGACTCCGTGGCGGCCAGCTACCCCGGCATCGCCACCTACCACGACAGTTGCTCCGGCCTGCGCGAGATGGGTCTGAAGGCGCAGCCGCGGGCCTTGCTGAAGGGCGTCGCCGGGCTGGAGCTGCGGGAAATGGTGGAGCCGGAGGTGTGCTGCGGCTTCGGCGGCACGTTCTGCGTCAAGTATCCGGAGATTTCGACCCGCATGGTGTCGGAAAAGGCGAAGGACGTGGCGGCGACCGGGGCGGACACGCTGCTGGCCGGGGACCTGGGCTGCCTGCTGAACATGGCGGGGCGGTTGTCGCGCGAGGGCAGCGCCGTGCGGGTCCGCCACATCGCGGAGGTCTTGGCCGGCATGACGGGCGACGTGCCGCCCATCGGCCAATCCCGCGCCTCCGAAAAGGGCCGGACGGCAGAGGTGCCGGTCCAGGCCTGATCAGCCGGCCATGGCGCAGCCGGAAGCGGCGGCGTTGCGGAACGCCTGCCCGGCCGGGATGGTCCGCAGCCGCCGGTACAGGTCCCACGGCCCGGACGACTGATCCGGCGCCTTCACCTGGAACAGGTGCATCGGGTGGGTGACGCTGCCGTTGGCGAGCAGGGTGCTGCGTCCGAACAGGGCGTCTTCCGCCGGCAGGCGCTTCATCGCGGCGACCGTTGCCCGGCCGTCGCCGGGGTCCGCGCCTGCCGCCACCGCGCGCAGCAGGTGCGATGCGGCGGAAAACACCCCGGCATGCACCATGGTGGGCGCGATGCCGCGGTTGCGCGGGGCGATGGCGGCGGCGAAGGCCCGGGTGCCGGGGTCGAAATCCCAGTAGAACGGCTCCGTCACCAACAGGCCCTGCGCGTCGGCCAGGCCGATGGCGTGCACGTTGGTCACGAGGCATAGGAGGCTCGCCAGACGCTGCCCGCCCCGGGCGATGCCGAACTCGGCGGCCTGCTTCACCAAAGTCTCGAACGGCGCCCCGGTGCAGGCAAGGCCAATGATCTTGGCGCCGCTGGCCTGCGCTTGCAGCAGCAGGGCGGAGAAGTCCAGGGTTTCGTTCGGGAACGCGGCCGATCCCAGCACGCGCCCGCCGCCGGCCTCGACCACGGTGGTCACGTCGCGCTGCAGGGCGTGGCCGAAGGCGTAGTCGGCGGTGAGGAAGAACCAGGTGCCGCCGCCCTCCGCCAGCAGGGCCGCGGCGGTGCCGGCGGCCAGCGCCGCCGTGTCGTAAGTCCATTGCAGGTGGTTCGGGCTGCACGCCGTGCCGGTCAGCGTGGCAGCGCCGGGGCCGCTGAACAGGGCGATGCGGTTGCGGTCGCGCGCCACCTCCGCGACGGCCAGCGCGGTGGCCGAGTTCGGCACGTCCAGCACGGCATCCACGCCCTCACGGTCGAACCAAGCGCGCGCCAGGCCCACGCCGATATCCGGGCGCTCCCCCATGTCCGCCGCCAGGATGTCCACCGCGAGGTCCGGCCGCGCCTCCGCCGCCATGCGGGCGGCGATCACCGAGCCTTGCCCGGCGCCGTCCGCCGCCGGGCCGGACAGGGTGGTGAGCACGCCGATGCGCAGCGGCCGGGGCCGTGCTGCCGCGCGTCGGGACAGCCCGGCGAGGGCGCCGGTAAGGACGGTTCGGCGGGACAGGGTCATGCGGCGCTGTTTGGCAGCAGGCCGCCCGCCCGTCCATGGCGCAGGACTGGCGCAGGGCCGCATGCGCGCTAGATTACAGAACAACATCCGCCACGCCCGCTGCCCGTGGCCCGGGAGACGCCCATGCTGACTACCTCGCCCGAGTTCAAGACCAACGCGCACCATGCCCTGGCCGACGCCGGGCTGCAGAAGGCGCTGGCGTTCAGCAAGCCGCAGTTCATGGCCCGGCGCACCGCCGCCGTCGCCAACCTGCCGGAGTTCGAGCGCCTGCGCGACATCGGGCGGGACATCAAGAACCATGCGTTGGCCAACCTCGACTTCTACCTGGAAACCTTCGAGGCCAACGTGCAGCGTGCTGGCGGCCACGTGCATTGGTGCAGCACCGCGGACGACGCCCGCGCCGCCGTCTTGGAGATTTGCCGCAACGCGGGCGCGCGGACGGTGACCAAAGGAAAATCAATGATTTCCGAAGAGTTGGGCATCAACGCCCACTTGGAGGCGAACGGCATCGCGCCGATCGAGACGGACCTCGGCGAGTACATCATCCAACTCCGCCAGGAAACGCCGAGCCACATCATCGCGCCTGCCTTCCATCTGAACCGGGAGGATTGGGAGGCGCAGTTCCGCCTGTCCCACACCGACCTGCCGGCGGACCGGGTGTTCGCCGAGCGGCGCGACATCCTGACGGAAGCGCGGACCAAGCTGCGGGAACGGTTCCTGGCCGCCGACGTGGGCATCACCGGCGCCAACTTCCTGATCGCCGAGACCGGCAGCAGCGTGATCGTGACCAACGAGGGCAATGGCGACCTGACGCAGACGCTGCCGCGCGTGCACATCGCGTTGGCCAGCATCGAGAAGGTGGTGCCGACGCTGGAGGACGCGACGAGCCTGCTGCGCATCCTGGCGCGCTCCGCGACCGGCCAGGATTTCTCGGTTTACACCACGTTCAGCACCGGCGGGCGGCGCCTGGGGGATCTGGATGGGCCGGAGGAATACCACGTCGTCATCGTGGACGCCGGGCGGTCGGCGATGATGGGGACCGAGTTCCAGGAGATGCTGCGCTGCATCCGCTGCGCCGCCTGCATGAACCATTGCCCGGTGTACGGCGCGGTCGGCGGGCATGCCTATGGCTGGGTCTACCCCGGCCCCATGGGCAGCGTGCTGACCCCGAGCCTGATCGGCGTGGACAAGGCCGGGCACCTGCCCAACGCCAGCACCTTCTGCGGCAAGTGCGAGAGCGTGTGCCCGGTGAAGATCCCCTTGCCCAAGATGATGCGCCATTGGCGGGAGCGCGAGTTCGAGCGGCACCTGCAGCCCGGCGGCATCCGCGGCAACCTGGCGCTCTGGGCCTACTTCGCCCGGCGCCCGGCGCTGTATCGCCGCGCGGCGCGGGCGGGCGCGGTGGCGCTCGGCCTCATGGGGCGGCGCCGCGGGCGGTTCGCCAGCCTGCCGCTCGCCGGCGGCTGGACGGAGGGCCGGGACCTGCCGGCGCCCGAGGGCGCCACCTTCTTCGCCCGTTATGCCCGCGAGCAGCGGGCGGGCCGATGAGCAAGGAAGCGATCCTCGGCGCGATCCGTCGTGGGCTGAAGCGCGGGCCGCTGCCGGGCGACCAGGCGGCGATGCTGCGGGAACGCATGGCGCACCCGCCGCGGCACCTGGTCCCCGCCCGCAGCCAGGTGCCCCGGCCCGACCAAGTCGCGCTTCTGGTCCGCAACATCGAGAAGGAGTTCGGCACCGTCACCCGCGTGCCCGGCGGCGACGAGGTGCCGGAAGCGGTGGCGGAGTACCTGGCCGGGCAGAACCTGCCTTCACACCTCGTCATGGCGCCGCACCCGGAGCTGCGCGCCATCCCGTGGTCCGCGCGTCCCCTGCTGCTGATCCGCGAGGGCCGGGCGGAGGGCACGGACCTGGTGAGCCTGCAGCACGGCTTCGCCGGCATCGCCGAGACCGGCACCCTGATGCTGCCCTCCGCGCCGGAGCGCCCGACCACGCTCAACCTGCTCGCCGACACCGCCGTCGTGGTGCTGCGCACGAGCCGCGTCGTGGGGGCATATGAGGACGCCTGGGACCTGCTGCGCCGCGAGCGGCAGGATGCCGCGACCGGCGGCTTCATGCCGCGCAACGTCATGCTCGTCACCGGCCCGTCCCGCTCCGCCGACATCGAGCAGACGCTGGAGCTTGGCGCGCACGGCCCGCGCCGCCTCCATGTCGTGCTGATCGAGGACGACCCGGACGCCCGCTCCGCCTGATGCCCGCGCCGCGCCGCCAGGGCTTGTCCGAGCAGGACCGCGCCACCTGGGCGCTGTATGTCCGCCATGTCCTGCCCCGGGCCGGTGTTGCCGTGCCGGAGGCCCCGGCGGAGCCGGCCGCGCCGCCCCTGTCGGCCTCGCATCCCACGCCGCGCGTGTCCTTGCCGGTCATGCAGCGGCTGACCCCGGTGATGATCGGGCACCACCCGCCCGGCGTCGACAATGCCACCTGGACCCGCTTCCGCACCGGCAAGCTCGCCGCCACCCGCACCCTGGACCTGCACGGGCGCACGGCGCAGCGGGCGTTCTCGGCCTTGCGGGAGTTCCTGGGCAGCGCGCACGCGGAGAAGCTGCGCTGCGTCGAGGTGATCACCGGGCGCGGCAGCGGCGAGACGGGCGGGGTGATCCGGCGCGAGTTCCCGCTATGGCTGAACCAGCCGGAGCTGCGGCCCTTGGTGCTGGCGGCAGCGCACCCCCATGCGGCCAACCCGGGATCGGTGCGGCTGCTGCTGCGCCGGGTGCGGCCGGGGAAATAGGGGGTGTATCGCGAGGGAATGCTCTATTGTGGGCTGAGGTCTGAAGGGTGTGGCCGATGAGCCAGTTGCAACACGAGACGATGACGCCAGCGGAGTTCCTGGTCTGGGAGGCCAAGCAAGAACTGCGATGGGAGTTCGATGGCTTCCAGCCGGTCGCGATGACAGGCGGCACGGTCGCCCATTCAGTGATTCAGGGCAATATCATTACGGCCTTGAACAACCGCCTGCGTGGCAAGCCATGTCGGCCGTATGGCCCCGATTTGAAAGTCGAGATTGGCTCAAAATACCGCTACCCCGACGCTTTCGTGTCCTGCACGCCGGTTGACGGTACCTCTACGATTGTCACCAACCCCGTCGTGATCTTCGAGGTGCTGTCCGAAAGCACTGCCGAAACCGACCGTACGACGAAGCTGCGGGAATACCGTTCGTTGCCCTCAGTTCAGCGCTACGTCATGTTGGAGCAGAACCAAGCCGCCGCCACAGTCATTGCCCGCATGGAGACTGGCTGGAGCCTTGAAACGCTGGACGCCAGCGGAACGCTCGCGATGCCGGAGATCGGGGTCGAGGTCGCCATGTCGGGGCTTTACGACGGGCTGGACCTCACGCCTTTGGACCTTTAGCCGGCAGCGGCGAGGCCAGGGACGCGATCCACACGTCGCAATTTTTACTCATTGCAAAATCTAATCCAACTTCGGCCGTAATCAGACCGCAACGTCACCATAGGCTGCATTCCAAAGGAGAAGTGCAATTCTATGGTCAACGTGCAGGATACCCAGCAGGCGCTGGTCCTGGCTTACCAACAGACCATCGGCCGGGACCCGACCGTGGCCGAACTGGCGCTGAACCAGCAGCAGGTCGCGAACGGCACCTCCGTCGCCACGCTGCGCGCCTTTCTGGCCAACTCGGGCTACGCCGATATCGCGCTGACCCAGCTCTACGCCGATGTGGTTGGCCGCTCGCCACGGATAGACGAATTGCAGGGTCATCGGAGTTACCTGGCGAGCGGCGGCAGCCTGGGTGCGCTGCGCGACTATTTCAGCATCATGAATGAGGCCGCAGGCAAGCTGCAGTCCCTTTACAAGACCGAGCTGAACCGCGCGATCAGCCCGAACGAGCTGGTGGTGGATGAGCGGATGATCGCCGCCGGGTCCAGCCTCGCCGCCATCCGCACCTACCTGTCCACGTCCGCCGAGGCGATCCGGGGCCTGGCGGCGCAGTTCCAGACCGCGTTCGGGACGGCTCCAGGGCCGGCCGACCTCGCTTCGGCTGAACGCGCGTTGGCCGGGGGCGCCAGTCTGCCGGCGGCCGTGGCAGGCACTCCGACCTCGGTGCCCTTCGTCGAAGCCGAGTATCGGTTGCTGCTGGGCGTGGCGCCAAGCGCGGCCCAGGTCAGCGCCATCGAGCAGGGCATCGTGGGTCATCTGGCGAAGTCATGCCCCGGCTCCAGTTACGGGAATTCGGCAGGTACATTGGCCGCGCAAGCCACCACTGCGGCGGCAGCGGCCACCCCGCAGTTTACCAACGCCATCAACGCCGCATACCAAGCCGTTGCTGGACGGCAGGCCAGCCCGGTCGAACTGGCGGCGGCTAAGTCGGAATTCGGAGCCAACCCGTTCAACGCCTACTCGCCACAGGAGACGGTCACCCTTGCGACTCTGAAAACGCAGGTCGCCGAACTGTCGGGTGGGGCGCCGCCGCAGATCGGGGGTGCGGGCACCTCCGTATATATCCGACCGCAAACGGTGCTTGGATCGCCCAGCTTCATCTTCGGGCTCCCGAACAATGTCAAACTTGTTTCGCCATCAGAAGCCAATTATGTCACTGCGACGTTCCAGGGTCCGGGCCGCGCATCGATCGACGTATTCGAAACCAGCCGCGACGTCCTGCAAATCCCGAAGCAACTGGCGGCGAATTTCAGCGCGTTGGCTTTCAGTCAAACCACTGTAGGGGGACCCGAGTATCCCCAGGATACGACGCACATCGGCCTGCATGGCGGCGCAATAATAGACCTTTCAGGGATATCCCAAAGCTCGTTGACCCCGGCCAACTTCCAATTCGTTTGAAGCCAAGGGCACCGTCCCAAACCGGACGGCACTCAGGCATGACAATCAAACCCCGCCAGTCTCACCCGTTCGGGCGCAGCACCACCTTCGTGCACTTGTCCTTCTTGTCGCGGAACGTCTTGTAAAGCTCCGGCCCGTCCTCCAGGCTGCTGGCCCGGTGCGAGATAATGAAGGACGGATCGATCTCACCCTTCTCGATCCGCTCCAGCAACGGCTTGAGATAGCGCTGCATATGGGTCTGGCCGGTCTTCCATGTCAGGCCCTTCTGCATGAACGCGCCTAGCGCCACCGGGCCGACCTGCCCGGCGAACACGCCCGGCATCGACACGATGCCGCCGGGCCGGCAGGCGAGGATCGCCTGGTTCAGCGCGAAGGGACGCTCCATGCTCACCGTCGCCGACATCACGGCGGAGCTTACCTTCTGCATCAGCGTGTCGGCACCGTGGGCCTCCATGCCCACCGCCTCGATCACCGCGTCCGGCCCCTGGCCGTGGGTCATCTCCATCAGCGTGTCTTGGATGTTTTGGGTGCCGAAGTCGATCGTCTCCGCGCCGGCCTCCCGTGCCAGCGCCAGGCGCTCCGGCACCGTGTCGATGGAGATCACCCGCTTGGCGCCCAGGAGGAAGCAGGACTTCGCCGCCAGCACGCCAACGGGTCCGCAGCCCCAGATGGCGATGGTGTCCTCCGGGCCGATCTCGCAGTGGTCGGCCGCCATGAAGGCGGTCGGGAAAATGTCGGACAGGAACAGCACCTGCTCGTCGGTCAGGCTGTCCGGCACCTTGATGGGACCCACGTCGGCGTAGGGCACGCGGACGTACTGCGCCTGGCCGCCGGGGAAGCCACCAGTGATGTGGGAGAAGCCGAACAGCCCGGCCAGAGGGTAGCCGTACTGCTTGGCCTGCATCTCGCCGTTCGGGTTGGTGCGCTCGCAACAGGACCAGTTGCCCCACTTGCACTGCCGGCACTCCCCGCAGCAGATGGTGAACGGCACCACGACGCGGTCGCCGATCTTGAGCTTGGTGTTGTCGCGGCCGACCTCGACGACCTCACCCATGCACTCGTGGCCCAGGATGTCGCCGCTTTCCATGGTCGGCACGAAGCCGCCCATGAGGTGCAAGTCGGAGCCGCAGATGGCGCAAGCGTTGACCTTGATGATGGCGTCGCGGCCCTCCTGGATCGTCGGGTCCGGAACGGTATCGCAGCGGATGTCTTCTTTGCCGTGCCAGGTCAGTGCGCGCATGGGCGGGGTCCTCGAAATGCTGTTTCGGCGAGAACCCGGCAGCCCCGCGCGGGATGCCTGGCGCGCGGTGAACATCGCGTGACCGCCCGCGGCGGCACGGCCTAACGGGCGGGCACGACGCCCGGCACCGGCCGTTGGCAGTCGATCAGCGTGGCCGCGCCCGCGGCCGACCCAGGGACGCCCGAGGGCGCGGCGGTGCTGGAGTAGGCGCAGTCCCGCACCACGCCGTCTTCCCGGAACGTCACCGCCAGGCTGACTGCCTGCGGGTCTGCGCGCATCGCGTCTGCGCCCACGCCCGCAAGGCCGAGGCCGGACCCGATCAGGCCCACGTAGGGCACGAACGCGCCCGCCACCCCGGACGCGGCCGACACCCCGTTCATCCAGCCGCGGCCCGCCGGGTCGCCTGTCCTCGCCTCATAGACCCAGGCCTCGCCGCCTGCGCTCCGCTCCGTGCGGCTGGGCTGTCCCAAGGCGGCGAACACGTCGGCGCGGGAGGAGCGGCCGACGGCGACGGACCCCACCTTGCCGGCGTCCAGGATCGCGGAGGGCGCCGCGTGCCGGGAACATGCGGCGGCGAGCAGCAGCGGCCCCGCCAAGGCCATTGCTAATTTCGGCCCCCGGCCCGTGCGGCGCGTGCCGCCCTCCTCATCGTCAACCATGGCACCTCAGTCTGCGGCAGCGGCTGCCATCAGATGGAGACGAGCGCCCAAGCTGCCAGCCGCTGCCCGGTCACATCGCCGCCGGGCCGCTTGCCGCTCCATAGTCCCGCTGGCAAACCGCCGCCGCGCTTCGTCCGCCCCCCCTCTACTTCCGTGCCGCCAAGAAGGTTCCCGTCGCTTCGGGGGGCGCCGGCACGCTATGCCGGCGGCGGCGCGTGCCCGGTCGCGGTGATGCTGCTGACGCCGCTGTTGCCCCCCTGGCCAACCGTGAAGTCGGAGGTCGCATAGGTGCCCAGCAGGTGCAGGTCGCCGATCTGCCCAGCAGCCCCGAACAACTGCAGGTCCCCGCCGGTGTCCGAGGTCTGGTTGAACTGGACCGATCTGACGATGGCGGAGGGGTTGAACGCCAGGGTGCCGTCGCTGTTCCAGTCCTTGATCGTCGCCCCCAGGGACACGGAGGTGTTGAGCGTGCCTCCGAGCAGATCCACCGTCTCCGTGCTGGCCGCGCCGAACAGGTTCGCGGTGGCATGGTCCAACGTGATGGTGCCGGAGCCGGTGACGCTGTACGGGGACTGGGCACTGTTCCCGAACTGGCCGACGCTGCCCGGCCCGAAGTAGATCTCCCCGTCGTTGTTCAGCGTGCCGGACCCGTTGACGAACAGGGTCGCCCCCGTGGACCCGACGGTCTGCGGCGAGACGACCGCGATCGTCCCTTCCTGGTTCAGTTGCGATCCTGTCCCGATGTTGATGGTTAGGGTGTCGCGCCCCTGAAATCCCGCGGTGCCCGGCGGGGAGACGTTGATCTGGCCATAGGTCGTGTCGTACCCGTCCACTCCCAGCGTCGCCTGCCCGACGGCGTCGAGCGTCATGTCGGGGCCGAGCGCCGCGTTACTCAGCGCCAGGGTCGGGCTGGCTGCGGCGGTGCCGGGCTGGACGACGTCCAGCGTGAGCGTGATGCCGTTCGGCTCGGCGTCGCTCAGGGTGGCGGTGCCGGCGCTGATCGTAGCGACGTTGTCGGACCCGTAAAGCGGCACGTCGCCCGGGGTCCACTGCGCCGGGTCGAGGTAGTCGCCTGTCACGCCGTTCCAATTATAGTTTGCGATTATTCGGAAATCTTTATTTATCGCTAGTTTATATAAACAAGAATTGGCGTGAAACGTGGTGACGTAGCTGTGTCCAACTAGTGAATTCAGTTTCATTCGTAACATGAGCTTGCGCCGGGGCACCGCGGCGCGCGGGCTTGATCATCGAACGTCGGCAAGATCTATAAAATGGTCACCGGCAGTGCGACCCCATCCGGCCCTCAAGCACCTCCAGCGCGTCCGCGGTCAGCCTGTTCTCCGCGGCGGCGGTGCGGAACGTCTTGACGGCCCGGCCGAACAGCAGCGCCTCCGCGCGGTCGGCCTGGCAGTCAAGGCCCTCGGCGCTGGTGCGGTAGGCGTCTGCCGTGGCGCCTTGCCGCCGGGCGGCGCGGGCGCGGGCGACGACGTGGGCGGCCGTGTGCCATGCGTTCTCGCTGAGTTGGGCGACGACGGCGAAGCGGAGCGTGCTGGGCGTTTGGTGGGTCATGCGTGCCTCCTGGCGTTCGTGAGGCCTGATGGATGCACGGGGCCGACCCTTGGCGTCTGTGGCATAAGTCACCTTGCCGAGCGTTCTTGGCGTCAAGGACGTTACGAACGGCCGGGCGGCATCCCGCGGGCGGTCACCGCCCCCGGCCCCGTCCGATCACCCCCTCGCCGAACCGGGCGCGCAGCGCGTCCACCGCGCGCTGCACCGC
>CAXUJE010000186.1:0-933 GCA_964251035.1 uncultured Acetobacteraceae bacterium
CCGCGATCCGGGGGCCCGCGCCGGCGGCGCGGGGGGGCCGCCCCCCGGGGGCCCCCCCCCGCAGGACAGCGAGCGCCGCCGCTGGATCAAGGGCCGCGCCGCCGACCAGCAGTTCGCACGGCCCGTCGCCGCGGACTCCGCCGTCCAGCCGCGCCGCCAGGGCCGGCGGCACGTCGTCGCACACCCGGACGGACAGCCGCGCGAGGCGGGACGCCACGTCGGCGATGCTGCGCCGCTGGCCGGCGGGCAGCCCCTGCAGGATGGCGCTGGCCAGGACCTGCGCCTCCGTGCCGCTGCCGCAATCCGGGCAGGGGAGGGGAGGCGCGGAGGCGGACCGTCCGCAGACCCGGCACGACCATTGGCCCAAGACGCCCATGAGCGCCGACCGGGCCGCGTCCTCGCTGAACCGGCGGCGCAGCACGGACTGGGCCGCCTGCGCCATCGCGGCGCAGCGCGCGGGGTCGCGATAAAGGGCGACGATCCCAGCGGCAAGGTCGGCGGCGGCTTCGGCGATCCAGGCTTCCGCGCCGTGGACGAGGCCCAGGCCCTCGTTGCCCACCGCCGTGGTCACGACCGGCACGCCCTCCTGCAGGCTGGCGACGATCTTGCCCTTCACCCCGGCGCCATAGCGCAGCGGGTTCACCGACAGCCGGGACTGCGCATAAAGCGGCGCCACGTCCGGGACGAATCCGGTGACGGTGACGCGCCGGCTCGCCAGGCGCTCGACCGCGGGCGGCGGGGCGTTGCCGACCAGCAGCAAGCGTACGTCCGGAAGTGCTGACCAGACCAGCGGCATGATGTCCTGCACCAGCCAGACTGCCGCATCGACGTTGGGCAGGTGGTTGTAGCCGCCGACGAAGATCAGCGCGTCCCGCCCGGGAGCCGGGCCAAATCGGGCCAAGGGGGTGGCGGGCAGGAGGTAGGGCGGGATCA
>CAXUJE010000186.1:943-10440 GCA_964251035.1 uncultured Acetobacteraceae bacterium
CTCCTCGCTTGGCGGCATCACGCGGTCCACCTCCGCGAAGATGCGGGTCTCGATCCGCTTCAGGCGCTTGCTTTCCGCGAGCGCGTGCGGATCGCCTTCCAACTCCCAGCGCCGTCGTTCGCGCAGGTGGTGCAAGTCATGCGTGTAATACAGGACCAGCGCCCGGGTCTCCGCCCGGATTAGGTCGAGGATGGGGCCGGTCACGTCGGGCCGGGCGGTCCACACGAGGTCGAGCTGCCGGCCATTGGCCCGCAGCCAGCGGTCCAGCGTTTCCGGGGCGTGCAGCACCTCGATTCCGTCTTGCTGCAAGGCGGCGGTGTAGGGCTGGGTGGGCGTGGCGTCGAAGGCCGGGCAGAAAATGACCTGGTAGCCCATGTCTTGCAGCAGGTGCAGGTACTGGTTGAGCGTGACGGCGCCGGCGTTGCGGTCCCATTCCGGCACGCGGTCGTCGATCACCAAGGCTACGCCCAGCGGCGCCGGGCAGCTGCGGACTTGCAGCTCCGGCGCGTTCGGCAGAGGCTGGCCCAGCAGCGTGCATGCCCATTTGGCGCAGAACTTCGCATGGTTCGCCTGGCTGTGCCGGTCCCGCGCCTCCGTCCCATAGGAGTTGCTGCCGTGGTGCACGACGGCGCTGGCCGGCTGATAGACCACGCGCCAGCCGCGGTCGCGCAGGGTGAACGCCAAGTCGAACTCCTCGTAGAACGCCGGCGCGTAGCGGTCGTCGAACCCGCCCACCTGCTCGAACGCTTCCCGGCGGACCAAGATGCAGGCGCCGACCGCCACGTCCACGTCGCGGACGAAGTTGACCTCGGGCGCCGCCGGGTCGCGCCCGGCGCCGTAGGGCAGGCCCCAGCCATGGCGCAGCACCGCGCCGCCGGCCTCCTGCACCGTGCCGTCCGCGTTCAGCAGCTTGGCGCCGACCAGGCCCACCAGCGGGTCGGCGTCGGCGAGGCGCACGAGAGGCGCCAGCCAGTCCGGCCGCACCGCCGTGTCGTTGTTGAGGAACACGATGTGCCGCCCAAGCGCCGAACCGGCCGCGTTGTTGCAGCTCCGCAGGAAGCCGAGGTTGACGGCGTTCTCGACCATGCGCAGGCCCGGCACGCGCTCCCGCAGCAGCGGCGCGACGCGGCCGGCCGGCTTGTCGTCGGCGACGACGACTTCGTAGCGAACCGCGTCGCCGCTGTGCCGCATGACGGCTTGCAGGCAACGGAGGGTGTCGGCGTAGTGGCCATAGACCGGCACGATGACCGAGACGTCGGGCGCAGGCTCGATGGGAAAGGAGACTGCCGGCGGCGCGTCGGCTCCGGGCGCTTGGTGCGGCGACACCGGGAAGCCTGCGGCCCGGCCAACCTCCAGCCAATGCGCCAGCGGGTCGGCGCTGGCGGGCAGGCTGTGCTGGGCGCGATACCAGGCGGCGTCGAACAGCGGATGCGGGTTCAGCCCGTCGCAGACGCCGTGGCGCCACCAGTAAAGCATCGGGTCGAAGTCCGGCCCCCCGCCGTGGTCCAGCGTGAGCGCGCGGGCGTCCAGCATCGGGTTCGGGTCGCGTCCGGCCGCCCGGCCGACGCCGATCCAATGGGTCAGCGCGTTGCACCCGGCAGCGTCCGGGTTCTGCGCCAAGTACCAGTCCACGTCCAGGAACGGGTTCGGGTCGAGACCCCGCGCTGCCCCCTCCCGCTGCCAATGCAGCAGGGGGTTCTCTCCCCTCGCCGCCACGTCGGGATTGCGGGCGAGGTACCAAGCCGTATCGAAGTAGCGGTTCGGCATGGCGCCGGACTGGGCGCCGACCCAGGCGAAGTGGGCGGCCGGGTCATGCCGCGCCGCGGCCAGGCCGGGATGGCTCGCCAGGTAGAACCCGGCGTCGAACAGCGGGGAGGCGCGCAGGGCGGCGACCTCCTCGGCCCGCCGCGCCCGCAGGCGGCGGTGGGCCGCAAGCTTCCCGGACAGCGCCATCCCAGCCAGGCGCAGCCCGCGCCGCATGCCGCGCCCGAGCCAAGGCGCGCGCCGGCCCAGCAGGCGCACCGGGGCGGCGAAGCGCCAGGAAGCGGACCGGTAGGTCGCCGCCTGCAGCGCCTCTGCCTGTGCGAGCGCCGCGCGCACCCTGGCCAGCTCGGCATTCTGGCCGGCCAGCACCTCATGCACCCGTTCCCAATCCTCGGCACGGGCGGCGAGCATCGCCAACAGCTCCGCGGTGTGGGCGTCGCGTTGGGCGAGCTGGTTTTTCAGGGTCGCCTGGTAGGCCCAAGCGTCTTCCAGCTCGGCCCGGGTCTCGTCGGCCTCGCGGCGCAGCGCGTCGAAGCCCGCAAGCTGCCCGGTCAGCCGCTCGACCTCGGCCCCGGCGCGCGCCGCGTCGTCCCGGGCGCCCTGCAGCGCCGCGACCTCGGCGGCATAGCCGGCGTTGCGCGCCTCCGCCCGCTGCTGCGCGGCGATGGCCCGGGTCTGCTCGAAATGGTCCATCCAGCGCTCGCCCAGCAGGGCGAAGCGCTCCCGCACGACCGAGGCCTTGTCGCCCAGGCGGCACAGCGCTAATACGTCCTCAGGCGCATGAGGGCCGACGGCGAGGACGCCCAAGCCGTGGCTATGCAGAAACTCGAACCCTGGATGCGCTGCCTGCAGCTCCCGCCACAGGCGCCAGACGCCGAAGTCGCCGCGCCGCTCGTTGGTATCGTGGAACAGCACCACGGCGCGGTCGGAGAGCTTGGGACGCCAGGACTCGAAATCCCCGCGCACCGCGTCGTAGGTGTGGAAGCCGTCGATGTGCAGCAGGTCGACCGAGCCGTCGGCGAAGTGCGGCAGCGCTTCCTCGAAGGTGCAGCGCAGCAGCTCGGAGAAGCCGGCGAAGCGCGCGTCGTGGAAGCGCCGCAGCGCCTCGAACACCGCGTCGCCGTAGTGGCCGGCGTGCTCGTCGCCCTGCCAGGTATCGACGGCGTAGCACCGGGCGTCGATGCCGAACTGGGCCACGGCCTCGCAGAAAGCCGCGTAGGACACGCCGTTGTGGGTGCCCAGCTCGACGAGCACCCGGGGGCGACAGGCGGCGACGATCCAGTGGGCGAAGGGGACATGGCCATACCAGGCGCTCTCGACGCCGACGAGCGACGGGCGCAGGAACAGCGGGTCGAGCGCGGGGTCGCGCAGCCGGTTCAACGTGTCGGCCGTGACCGGGTCAAGCCTCGGCGGATCGGTCAGGCTTTGGTCCAGAACCCGGTTCCAATTCAGGAAGTTGGCGTGGCGCAGCCACTTGGGACTGAAACCAGATTCGCCCGGGATTGGCAACCGGGGCGGGCAGGGCGGAGCGCGTCACCACCATGGCCGCGGGCGCCGCGGCGGCGCGAGCAGAAGCTGATGGTCGCCTGCGAACAGGTTCGGGTTGAGGAACGGGTCGTCATCCGCGGCGCTGCCCCAGGTCGCGCGGTATAGCGCCCCGTCTGCCAGGAAGCGCGCCTGCCGGGCCGGGTCGGCCGCGTCCTCCCCGCGGGTCTCGCCTTCCAGGTGCAGCAGCACGGCATGCGGCGTCCAGACCACGCGCAGCCCGGCGGCGCGGACGCGCTGGCACAGGTCCACGTCGTTCCAGGCAACCGGCAACTGTTCATTCATGCCCCCCACTTTCGCCCAAACGTCCACCCGCATGGCAAGGCAAGCGGCCGTGACCGCGGACACGTCCCGGGTCGCCGCCAGTTGACCCAGGTAGCCCGGCGCGTCCCGCGGCGCCCCCCGCAGCCGGTGCGTCGCGCGCCCGCCCGGACCCAGCGCCATGCCGCCATGCTGCAAGCTGCCGTCGCGGTATAGCAGCCGCGCCCCCACCGCGCCCACGTCCGGCCGCACGGCATGGGCCACCATCGCGCGCAGCCAGCCGGGGTCGGTCAGCTGCACGTCGTTGTTGAGCAGCAGCAGGACTCGGCCCCGGGCGCGGCAGGCAGCGGCGTTGTTCATGGCGGAGAAGTTGAACGCGCCGGGAAACGGCAGCACCTGCGCCCGCGGGTCGGCGCCGAGTTCGGCCAGGAGCGCCACGGCGGCCGGGTCGGTGCTGCCATTGTCGACGATCAGCAGCTCAAGCGCCTGGTAATCGGTATTCCGCAGCACGCCGCGGGCGGCGACGGCCAGCAGGTCGGCCCGGTCGCGGGTCGGCATGATGACGCTGACCGGCGGCAACGGTTCCGGCGGCGCCGGTGGTGGCGGTGCGGGTGGATCGGACGGCGGCGGCGCGGCGCGGTGAAACAGCACGGCAGGCACATGGCGGATGCGGCCCGGGCCGGCGACAGCCGCAGCGCGTCGGGCCAGGTCGTAAGCCTCGTGAGGCGCCGCGGCCGGGTCGAGGCCGCCGAGTTCGGCGATCAGCTCGGTCCGGTACAGGGCGAGCTGGCCCATCACGTTGGCGGCCTGCATGGCGTCCGGGCTGAAATCCGGCTTGAACCGCGGCGCGCTGCGCCGGCCGGATGAGTCGGCCCGGTCCTCGTCGGTGAACACCAGCAGCGTGTCAGGGCCGAAGGCCGACAGCGCCTCAAGCAGCGCCGTGGGCGGCAGCGTGTCGCCGGGTTCGAGCAGGCCGGCGACCGTGCCGGCGACGGAGCGGAGGGCGAGGTTGACCGCCTCGATTGCCGAAGTCAGCGGCGGCAGATCGACGATGACGACGCGGGCATCGGCCTCGGCCAAGGCCATGACGGCGCGGCGCGGCCAGGCCGAGTGCAGTTGGCAGGCCAGGCGCAGCTCCCAATCCCCATGCACCTGCACCTGCAAGGAGGCGGCGGAGCGCAGCACGGCCTCGATTTCGCTGTCGCCCGCCCTCATGGCGAAGCCGACGCGTGGTCCCGGCTTAGGCGTGACGCGGGACAGCGCGCCCGGCGGGACGGTGTCGTGGGCGGCTACCCAGAAGGCGTAGGCCACGGGATCATCGGGCGGCACGTCCGGGAACAAGCCCGGCAGCAGCGGCGAGCGTGCCCGCACCGGCGCGGCCTCGGCCACCGCGACCAAAAGTTCGGCGCGTCCCAACCCTTCCAGAGCCCTGGCGAGCGGACTGGAGACGGAGTCGCCGCCGGGTCCGAACGCCTGGGCGGCAACCCTGGCAGCGAAGGCGGCATCGGCCGGGTCGTCGGCATCGCCCGGGCCGTGCAAAGCGGCGAATTCAGCGGTCGCCGTGAGCACCCGCGCCAGGGCAAGCAGGTCCGCCCCGCCGCGCCGTGCCACAACCAGTGCGGCCAATCCTGCCGCGTCCGGGTCCCGTCCAAGCGCCGCGCGGTGCAAACGCAGAAGCGGCCCGCCGACCGCGCGTGCGTCCTCGGCGGACGTGAACGGCGTCGAGCCGGGCAGGAAGGACGGCATGGGCGGTGTATGCAGAAGGCATGGAAGGGAGGCAAGCCGCCGCCCGCCCCCTGTGGCAGGGAGGCCGGCAGCGTTGGGCGTCGCCTAGCGGTCGGTCGTGCTGGGGCTGGCGTTCGTGTCGGTCGTGCGCGCTTGATTGGCCTCGCGCGCCGACTTGTTCGCGTTGTGGCGGCCCACCGCGCAACCCGCGGCGGCGCCCAGCACTCCGTGGCCCGCGACGTGCCCGGCGATGCCGCCCACGGCCGCGCCCTTGAGGCAGCCCGCTGCCTGCGCCGGCGCGAGGCCGCCGACCATGAGGGCGAGGGCGCCGGCCGCGATCAGAAGGGTTTTCATGAAGCAACTCTCCTACTGTTGATGGCAGTTCAACGCGCGTCGGCGCGAAAGGCTCCCGCGATGGAACGGCCCGACCGCGATTCCTGCGTTTCCTGCAAGGCTAGCAAGCCCAACACCCCGGCGAAGCCCGCGGCGGCGAGCGCCAGCAGCGCCGGGCCGTTGCCGAAGCGGTCCGCCATCAGCCCGGCCACCGCCGTGCTCAGCGTCGCGCCGGCGCCGACCGCGAGGCCGAGTAGCCCCATGCACAGGTTGAAGCGCCGGGTCCCGCGCGTCAGGTCCGCCGCGACCAGCGGCAGCATCACGCCGAACACCGCGGAGCTGATGCCGTCGAGCGACTGCACCAACACGACGTAAGCCGGATGGGCGTTGAGCGCCAGCAGCACGCCGCGCACCGGCAGGGCGGCGAAGCCCAGCAGCAGCACGGGCCGCCGGCCCCAGGTGTCCGCCGTGCGGCCCACCAGTGGGGACAGCCCGGCCACGATGGCCTGCGGCACCACCACGCAGGCCGCGATCACCAGGTTGGCGCCCGCGCCGGTGCTGCGCGTGACCTCGTTGGCGACCAGCGGCAGCATGGCGGCATTGGACAAGTGGAACAGCCCGACGCAGCCGGCGAACACCAGCAGGCGCCGGTTGAGCAGGGACCATATGGCGCCGGGCAGGCCGCGGGTCTCCGCCGCGAGCTGGGCAGTCCGCGGCTCGGGGGCGGGCGGCGGCAGGAAGCGGAGCGTCAGCAGCCCCAGCGCCATCAGCACCGCGGTGGCCCAGAACACGCCGGCGCCGGAGATATAGGTGCCGATCGCGCCGAGCACGACCGCGGCCGCCGCGCTGCCGATCGAGGCGTAGCGCGCGTTCCGCCCCAGCCGGACGCCCAGCCCGGCGCGTCCGGCCAGTTGCAGGCTGACCGCCGCGATGGCCGGGCCGATCATGCAGCTTGCGAAGCCGTGCAGGATCTCGGCCCCCAGCACCGAGAGCCAGGAGGAGGAAACCGCGAACAGCAGCGCGCTGAGCGCCACGGCGATGCCGCCCAGCGCCACGGCGAGGCGCTTGCTGCGCATCGCATCGACCAGCGCCCCGGCCGGAAGCTGGCTGAGCATCGCGACGACCGTGCCGAGGCTGAGCGCCTGGCCGATGTCGGCCTGCGTCCAGGCCTGCGCCGTGAGGTAGACGGCGATGAAGGCGCCGAACCCGGTCTGGCTGCTGGCGACCAAGGCATTCAGCGCATCGAGGCCGCGGGCGCTCCGGGCCGTCAGCAACGGCGGCCCCGCCTTGGGCCGAAGAAACGGGCCGGCGTCACGGCGGAGGACTCGCGAGCACGACCGGCGCCGTGCCGGGTTTGTATTCAGGCACGGCGCCGATCTGGTCGGCGGGGATCAGCAGGGTGACGTCGCCGTTTGCCGGGTTGAAGCGCAGGCCGCGCCAGGCCACGGCGATGCGCCGCTGGCCGAGGCCCATGAAGCCGCCCACGTCGATCACCGCGGCGCGGGTCTGCCCGAACTGATCGACCAGCACGTCGATGATGCGCCCGCCTGCCTTGCCTTCCTGGTCCATCACTTGCCGCCCAAGGATCGGCGTCACGATGTTGGGTTCCACCGGCTGCTGCACGACCGGGGCCATGGCGGCCTCCTGCGCTGCCACGGGCGCGGCGGTCAGCAGCAGCAGCGCGACGATGACTGGTTTCATGGCCTCATCGCCTTCTGCACGTTCGCTTCTCATAACAATTTGGTGAGCGGGAGGTTCGGTTGTCAACGGAAATGACGGAACCTAGGCTGTTGCCGAGCCAGGGGATGCAGTGATGGACCATGATGCTGACGCCACAGATTACGCTTCCGGCAAGATGCTGGCCGCGGTGCGGGACGGGGTGGGGCTGGTCACCTTCAACCAGCCGGAAAAGCGCAACGCCATGTCGGTCGAGATGTGGGACGGCCTGGCCGCCATCCTAGACGCCTGGGAACACGCGCCGGCCGTCCATGTCGTCGTGCTGGCAGGCGCGGGGGACAAGGCGTTCGTCTCCGGCGCCGACATCAGCCAGTTCGAGAAACACCGGAGCAATGCGGACGCGCAGAAGGAATACGACAGGCTGACGGGCGCCGGGCGGGCCAAGCTCGCCGCGTTCCGCAAGCCGGTGATCGCCCAAATCCAGGGCTTCTGCCTGGGCGGCGGCCTGGGCATCGCGCTGCAGGCGGACATCCGCGTCGCGGCGGAGGGCAGCACGTTCGGCATCCCGGCGGCGAAGCTCGGCATCGCCTACGGGTACGACATGGTGCGCCGCCTCGTGTCGCTTGTCGGCCCGGCGCATGCCGCCACGCTGCTCTTCACCGGGGAACGGATCGGGGCGGCGGAGGCCGCGCGCACCGGCCTGGTGAACCAGGTGGTGCCGGCGGCGGCGCTGGAGGAGACGGTCTCGGCCATGGCGCATGGCATCGCCGCCAACGCGCCGCTGTCGATCACCGGCATGAAGCTGATCCTCCGCCAGGCGACGCTCGATCCCACTGAGCGCGACATGGACGCTGTGGCCCGGGCGGTCACGGCCTGCTTCGACAGCGCCGACTACACCGAGGGCCGGACCGCCTTCATGGAGAAGCGCAGGCCGGTGTTCCGGGGCATGTAGTTTTGGGGCGCGCAGCAGGCTATTTCTCGACGAACGCCTTCTCGATCACGTACTCGCCCGGCGTGCTGCTGCTGCCCTCATGGAAGCCGGCCTTGTCCAGCAGCGCCACCATGTCGGTCAAAAAGGCCGGGCTGCCGCACAGCATCATGCGGTCGCCCGCGGGGTCGATGGGATCGAGGCCCAGGTCGGCGGTGAGCTTGTCCGTTTCCAGCAAGGTCGTGATGCGGCCCCGGTTGCGGAACGGCTCCCGCGTCACGGTGGGGTAGTACAGCAGCTTGTCGCGCACCAGCTCGCCCATCAGCTCATCCCGCGGCAGCCGGGCGACGAGTTCCTCGCCGTAGGCGAGTTCCGCGATCTCGCGGCAGCCATGCACCAGCACGATGCGCTCGAACCGGTCATACACGTCGGGGTCGCGGATGATGCTGGCGAACGGGGCAAGGCCGGTGCCGGTGCCCAGCAGATACAGGCTGCGGCCCGGCGTCAGGCTGTCCTGCACCAGAGTGCCGACCGCCTTGCGCCCGACCAGCAGCGGGTCGCCGGGCTTCATGTGCTGGAGCCGCGAGGTCAGCGGGCCGTTCGGCGCCTTGATGCTGAAGAACTCAAGCTGCTCGTCGTAGTGGGCGCTGGCCATGCTGTAGGCGCGCAGCAGCGGCTTGCCGTCCACCTCCAGCCCGATCATGGTGAACTGGCCGGACAGGAAGCGGAAGGCCGGGTCGCGCGTCGCGGTGAAGCTGAACAGCGTGTCCGTCCAATGGCGGACGCCGGTGACGGTTTCGGCAAGCAGGTTGGACATGAGGGTTCCCTGGGCGCGATCCGGACATAAGGGCAGCCTGTGCTGCACTGCATATAGGGCGAAGTCCACCCGCTTTCAGCCTTGGCTGCCATGCGGGACCGGCCAGAGCCAGACCCGATGCGCGGCACGGGCTGGCGGTGCCCGCTGATCCGGGCCATGAAGCCGCCGCATGAATGCCAAGCCCGCCACCGCGCCGCAGGACCCCACGCGGGAGATCGCCTTCGACCTGCTGGCCGCCGTGCTCGACCGGCGCCGCCCGCTGGAGGAGACGCTGGACGCCGCCGCTGCCGCCGAGTCGCGGGACCGGGCGGCGGCGCACCGGCTCGCCGCTTCGGTGCTGCGGCGGCTGGGATCGCTCGACGCGGTGCTGGAGCCGTTCCTGACCCGGGCGCCGCCGGACGGGGTGCGGCACGTGCTGCGGCTGGGGGCGGCCGGGCTGCTGCTGCT
>CAXUJE010000187.1:0-10432 GCA_964251035.1 uncultured Acetobacteraceae bacterium
GTGTCGAGCGGTTCGGCTGGAGCTTCGGCCCCGGCGACAAGGTGATGCAGGTGGCGAACAACTACGAGCGCGACGTGTTCAACGGCGACCTCGGCCTCGTCACCGCGCTCGACATCGAGGAGGGCACGCTTACCGCGAGCTTCGAGGGGCGCGCGGTGGAGTACGGCTTCGGCGAGCTGGACGAGCTGGTGCTGGCTTTTGCCACCACGATCCACAAAGCGCAGGGGTCCGAGTATCCTGTCGTGGTGATCCCGATGGCAACCCAGCACTACGCCATGCTGGCGCGCAACCTGCTCTACACGGGCGTCACCCGCGGCAAGCGGCTGGTGGTGGTCGTGGGCAGCCGCAAGGCGCTGGCCATGGCGGTCCGCAACGGCGGCGCGCGCCGGCGATGGTCCAAGCTGCGCGAGTGGCTGCGGCCCGGCGGACGGACCAGCCCCGCATGCCCGCCGACCCACCCAGTGGGCGGGGCGCAACCCGGCCCTGCCTCGGCATCCGTGGCACGACCGGGATAGGGAGGGGTTATGATCGGGACGGGCTGGCCAGCAGGGCCAGGATGCCGGACATGGCCTTGCCAGCACGGCACCAGGCGCCACCGCCCTTGCCGCGCGGGCTGGTCGGCGCGGGCAGCCATGCGGGGCTGCCGCCTTTCAGCATCGCCCGCCGGCCAGACTTCGGCAGGGGCGCCATGGCCAGCAGCGCGTCCGCCAGCGTCGGAAAGGACAGCGTCAGGCCAACGCAGTCCGTGACCACGACCGACGCGACGGCGCGGTTGATCTTGAACGCCGGCGTGCTCACGCGGGGAACATAGACCTCGATGACTTCTTCGGCCTCTGCGTAGCAGGGCGTGACGACCGCCCGGTAGCCGAGCGGAACGACCTGCTCCGCCCAGCGGCTGGCCATCAGGGCATCCCCGATGGAGAACGCCGGCGCGGGCATCACTGCGCCCGGGCGGGCCGCGGCCCGTTCACGCCAGGCAGCACGATGCGAAGTGCGCAAGCCGCGACACGGCAACGAACGCCAATGCTTCGTCCCAGCCATTCAGGCTTCCTTGCCAGGGCGGTTCGCCGCGCAGCCGGGCGAATGCCATGCTGACGAACCCGCCCATGCCGCACGCGAGCGACAGCAGCACGGCCGCTTCCTGGACCGGTTGGGCGCCCGTGAGGCAAGGACCGAACGTCAGGGCGGCCAAGCCGCCGACGCGGACCACGAACCAGATGGCCCGATCCCGGGAGACGGCGTCGATGGCTTGGGCCTGTCGGGCCGCAGGCTGCCTTGCGTCGGTCACAGGCGTCCTGTCCTGATAGAGCCGGAAGGCGGGCGCAGGACGGACGATGCGGCTGCATCCCGGCAGCCGGGAGTCGCGGGCGACGAGCATCGCCCCAACGAGAACGGCCAGGCCCGCCCCACCGTGTTGTCAAGCTCGGCGGTCACGGTCCGGACGATCGGAGCCGCGACGAGCGCAAGGCCGAGCGCAAGGGCGACTTGCACCGCCGGCCCTGCGTTGGCCAGGCGCATGGCGGCGGCTCACGTGACCAGCGTCAGTCGCGGGGGGGGGGGGCGGGGGGGGGGCGGCGGGGTGGCCCGGGCGCGGGCCGCGGCCCCCGCCCCCCCCGGCCGGGGGGGGCCGCGCCGCGGCGCTGCCCTCAGCCTTGAGCAGGTCGGGAAGCAGGCAGCCCAGCGCCTCAAGCGTGCCGCTGCGCGCCCGGGTGAGCGGCAGGCGCAGGTCGCCGCTGCACAGGCCGGCCATGCACAGCGCGGCCTTGACCGGGATGGGGTTGCTTTCCTCGAACAGCGCCTGGTGCAGAGGCGCCAGCAGGTCGCGGAGCCGGGCAAACTCGATGGGATCGCCCCGGTCCCATGCGGCGTGCAGGCGCGCGCACAGTCCGGGCGCCAGGTTCGCCGAGACCGAGATGCACCCGTGCCCACCCATGGCGCGGTGCGCCGGCGCGGTCGCGTCGTCGCCGGAGAACTGGATCAGCTCCCCGCCGCACAGCGCCCGCAGCCGCGCCGGCCGCGACAGGTCGCCCGCCGCGTCCTTGACCGCCATGACCAGGCCGCTCTCATGCAGGCGCGCAATGGTCTCGTCCGCGACCGCGACGCCGACGCGCCCAGGCACGTCATACAGGATCACCGGCAGGTCGGCGGCGTGTGCCACCGCCCTGACATGCGCCGCGATGCCTTCCTGCGTCGGCCGGATGTAGGGTGGCGCGGCGCAGAGCAGCCCGGCGGCCCCGTTCCGCGCCGCGCCGGCCGCCAGAAGGGTCGCCGCCTCCGTCGCCGGGGCGCCGCATCCGGCGATGACCGGGACCCGGCCCGCCGCGGCCTCCACCGCTACGGCGACGATGCGCGCCTGCTCCCCGGTTGAAAGGGCGGGCGCCTCCCCCGTGCTGCCGCAGACGACGAGGGCCGACGTTCCCGCCCTGACCTGCCGCTCGCACAGGGCCGCCAGCGCGCCGGCGTCAACCTGCCCGTCCCGGAACGGCGTCACCAGCGCGACGGCCGAGCCGCCGGCGCAGCCAAGGCTGCCGAAGGACTGGTTGGCCCTGCGTCCCAGGGCGGAAAGGCCGGGGATCAAGCGCATGCCAGGCTCCCATGCAGCGGCAGCTCGGCGCGGATCAGGGTCCCTCCGGCGCAGCCCGCTGTGCGGAGGCCGGTGAAGCCATGCAGGAGCAGAAGCTGGCTGGCCTGCCGGGTCAGCGCATCGGCCGGCGCGTCCAGGTGGATGGCGACCGTGCCGAGCGGCGCCAGGACCCGGCGGGCATGGGCGATGGACCGTTTCAGGCGGTCGGGCGAGCGGGCGCCGGGGATGATGGCCACGTCGGCCGTGCCCGCGTGCGGCCAATCGCAAATCCGCGTCGCGCACACGTCGGCGCTGCCCCGGCGAAGCAGCGCGCACAGCAGTTCCAGCGCGTTCGGGCCGATCAGGCTGATGCGGCTGTCGAGGCTTGGATCGGCCATCGCCAGCAAGGCGGCCTCGGCGGCGCTGAGCTGGGGAGGAGGCCCGTCCTGCATCCCGATCGGCACTGGCGGCTTGGCGGCAAGGCCCAGGTTTTGAAGCACAAGGAAGCTCCTGCGAGAGAACGCGATCTGAGGGACCATCCGAGCCGTTCCGGCTCCGCCAGGGCATCGTGGGATGCTGCTGGACGGGTCCGGCCCAGGACAGGCCGCGGCCGTCGTCGGTCGCTCGATCTGCTGATGCCGATCCATGCGTCCCCAAGATCGACTGGGAAGGTAAGATGCGCCCGATAAAGGGTCCATGTACATCAGCGGCAAGCGGCATAAACAACGGATGCACGTTGCTGCAACGGACGGCGGCATTGATGAACAAGCACCCTCGGCGGGCGCTGGCCTCAAGCGCGGTGGCCCGGTTCAGGCAAAAGATTGATCCCGCCGGCGGATTGCGTCATGCTGCGGCGTCCGAATCATCCCCCGCGGGAGAGTGCTGGCCCCACCCAGCCGCCGAAGGCGCAACCGGCCCCCGGAAACGCTCAGGCTCCCAGGACCGCGGAGGCTTAGGACCTCTGGAAAGCCGGCGGCCGTCCACGTGGCCTCCGCACCGACGGAGTAACGGCGCCCGGGAGAGCGCCCGAATCTCTCAGGTTCCCGGACAGAGGGGGGTCGCACCCGCTGGCAGCCGCCGGCGGGCGACCCTGCGTCCGGAGCCTTGTCCATGGCCGAACCCGTCCTGAACATCGAAGCCGATCCGCCGGAGGAGCTGCGCGCCACGCCGCTCGACGCGCTGCACCGCCGCCTGGGCGCGCGGATGGTGCCGTTCGCCGGCTACTCGCTGCCAGTGCAGTACGGCCCGGGCGTGCTGGCCGAGCACCTGCACACGCGGACGGGCGCCAGCCTGTTCGACGTGTCGCACATGGGCCAGTTCACCCTGCATGGCGACGGCGCCGCCGCGGCGCTGGAGCGTTTGGCGCCGGGCGATTTCCAGGCGCTCCGGCCGGGCCGGCAGCGCTACACGCTGCTGCTGAACGACATCGGCGGCATCTTGGACGACCTGATGGTCGCGAACTACGGCGACCGCCTGATGATCGTCGCCAACGCCAGCCGCAAGGAGTTCGACGCGCACCACATCGCGCAGGGCCTGCCCGCCGGCCTCGCCTTCGACCAGCACCCGGACCGCGCGCTGCTGGCGCTGCAAGGCCCGGCGGCGGCCGGCGTCATGGAGCGGCTGTGCCCCGCCGCGGCGGCGCTGCCCTTCATGGGCGTGGCCGAGGCGCCGGTCGGCGGCATCTCCGCCTGGATCAGCCGATCCGGCTACACCGGGGAGGACGGGTTCGAGATCTCTGTCCTGGCGGCGCACGCCGAGGCGCTTGCGACTCAACTGCTTGCCGAGCCTGGCGTGCTGCCGGCCGGGCTGGGGGCGCGCGACAGCCTGCGGCTGGAGGCCGGGCTGTGCCTGTACGGCACGGACATCGACGAGCTGACGTCGCCCATTGAGGCGAACCTCGCCTGGACCATCGGCAAGCGCCGCCGGGTGGAGGGCGGGTTCGCCGGCGCCACCGTGGTGCTGGACCAGTTGAACAACGGCCCGCACCGCCTGCGCGTCGGGCTGCGGCCGACCGGCAAGGCGCCGGCTCGGGCCTTGACCCCCATCGTGAGCACGGACGGCCTGTCCGCCGGGGGCGTCACCTCGGGCGGCTTCTCGCCCACGCTCGGGGCGCCGGTCGCCATGGGCTATGTGCGCCGGGACGTGTCGGCGCCAGGCACCGAGCTGCAATTGCTGGTGCGCGACCAAATCCTGCCGGCGCAGGTCGTTCCCCTGCCCTTCGTCCCGCACCGCTACGTCGCCTGAGCCGGAGCATCCCCGCATGACCGAGACCCGCTACACCAAAGACCACGAATGGGTCCGCCTGGACGGCGCCACCGCCACCGTCGGCGTGACCGACCATGCGCAGGAAGCGCTGGGCGACGTCGTGTTCGTCGAGCTGCCCAAGCCTGGCCGCGAGGTCGCGGACGGCGAGGCCTGCGCCGTGGTGGAGAGCGTGAAGGCGGCGTCCGACGTGTACGCCCCGCTCGCCGGCCGCGTGACGGAAACCAACGAGGCCGTCGTGGACGACCCGGCGCTGGTCAACCGCGCCGCCCACGGCGACGGCTGGTTCTTCCGCATGGAGCTGTCGGACCCCGCAAGCTTCGACGCCCTGATGGACGAGGCCGCCTACAAGGCCCTGGTGGACAGCCTGTGATGGACGGACACTTCGACCCCCTGGCCGAACTCGGCGCCCTGGAAGGCGCGGACGGCTTCGTCGCCCGCCACGTCGCGCCGAACGGGACGGAGATCGCCGCCATGCTGCAGGAGGTCGGCGCGGCGTCGCTCGATGACCTCGCGGCCAAGGCCGTGCCCGCCGCGATCCGCGTGTTCGATGCCATGGACCTGCCTCCCGCCATCGACGAGGCCGCGGCGTTGGCCGAGCTGCGCGGCCTCGCCGGGCAGAACGAGTGCCGGCGGTCGCTGATCGGCCAGGGCTACTACGGCACCCACGTCCCCCCGGTGATCGGGCGCAACGTGCTGGAGAACCCCGGCTGGTACACCGCCTACACGCCCTACCAGGCGGAGATCGCCCAAGGGCGTCTTGAGGCGCTGCTGAACTTCCAGACGATGGTCTGCGACCTCACGGCCATGCCCATCGCCAACGCCTCCCTCTTGGACGAGGCGACGGCGGCGGCGGAGGCGGTGACGATGGCGCGCGGCGTGGGCCGGGCCAAGTCGGACGTGCTCGCCGTCTGCACCGACCTGCACCCGCAGACCCGCGCCGTGCTGGCCACCCGCGCGGCCCCGCTCGGCATCCGGCTGGTGGACGTAGGGCCGAGCGATCCGGCAGCCATCGGCGCGGCAAGCCCGTTCGCCGTCGTGCTGCAATACCCCGGCACCACCGGCGCCCTCCGCGACCTCCGTGCCGAGATCGCCGCCGCGCACGACGCGGGCGCGCTCGCCATCGTCTGCGCGGACCTGCTCTCCTTGGTCATGCTGACGCCGCCGGGCGAGATGGGTGCCGATGTCGTCGTCGGCTCCGCCCAGCGGTTCGGCGTGCCGATGGGCTTCGGTGGCCCGCATGCCGGGTTTTTCGCCACGCGCGACACGTTCAAGCGCCAGATGCCCGGGCGCCTGGTCGGGCTGAGCCAGGACGCCGCCGGCAACCCGGCCCTCCGCCTCGCCCTGCAGACCCGCGAGCAGCACATCCGGCGGGAAAAAGCCACCAGCAACATCTGCACCGCCCAGGTCCTGCTGGCGGTCATGGCCGGGATGTACGCGGTGTGGCACGGGCCGGAGGGCCTGCAGCGGATCGCCCGGCGGGTGAGCCTGCAAGCCCGGCTGCTCGCCGGCGCCGCGGTCCGCGCCGGGTTCACGCTGCGGCACGACGCGTTCTTCGACACGCTGACGCTGGACGGCGACACGGCGGGACTGATAGGGCGCGCTTCGGCCGCTGGGTTCAACCTGCGGATGCTGCCGGACGGCGGCGTGTCGGTCGCGCTGGACGAGACGGTGACGCGGGGGGAACTCGGGCAGCTTGCCGAGATCCTCGGCGCACCGCTGCTCGACGCCGCCGCGGTGCCGGAGGCGTTGATCCGCAGCTCCCGCGTGCTGACCGCCCCGGTGTTCAGCGCCTACCACGCCGAGCACGAGATGCTGCGCTACCTCAAGCGGCTTGAGGACCGGGACGTGGCGCTGAACCGCAGCATGATCCCGCTCGGCTCCTGCACGATGAAGCTGAACGCGACGGCGGAGATGATGCCGGTCTCGTGGCCGGGCTTCGCCGACATCCACCCCTTCGCGCCCGCGGGGCAGACGCGCGGCTACCTGACGCTGATCGAGCGGCTGTCCGGTTGGCTGTGCCAGGTGACGGGCTTCGCCGCCGTGTCGCTGCAGCCCAACGCCGGCAGCCAGGGCGAGTATGCGGGCCTGCTGGCCATCCGCGCCTACCACGCTTCCCGCGGCGAGGCGCACCGCGATGTCTGCCTGATCCCATCGAGCGCGCACGGCACCAACCCGGCCAGCGCAGTGATGGCCGGCTACCGCGTCGTCGTCACCGGCTGCGACCGCGACGGCAACGTGGACTTGGCCGACCTCCGCGCCAAGGCGGCGCAGCACGAGGGCCGCCTCGCGGCGCTGATGGTGACGTATCCCAGCACGCACGGCGTGTTCGAGGAAGGCATCCGCGAGATCTGCGAGGTCGTTCACCGGCACGGCGGCCAGGTGTACATGGACGGCGCCAACATGAACGCGCAGGTCGGCCTGACCAGCCCGGCGGCCATCGGCGCCGACGTGTGCCACCTCAACCTGCACAAGACGTTCTGCATCCCGCACGGCGGCGGCGGCCCCGGCATCGGTCCCATCGGCGTCGCGGCGCATTTGGCGCCGTTCCTGCCGAACCACCCGATGCGGGCGGATGCGGGGCCGGCCACCGGTTTCGGCCCGGTGTCCGCCGCACCGTTCGGCAGCGCCGGCATCCTGCCGATCAGCTACGCCTACATCCGCATGATGGGCGCCGCCGGGCTGCGGCGCGCGACGGCGGTTGCGATCCTCAACGCCAACTACATGGCCGCCCGCCTCCGCCCGCATTACCCCGTGCTCTACGCCGGTGCCCATGGCCTCGTCGCGCACGAGTGCATCCTGGACTGCCGCGGCTTCCAGGCGGAGGCCGGCGTGGGCGTCGAGGACATCGCCAAGCGCCTGCAGGACTACGGCTTCCACGCGCCGACCATGAGCTGGCCCGTCACCGGCACCCTGATGATCGAGCCGACCGAAAGCGAGGGCCGCGCCGAGATCGACCGCTTCTGCGACGCGATGATCGCCATCCGGGCGGAGATCGCGGCGGTCGCCGGAGGCCAACTGGACCGCGTGGACAACCCGCTGAAGCACGCGCCGCACACGATGGGCGAGGTCGCCGGGACCAACTGGCCGCACGCCTACCCGCGGGAGCAGGCGGCGTTCCCCCTGCCCTTCGTGCGCGCTGCCAAGTACTGGCCGCCGGTGAAGCGGGTGGACAACGCCTATGGCGACCGCAACCTGGTCTGCACCTGCGCGCCAATGGAGGCGTATGCGCAGGCGGCCGATCAGGGCGTACCAAAAAGAGGCCGGCAACCCGATTGCAAGATCGTGACACCCGTAGGAAGCTGATGGACTGACGCCGGCATTCGGTGCGCTGTGGGGGGCATGGAATGAAGTCAAGCCGGATGACGACCTATATCCTGATCGCGATGCTGCTCGGCATCGCGGTTGGCGGATTGGTGCATTCGCAGATCACGGACCCGGCGATCCACAAGCTGATTGCCGGCTACGTCGGGATCGGCAGCACGGTGTTCCTGCGGCTGATCAAGATGATCATCGCGCCTTTGGTGTTCTCGACGCTGGTGGTCGGCATCGGCCACATGTCGGACGCCGGCGCGGTGGGCCGGGTCGGCGGCAAGGCGATGCTGTGGTTCGTCAGCGCGTCCCTGGTCTCGCTCACCCT
The DNA here is from genome assembly GCA_964251035.1 of uncultured Acetobacteraceae bacterium. Taxonomy (GTDB): domain Bacteria; phylum Pseudomonadota; class Alphaproteobacteria; order Acetobacterales; family Acetobacteraceae; genus CAHJXG01. The sequence continues at coordinate 8,466 of CAXUJE010000187.1, forward strand.
CGGGCTGGTGCTGGTCAACCTGTTCGAGCCGGGCGCCGGGGTGCATAAGGTGGTGAGCGGCGTTGCCTCCGGCATCGACGCGCACGCCATGTCGGTCGATGGCTTCGTCAAGCACGTCTTCCCCGACAGCGCGATCCGCCCGATGGTGGATAACGAGATCCTGCAGATCGTCGTGTTCTCCGTGTTCTTCGGCGTCGCCTGCGCCGCCATGCCGGCGCGCGCCAAGCCGCTGCTCAAGGGCATCGAGAGCCTGTCCCACATCATCCTGGCCGTCACTGGCTACGTCATGAAGCTGGCGCCGCTCGCGGTGTTCTGCGCCATGACGGCGACCATCGCGACCAACGGCCTCGGCATCCTGGTGAACTACGCGAAGTTCATGGGGGAGTTCTACGTCGGCCTGGTCTGCCTGTGGCTGGTGCTGATCCTCGTGGGCTTCCTCATCCTGGGTCCCCGGGTGAAGCGGCTGATCGCGCTGGTGCAGGAACCGTTCCTGCTCGCCTTCTCGACCGCAAGCTCGGAGGCCGCCTATCCGAAGATGCTGGAGCAACTGGCGAAGTTCCCGATCTCCACCAAGATCTCCAGCTTCGTCCTGCCGCTCGGCTACTCGTTCAACCTCGACGGCACGATGATGTACTGCACGTTTGCCAGCGTGTTCATCGCCCAGGCCTATGACATCCCGCTGGGCTTCGGCACGCAGATCGGCATGCTGCTGACGCTCATGCTGACCAGCAAGGGGGTGGCCGGGGTGCCCCGCGCCTCGCTCGTGGTGATCGCGGCGACGCTCGGGCAGTTCGGCCTGCCGGAGGAGGGGCTGCTGCTGATCCTGGGCATCGACACCTTCCTCGACATGGGCCGCTCCGCCACCAACGTCATCGGCAACTCGCTGGCGACGGCCGTGGTGGCGAAGTGGGAAGGCCAGCTCGTCACCGACGCCGAGACTGCGCCGACCATCGGGGAAATGGAGGGCCAGCCGGCGTGATGCCTTGGTGCCTGGGCCGGCGCCTGGGCTGCATCGCGCTCCTGGCCTGCCTGGCCTCGACGGGCGCCGGGGCGGAGGAAGGGGCGGTGCTGACCGGCACCCTGCAAGCCATCCAGCAACGCGGCGCCGTGCGGATCGGCTATCGGGAAAGCGCGCCGCCGTTCGCGTTCCTGAACAAGGCCGGGCAGCCGGTCGGCTTCTCGCTTGACCTGTGCCGGGGCATCGCGGCCGACGTTGCAAGCGCGCTCAGCCGCGACCTGCTGGAACCCGGCGCCGCGGACTGGGAGCAGGGCATCCGCATCGTGCTGATGCCGGTCGCCGCCGATGCGCGGCTGCCCAAGCTGGTGTCCGGCGAGATCGACCTCGAATGCGGCTCGACGACCGCGACCGAGCAGCGTGCGCAAACCGTCGCCTTCTCCCCGGTGTTCTTCCTGGCCGGCACCAAGCTGATGGTGTCCGGCAACTCCGCCATTGCCTCCTACCGCGACCTCGCGGGCAAGACTGTCGTAGCGGGCGTGGGCACCACCAACGCCGACGTGCTGCGGCGCCTGTCCGTCCAAACGGCGCCACCGTTCACCGTGGCCGAGGCGCCCGACCTTTCCACCGCCTACGCGATGCTCGCCTCCGGCCAGGCCGACGCCTTCGCGTCCGACGACATCCTGCTGTCCGGCCTTCTTGCGTTGCAGCCGAACAGCCAGCGGTTCCGTATCGTCGGCGACTACCTGTCCTACGAACCCTACGCCATCGCGCTCCGCCGCGACGACCCGGCGTTCAGCGGCCTCGTGCGGCAGAGCTTTGAGCGCATGGCGCGGGAGGGCACACTCACGGCCCTTTACAACCGCTGGCTCACCCAGCCGCTGCCGACCGGCGTGGCGCTGAACCTACCGATGAGTCCGCACCTGGCCGAGATGTACCGGGCGCTCGGCAGCCCTGACTAGGTGTTTGGTCCCGGGATGAGGTGGCGTGGATTTAGTTTGAGGACGTCGGG
>CAXUJE010000188.1:0-274 GCA_964251035.1 uncultured Acetobacteraceae bacterium
GCACCGAGATCGCCGAGGCCAAGCCCGCGCAGCGCCGAGACCGTCCATTCCCAAGGCGTCTTGAACTTGAGCGGGACGGGCGCCCACGCCTCGGGAGAGGCGATCAGCGCGTGGTATAGGCTCGGCAGGTCGCCGTCCGTGTCTTCGAAGACCGCAGCGAGCCGCGCCGCCAGCGTGCCGGGGGGCGCGTGGCCGGGGCGAGGGGCGGGGGGCGGGGGGCCACGCGCGGGCGCAGCGACGCCCCGGGGCTGTGGGCCTGCGGCGAGGTCTCCTC
>CAXUJE010000188.1:284-10413 GCA_964251035.1 uncultured Acetobacteraceae bacterium
GCGGTGGCGGGCGAGCGGGCGAAGTCGGCCAGCGCAGCGTCCGCTTGGCCCTCACCGGGTTGGGCGTAGCGGTTCCCAAGGATGGCGCGCGCGCCAGGCTCGTGCAGCGCCGGGCGGAAGGCGAAGCTGTTGGGATCGCCCTGGCCCGCGTCGCCCGGCCCAAGGCCGTCCACCGTCCACCCGGTCAGCGCGCGCGCGAACTCGGTGACATCGGCCTGGGTATAGCCCGACCGCGCCCCGAGCGTGTGCAGCTCCATGGCCTCGCGGCCGAGATTCTCGTTCAGCCCGGGCTTGCGGTTCGGATTGCGTTCGGCGGCGGCCTGCGCGGCAGGGCTGTCCGGCCCGACCGAAGACGCCTGGTTCAGGTAGATCAGCATGGCCGGGTGCCGCTCGGCCGCGAGCAGCATGTCGGAGAAGCGCCCGAGCACGTGCGGGCGGATCGCGTCGCGCTCGAACGCGCCGGCATAGGCGGCGACCTGCGGGTTGTCGGCCGAGACGCAGAAATGGTTGGACCAGAAATGCGCCAGCCGCTCGATGAACGGCGCCGGCGTGGTGAGCGCGCTCTGCGCCCGCGCCTGCACCGCGTCGCGATACAGCGCCTGCGCGTCTCGCCGGAAATCCTGCCGCGCCGCCCTGAGGGCTGCCCTGGCGTCGCCCGCCTGCCCGGCTTTGGCGGCCTGCCGTATGGCCCGCTGCTGCTCGCGGAAGCGCTGCACGGCCGCTCCGGGGTCGGCGAGCGACGCGAAACCGGCAGGACGCGCCTCAAAGCGGTCGAACTGGCCGGTCAGCCAGCCCTTCGCGTCGGCGGGCGCGTCCTCGTCCGGCCGGGCGCCCAGCCCAAAGCGGTTGAGCGCGATCGCGGCGGGCGAAAGCGGGGTGGCAGCAGGCGGCATGACGCGGTCCCTTGGCGGCGGACAATGGTTGAACGTGGCGACGCGGGCATTTCCGTCGAATGATTCGGCGCGAGGGGGCGCTGCGAAGCGCGGCGCTCAATAAGGCCTCAATGGCCGGCGTCGGCAGCCCCGCCGAGGCGTGGCGGGTGACGCAACGGCCCCCCTCGCTCCAAGCCTTGGGCCAGGGTTGCGCGCGCGGCGGTAGGCAGGGTCGCGGCGAAGTCGATCGCCGCGGTTTCGAGCCGGGAGCGGAGCTGGAACTCGGCGTCGCGGGCGCGGCCGAGCGCGGCGGCTACGGCCGTCCGGTCGAACCCGGGCTGCACGAACAGGTCCGCCGCGGCTTGGCGGCTCTCGCGGGCTGTCCGCAGCAGGTCCTGGTTGCCCTGAATTGCCTGGCGCATGGCTTGACGGAAGCGCTCACGCTCGGGCGCGGGGAGATCGTCTCCCGCCATGCGGATCGGCCGCTGCGGCACGGCGGCGAACGGCCGCCAGCCGCCCTGCCGCGACAGCATGAACAGCCCGCCGCCGATGGCGCCAGCGGCGAAGACGTTGACCAGCAGCGAGGCCGCCAGCAGCAGTGTGGATGGGCGCGGCATCAGGGGCGGCCGTCCGCAGCCGGCTGCTGCGTGAGATCGAGCGGCGCGCCGAGGACGCTCAGCCCATACAACGGTTCGGCTGCCTGGTCCGCTGCGGGCGCCGACACGGCGATGACGGCCGCGCCCGCGGCGACCCCGCCGGCCAGCGCCGCGGCGGTCCCCAGGCTGGAGAACCAAAGGCGCAGCCTGCGGCCATAGGCGTGCCGATGCGCGACGGCCGACGCGATCCGCGCCGCGAGCGCTGGCCCAGGCCCCCCCACGGTCCAGGCGGCGAGGCTGGCGTCCAGCGCCGCCGCGGTGTCCAGCGCCGCCTGCGCTTCCGGGTGGCCGTGCAGGTGCGCGCGCGCGTCGTCGCGCTCGGCCGCCGGCCAGCGGCCGATGTTGCCGCCGTAGGCGTCGGCGAGGGCGGCAAAGCGCCCGGGCGTCACAATTCCGTTCCTTCGAGCAGGGACCGCAGCGTCCGCCGGGCACGCGACAGCAGGCTCTCCAGCGCCTCGACGCTGATGTTGAGAGCCTGTGCGGCCTCGGTGTTGGAGAGTTCCTGATAGGCATGCAGCATGATGGCTTCCCTTTGGCGAGGCGGGAGTCTCGCGAGTGCTTCCTGGACACGCCGGGCGGCTTCGTCGCGCTCAAGCCGACGGTCGGCCGGGAGCGCCGGGTCCACCTGCTCGGGCGGCTCCGGGACGAGGGTTTCGCGCCGCCTGCGCAGGCGGTCGGTGCAGAGGTTCAGCACGACCCGGTGCAGCCACGTGTCGAACCGGGCCTGGCCCGGCTGCCAGTTGGGCGCCTGACGCCAGGTGCGCAGAAAGGCGTCCTGCGCGACATCGTCGGCGTCGCCGTCGCTGCCGAGCAGGCGCCGGGCGAGCGCGTGGACCCGCGGAAGCTTGCGGGCGATCAGGGCACGGAAGGCCGCCTCCTCTCCGCGGCCCACGCACGCCAGCAGCTCCGCATCCGGGTCCTCGTTCGACACCGCCTCCATCGTTGCGCCGAACGTCGGTCAGCCTCATGCGTGCTCCACGTGCGGATGGCAGTCCGGCAAAGCGGCTTCGATGACGCCGACGCCATCCGCCTCAAACGCAGCCGCGTGCAGAATCCGTCGCGCTCAGCGCCGCATCCGGGCAAAACTCATATGCGCCTGACCGCGGGTGGGGCATCTATCCCGGCACGTCCTCCGCCAGCCTCAGCATCCGGGCCGCGAGCGGCGTCTTCTCCGCGTACTGCTTCCAGGCGGAGGCGCGGGCAACCGCCTGCCAGCGGTCCACCGTCGCGTCCTCCATCGGGTGCACCGCGACGCCTGCCGCCGCGAACACCCGCGCCATCTCGGCGTCATCCGACTGCGCGCCGGCCAGGTTGAACGGGACCATCTCCTCGCCGACCGCCAGCATCGCCTCCTGCTGCGGCCGGGTCAGCGTGTCCCAAACGGCCTTGGACACCATGATCGGCTCCAGGATGAAGAAGAAGCTGCGGCGGCCCGGCGTCGTCAGGTGCTTGCACGTTTCCTGCAGCTTGAACGATAGGAAGCTGCTGGAGCTCGTGCAGGCCGCGTCCATCACGCCGGTGGACATGCCGACATATACCTCGTTCGACGGCATGGAGGACACGGACGCGCCGGCCGCCTTGAACATCTCGTCCATCTCGCGCGAGCCGCCGCGGATCTTCATGCCGCGGGCGTCGGCCGGCTCGATCAGCGGCGTGGTGCGCGACGCCATGCCGCCTGACTGCCACATCCAGCTCACCAGCACGATGCCGCGCTGCTCCAAGAGGCCAACAAGTTCGCGGCCAATGGGCGCGGTGCGCCAGTTGTAGCCCTGGGCGTAGCTGGTCACCAGCGCCGGCATGAAGGAGATGTTCATCTCGTGGATCTCGCCGCCCGCGTAGGTCAGCGGCACGAGGGCGATGTCGAGCGCGCCTTTCCGCAGCCCGCTGATCTGCGCGAAGGTCTTGGTCAGGGAGGCGTTCGGATAGACCTCGAACTGCAGCTCGCCCTCGGTGCGGCTGCCGACGAGGCTGGCGAAGCGGCGGCACATGCGGTCGCGGAAGTCGCCGGCGTCGCCGGAACTGGCGGGGAACTGGTGCGCGATGCGGAGCAGGCGGGGCGCTGCCTGGGCGCGCCCGATCAGGCCGGGGAGGGAGAGCGCGGGCAAGGCGCCGAGCGCGCTCGCAAGCGCAGCGCGCGAGCATGCGCGCCGGGTCAACGGGATGGGCATGGCGTCCTCCAGTGCTCCCGCTCGGCTGGCGGGTTCGCTGGCTCATGCTACGCTGCCGGGCGGGAGGACGCCACACATGGACATACATCCGATCGCCGGCGCGCTGGGCGCCGAAATCCGGGGGGTGGACCTGTCCGCCCCGCTCGACGGCCGGACGGCCGGCGCGATCCGCCGGGCGCTGCTGGACCATCTCGTGGTGTTCTTCCGGGACCAAGACTTGACGCCCGCCACGTTCCGCGAGGTCGCCAGGCGGTTCGGCACGCCGGTCGAATACCCCTTCGTCCGCGGCCTCCCGGGCTTTCCCGAGATCATCGAGGTCTTGAAGCGCGAGGAGGAGCGCAGCAACTTCGGCGGCATCTGGCACAGCGACACCTCCTATCTGGAGGAGCCGCCAATGGGCAGCCTGCTGCTGGCGCGGGAGCTGCCGCCCTATGGCGGCGACACGCTGTTCGCCAACCAGTACCTGGCGTTCGAGGCCCTGTCGGAGGGGCTGCAGCGCACGCTCCTGGGGCTGCGCGGCGTCAACACCTCGGCCAAGGCGGACGTGTCGCGCACGCGGGAGGACCGGGTGAAGGACAGCGGCTCAGCACCCCGGGACTACGCCGCCGAGCACCCGGCGGTCCGCACCCATCCCGAGACCGGGCGCCGGGCGCTCTACGTGAACGTCGCCCACACCGCCCGCTTCGCCGGCTGGACCGAGGAGGAAAGCGCGCCGCTGCTGCACCACCTGTTCGCGCACCAGGTGAAGCCGGAGTTCACCTGCCGCTTCCGCTGGGAGCCGGGTTCCATCGCGTTCTGGGACAACCGCGCGGCGCAGCACAACCCGGTCAACGACTACCATGGTTTCCGCCGGCTGATGCACCGGATTACGCTTGCGGGCGACAGGCCTAAGTAGTCCTTGGCCTGGATAGGTTTTGGAAAGCGGGAGGGTTCATATGTCGGCTGCGGGGATCACCGGACAGACAACGGACGGCTGGCGCTACGACGGCGTCGCCCGGGCATTCCATTGGCTGGTCGTCGCCATGCTCGTCGTGCAGTATTCTGTGGCGCTGCTGCTCGCGTCCATCCTGCCGAAGTCGGCAGAGGACTCGCTGGCCGCCTGGCACTTCTCCATGGGCTCGTCCGTGTGCGTGGTCATGCTGGCGCGGCTCCTGTGGCGGCTGACCCACACGCCGCCGCCGCCGCCCGCGGACCTTTCGCCCGGCCTGCGGCTGCTGTCCCGCGCCACGCATTGGCTGTTCTACGGCGGGTACATCGTCCTGCCGGTGCTGGGCTGGGCCGCGGCTTCGGCGGACGGCGCCCGGGTGCGCCTGGCCGGGCTGATCCCGCTGCCGCTGCTGGTGCCCAAGGACGACCCGTTCGGCAAGGCCATGCAGACCGTGCATCCCGTCATCGCGATCACGTTGCTGGCGCTGATTGCGCTGCACGTCGCGGGCGCGCTGTACCATGCGATGATCAAGCGGGACGGGGTGGCGCAGCGCATGCTGCCGGGCCGGAGCGCCGCCGCTCCATGACGGGGCCGGCGGCCGGCTGCCTCCGCGTGGCGTACTCCACGGCGGACGCGCAGGCCGTCGCAACGTTCGTGGCCGTCCAGTATGACTTGCCCGGCCCCCTTGAGTGCAGCCTGGTGAACCGCGGCTTCAACGACACCTTCGCCGTGGGTGCGCCCGACCACGGCCGCTATCTGCTGCGGCTGTCAGGCGGGCGCCGACGCGGCCCGGCGGATGTCGTGGGGGAGACGGATTTCCTGGCCCACCTGGACGCGGCGGGCGTGCCGGTCGCGGCGGCGCTGCCGACGCGCGACGGGGCGCTGTTCACCACCGCGGCCCTGCCGGAAGGGCCACGCCCGGCGGTGCTGTTCCGCCATGCCGAGGGCCGTGCCCCGCAGCTCGACGCGCCGGAGGACGCCCGCGCGCAAGGCCTGACGCTGGCCCGCCTCCATGCCGCCGCGGAGAGCTTTCCCGGCCGGGAAGCCGGGCGCTACCGCCTGGACCTCGACCACCTGCTGCACCGGCAGGCCGCGGCCGTGTCGGAGCTGAGCGCGCTCGCGGGGGAAACGCGCGAGGCTTTGGCCGGGTTGGCGTCCCGGCTGGCGGCAAGGGTCGCCGCGCTCGATGGCCTGAGCTGGACGCGCTGCCACGGCGATTGCCATGGCCTGAACGCCCGCATCGCCACCGCCGGGCCGAGGGCGGGCGAGGCCACCTTCTTCGACTTCGATGATGGCGGCTTCGGCTTTCTGGCCTACGACCTCGCCGTACATCTCTGGGCGCAGGTGTCGTTCGGGCGCCAGCGATACGCGATGTGGCATGCCTTCATCGACGGCTACCGCTCCGTCCGGCCCATCGCGCCGGCCGACTTCGACGCCGTGCCCCTGTTCGTGCCCATCCGGCACATCTGGCTCATGGGCGAGATGGCAGGGCGCCTCGACGAGTGGGGGAGCGAGGGCATGTCCACGGCTTGGCTCGACCGGCAAGTGGAGTTCCTGCGGTCGTGGGAGGCCGAGAAGCTGTCCGACCGCCTGCTATAGGCGCCTTTCACAGGAGCATGACATGACGCAAGACGAGTTGAAGGCCTGGGCGCTCAAGAGCGGCTGGCAGATGATCGGTGGCCACCCGAGCCTCACCAAGCCGTCGTCGCCCAAGGAGGCGGTCGTCCGCATGGTGCTGAAGGCGACCGTGGTGCACATCGAGGCGAAGAAGCCGGCCGGGAAGTGGGAGAAGCTGAGCGGCGAGAGCTACGCCAAGATGGCGGCGGACGAGGAGACCGGCGTGCCCGGCGGCCTCAAGCTGGAAACGATCCCGGGCTTCCGCATGCTGATGCAGGAGAACCGCGACCGCCAGGTGTTCGCGAACATGGGCGGCGGGTAGCCTACCGCCCGCCGGACACCGTCAGCGTCGTCCCCGTGACGTAGGACGCGCCCGGCGAAAGCAGCCAGGCGACCGCGTCCGCGACCTCGCTGGCCACGCCGACGCGCCCTATCGGGATGCTCGGCCCGAGGCGGGCCTGGCGTTCGTCCGGGTTCATCTCGGTGTCGATCATCCCGGGCGCCACCGCGTTCACCCGGATGCCTTCGCCGGCGACCTCGCGCCCGAGGCCGAGGGTGAAGCTGTCGATGGCGCCTTTCGAGGCAGCGTAATGCACGAACTCGCCGGGTCCGCCCAGCCGGGCCGCGACGGAGGACAGGTTGACGATGGCGCCGCCCGCGCCGCCGTGCCGGGTGGACATCGCGCGCACCGCCGCGCGGGCTGCCAGGACCGTGCCGACCACGTTGACCGCCAGCGTGCGGTTCAGCGCCTCCAGCGTCAGCTCGTCCACCCGCGCCGTGCCGCCGACGGTGCCGGCGTTGTTGACCAGGCCGGCGAGGCGGCCGAAGCGGTCCTGCGCGGCGGCGAACAGGGCGTCCACGTCCGCCTCGCGGGACACGTCGCCTCCGAAGGCGGCGGCCTGGCCGCCGGCCGCCGTGATCTCCTGCACCACGCTGTCCGCCGCCTCATGGCGGGCCGCGTAGTTCACCGCCACCGCATAGCCGTCCTGCGCCAGCCGGCGGCAGATCGCGGCGCCGATGCCGCGGCTGCCGCCCGTCACGATGACCAAGCCCTGCGTCATGTCTGTTCGCCTGGCGGCGTTGCTTGCAAGCGTTGGGAGTGGGCGGCCGCGGCCTGCGGCAGTTCCTGCGCGAGGCGTTCCAGCAACACGTCGGGCGTGGTGCCCGCTTGCTCGGCCAAGTGGTTGAGCTGCTCCGGCGTGAGCACGGTTGCCAGTTCTTCGGCAGTCACCGGCAACTGCTCGCCCTGAGCCGCCCATGAGCCGACCTGCTCCCCCAGCCCGGCATTTTCCAATTGCGCCAAGAGCGCCGGCAAGCCGCCGCCCGCGGCGCCCTGGGCCACGCCCAGCAACTGGGTCAGCGGTCCCAAGATCTGGCCAAGGAATTCGCCCATTCCGCCCTCCCGTGCGCCACCATAGCCAGAGCTTGCGGCGACCGGGTAGGGCGAAGTGGTCGAGGTGCCGCCCGGCTGCCCGGGCGGCGCCGCTCCGTACGGCGTTAGTAGTCCATGTCGCCCATGCCGCCGCCCTGCTGCGGCAGCGACTGCGCGCGCTTCTCCGGGCGCTCCGCCACCATCGCCTCCGTGGTGATCAGCAGGCCCGCGACCGAGGCCGCGTTCTGCAGCGCGACGCGCACCACCTTGGTCGGGTCGATGATGCCGGCATCGACCAGGTTCTTGTAGGCGTTGGTCTGCGCGTCGTAGCCGTAGGCGTACTCGGAATTGTCCAGGATCTTGCCGCCGATCACGGCGCCGTCCTCCCCGGCGTTCTCCGCGATCTGCCGCAGCGGCGCCTGCACCGCCTTGCGCACGATCTCGATGCCGAACTTCTGGTCCTCGTTCTCGGCGTTGAGCTGCGCCAGGATCAGGCTGGCGCGGGCGAGCGCCACGCCGCCGCCGGGCACGATGCCCTCCTCGACCGCCGCGCGGGTGGCGTGCAGCGCGTCGTCCACCCGGGCCTTGCGCTCCTTCACTTCGACCTCCGTGCCGCCGCCGACGCGGATCACCGCGACGCCGCCGGCGAGCTTGGCCAGCCGCTCCTGCAGCTTCTCCTTGTCGTAGTCGCTGGTGGTCTCCTCGATCTGCGCGCGGATCTGCTCGACCCGGCCCTTGATCTGGTCGGAGGCGCCGGCGCCCTCGATCACGGTGGTGTTCTCCTTCTCGATCAGTACCCGCTTGGTCCGGCCGAGCATGTCGAGCGTGACGTTTTCCAGCTTGATGCCGAGGTCTTCCGAGATCACCTGGCCGCCGGTCAGCACGGCGATGTCTTCCAGCATCGCCTTGCGCCGGTCGCCGAAGCCCGGCGCCTTCACCGCCGCGACCTTCAAGCCGCCGCGCAGCTTGTTCACGACCAGCGTCGCCAACGCCTCGCCCTCGATGTCCTCGGCGATGATCAGCAGCGGACGGCTCGACTGCACCACGGCCTCAAGCAGCGGCAGGAGCGCCTGCAGGCCCGACAGCTTCTTCTCGTGGATCAGGATGTAGGGGTTGTCGAGATCGACCGTCATCTTCTCGGCGTTGGTGATGAAGTACGGGCTGAGGTAGCCGCGGTCGAACTGCATGCCTTCCACGACCTCAAGCTCGGTCTCCATGCCCTTGGCCTCCTCGACGGTGATGACACCCTCGTTGCCGACCTTCTGCATGGCCTCGGCGATCATGCGGCCGATCTCCGCCTCGCCGTTGGCGCTGATGGTGCCGACCTGCGCCGTCTCGGCCTCCGTGGTGATCTTCTTGGTGCGCTTGGCGAGCTCCTCGACGAGCGCCGCCACCGCCTTGTCCACGCCGCGCTTCAGGTCCATCGGCGCCATGCCGGCGGCGACGGCCTTGCCGCCCTCCCGCACGATGGCCTGGGCCAGCACGATGGCGGACGTCGTGCCGTCGCCGGCCACGTCGTTGGTCTTGCTGGCGACCTCGCGCACCATCTGCGCGCCCATGTTCTCGAACTTCTCGGCCAGCTCGATCTCCTTCGCGACCGTCACCCCGTCCTTGGTGATGCGCGGCGCGCCGAAGCTCTTGTCGATCACGACGTTGCGGCCCTTGGGACCCAGCGTCACCTTCACGGCGTCGGCGAGGATGTCCACGCCGCGCAGCATGCGGGCGCGTGCGTCGTCGCCGAAGCGGACGTCTTTGGCTGCCATGTGATGGTTTCCTTGGTTGTTTAGTTGTTAGACGATATCCGCTTACGCGGCGGGGGCGCCTTCGATCACGCCCATGATGTCGCTTTCCTTCATGATCAGCAGTTCTTCGCCGTCAAGCTTGACCTCGGTGCCGGACCACTTGCCGAACAGCACGCGGTCGCCGGCCTTCACGTCCAGCGCGACGGTGCTGCCCCCCTCGTCGCGGGCGCCGGGGCCGGCTGCGATCACCTCGCCCTCCATCGGCTTCTCCTTGACCGTGTCGGGGATGATGATCCCGCCGGCGGACTTCTCCAGCGGCGTGATGCGGCGGACCACGACGCGGTCGTGCAGGGGACGGAATTTCATGTCGGTTCCTCTAGATTGGGCGGACGCGCTGAGGCTGGCGATCTCGCCAGCCTCGGACGCGCATCGTTGCCATCAGACCTTAGCACTCTCCTGCACGGACTGCTAACACTGTTTGCAAGCCGGCGAGGCCTGGCACCGGCCCGCGGAATGGAGCAGCTTCACCCTTCGCAACGATAGCTCGCCTTCGGAGACGCCCCATGCCGGACCATGCGCCCCATGCCCAAGACACGGTCCGGGCGGAACTGCTGCGCGCCGCCGCGGACGCGCTGGCCCGGGTCGCCCCGGCGCTGCCGGCGGGGGCGGCCCTGTTGATCGCCCGGCTCTACGCCGCGGTGCCCGACGCCGAGCTGGCGGAGATGACGCCCGAGGCGCTCGCCAGCGCCGCCGCCGGCCTTTGGACGCTTGCGC
>CAXUJE010000189.1:0-10261 GCA_964251035.1 uncultured Acetobacteraceae bacterium
GCGCGCATTTATCGGTTTGAACCGGCTCACGCTCACTGATTATTGGGCACGCCTGGCTCGCGCTGCGTGGTTCCGGACGCAGGCTCAGTAGGACAGACCTGCGATCATCGGCCCCAGCGCGCGCTTGCTGGGGCTATCGCCCCGCGTGCGGCGGAATGCAGGCCGGCGTGGGCTGCCAGCCCCGCTGCGCGATCCAATCCTCGTCCAGCTCGTCGAAGCGGGACAGGCGCAGGGTGCTGAGGTCGGCGAACCGGCAGGCGCCGTCCGTCACCAGTTGCTGGACCGCATGGCCCGAGGCGGGCGACAGGCCGAAGCCGATGCTGGACAGCGTGGCGACGACCACGTTCGAGGGGTCGGCGAGGCGGTCGATCACCGGGCGCCCGTCCGGCGTGTTCTCGATCACCCCGGCCCAACTGCGCAGGATGCGGGCGTGCCGGGCGCGCGGGAACATCTCGACCAGGTGCGCGGCGATGTTGCCCATCAGCGGCGTGCTGCTGCGCGGCGGCACTGCCATGCCCTCGGCGTCGTCCAGCCACTCGTGCGGCCCGCCGCCATAGGCAAGGTTGCCGCGCAGCGTCTGCCGCCCGTACAGCCCGTTGCCGTCCGCCCCGCCCACCGGCATCAGCGGCAGCGGCTCGGTCACGATCATCTCGGCGCGGGCGGCGACCACGGGCACGCGCACGCCCAGGGTCGCCGCGAGCTTGCCGCTCTGCGGCCCCGCCGCCAGCACGAGGTGGTCGCAGCCGAGCCGGCCGCGGTCGGTCACGACCCCGGTGACGCGCCCGCCCGCGACTTCGAACCCGAGCACAGTGGTGTGCTGCAGCACGCGCCCGCCATGGTCCTGCATCGCCCAGGCATAGCCCTGCACCGTGCGGTGCGGGTTGGCGTGGCCGCCGAAATGGTGCCAGTAGGCGCCGTGCGCGTCGCCGGCCAGCGGCACCAGCTCGCGCAGTTGCGCCGGGTCCAGCGTTTCGGTTTGGAAGCCGTGGCGCTCGCCGTTCCGCGCCATGCGGTGCGCGTCCGACCATTGCCCTGCGTTCATGGCGATGCGGATGCGGCCCGGCGAGAACTCGGTGGGGTAGCCCAGCAGCTCGTCCATCTGCGGCCAGAGCCGCTGCTCCTCCGCGAACAGCGGGCTGAACCCGTGGGTGCAGCCGCCGCCGTTGCGGCCCGACGCCTCCCAGGCGACGATGCCCTTGTCGATCACCAGCACATCGACGCCCTCGCGGGCCAGCCACCAGCCGGCGCTCAGCCCGGTGGCGCCCCCGCCGACGACCACGACGCTGGCGCCGGTGGTGCCGGCCGGGTCGGCGCCGGTCACGGCTTCGGCGCCGGGGTTTGGGCCGCGTCAAGCTCCCAGGGGGCCGCGGCCTGGCCGGGGATGCCGAACCAGACGTCCCAATGCTCGGCCATTTCCGGCGACTCCGGCAGTGTGCCGGCCAGGCCGAGCGGCATCGGGCGCACCGGGGCGCGGAAGGTCGCGAGCGGCACCTCGCCCAAGCCCACCCCGGCGCCGAGCGCCAGCAGCACCGCCACTTGCTCACGGCAGCGGCGGCCCTGGCACAGCCCCATGCCGGCGCGGGTCAGGCGCTTCACCTGGTCGGCGTTCGGCGCGCCGTTGCCGAGCAGGGCGGACAGGTCGGTGCTGTTCCGCAGCGGGTGCGGCCAGCCCAGGTAGCGCGGCGGCCGGACCTCCAGGATCTCGCGGGCGGTGACTTCCTCGCACTGGCAGACATGCGCCTCTGGTCCCAGGGCCGGCGCGGCCTCGACGACGGCGCCGCGCACCCAGGCGAGGCGGTAGGCGGAGAGGTCCACGGCTGTTTCTTCCGGCATCGGCAGTTCGTCGATGGCAACAGCCGCCTGCGCCGCATGGGCCGCGGCGCGGCGACCCTCGGCCTCCGCCACCGCGCGGTCCATCGACTTCGCCGCCCAGACGCCCGCGCAGTCGCCCACCGCATAGACCCCCGGCAGCGAGGTCATCTGTGCCGCGTCCACCACCGGCACATGCCCGCCGCACGCCGGGGAGAACGCCGAGCGGCAGCCGATGGCGTCCAGCAGCTCGATCACCGGGACCGCGCCGATGCCGAGCACGACCGTGTCGCACCGAACCATGGTGGCGGCGCCGGCAATGCGCTGCCCGCTGTCGTCCAGCCGCACCAGCCCGGCGCCGGTCACGCCGTCCGCCTCCCCAAGTGCCGCAGCGATCACGTGCCGGGTCAGGACCGGGATGCCGGCAAGCTCGTCCAGCAAGGCCGCTGGGCCGACCGGCGCCGCCGCCTGCTCCACGACCGCCGCCACGTCCACCCCGGCGCGGCGCATCGCGATGGCGGCCAGCAACGCCTCCGCGGAGGTGCCGAGGACCACGGCCCGCCGCGCATCGAGCGCACTGAGCCGCGCCAGCCGCTCGGCCGCCGTCGCCCCCATGACGCCCGGCAGGTGCCACCCAGGAAACGCCAGCCCCATGTCGCGCCGCCCGGCCGCGACGATGGCCGACTTGAACCCGAGCATCCAGGATGCCTCGCCGTCCGACAGCCCGGCCACCTTGCCGGGCAGCCAGCCGACGCTGGGGCCGTTCGCGTACAGCCCCCACACGACCGTGCCGAGGCGCACGTCCACGCCGGCCTCCATAGCGTCGGCCAGCGCCGGCTCGGCTTCGAGCATCGCCTCCGTCATGGCGGTGCGGTTGCGCACGGCGCCGCTCATGCGCCGGCCGAAATGCAGCGGCACGTCGTCGCCCATCGTTTCCGGCGCGACCGGGTTCTCATCGACCAGCACCACGGACAGGCCATGGCCCGCGGCGGCGATGGCGGCGGCAAGCCCAGCCGGGCCGGCGCCGACCACCAGCAGATCGGTTTGCTCGGTCACGGTGAGCTTGGCGTTGGCGGTGGAACGCGGGTCGATCACGCGCGGCGTCATGGGTCGTGCTCCAGAGTCACAGTTCGCCTAGGCGGGCATCGGGGCGTGGCTGCGGTCCTCGACCGCCGTCCGTGGCGGCGGGCCGCCGCGCCGGCCCAGCGCGTCCTGGGGCAGGTGGCAGCGGATCGCGTGGCCTGTGTCGGTGTGCAGCGTCGGTTCGGCCGTCTCGCAGATCGCGCCGATCTTGCGCGGGCAGCGGCTGCTGAACACGCAGCCCGGCGGCGGCGCCAGCGGGCTTGGCATCTCGCCATTGAGGCGGATGCGCGCCGTGCCCCCGCCGTGCAGGTCCGGCACGGCGGAGAGCAGCGCCTCCGTGTACGGATGGTGCGGGCCGTTGAACACGTCCTCCGCCGGGCCGATCTCCACCATGCGGCCGAGGTAGAGCACGGCGATGCGGTCGGACAGGTAGCGCACCACGCCGAGGTCGTGGCTGATGAACACGTAGCTGACCTGCGCCGTGGCCTGCAGGTCGGCCAGCAGGTTCAGGATCGCCGCCTGCACCGACACGTCGAGCGCCGAGGTCGGCTCGTCGCAGATCACCACCCGGGGGTCGCCGGCAAAGGCGCGGGCGATGGCGACGCGCTGCTTCAGCCCACCGGAAAGCTGGCGCGGGCGCATCGACAGGTGCCGGTCCGTCAGCCGCACCGCCGAGACCAGCGCCGACAGCCGCTCCGCGCGCCTGCGCCCGAACAGGCCGGCAAGCCGGGACAGGGAGCGCTCGATCAGGTGGCGGACGGTGTGCGCCCGGTTCAGCGCGGAGTCCGGGTTCTGGAAGACGATCTGCAGCGCCTTCTGGTCGGCGCGGGAGCGGCGCCTGGCCTGGCCCGCCACCTTCTGCCCGTCGAGTTCGATGGTGCCGCCGGCGTCGGGCGCGGTCAGGCCGAGCAGCAGCCGGGCCAGCGTCGTCTTGCCGCTGCCGGACTCGCCCACCAGCCCCAGCGTCTCCCCGGCCCGCAGCGTCAGCGACACGTCGGTGACGGCGCGCACTGCGTGCGGCCCGACGCGGAAGGTCTTCGATACGCCGCTCACTTCCAATGCTGGGCGCCCGTCGTTGGGCGTCGTCGGGAGCGCGGCACCGGCGGCCTCTGGCACGGTGCGGCCCACTGCCGTGGCGCGGTCGATGTGGTGGCAGCGCGCCATCTGGCCGCCGATGCGGATGGGCGGAGGCGCCGTCGTGCGGCAGAGGCTGTCTGCGAAGTCGCAACGCGGCGCGAACACGCAGCCCGTTTGGATGCTGCCGAGCGGGGGCAGGAAGCCCGGGATGGTGTCGAGCCGCCCGTCCGACTTGCGCCGCCCCGCCGCGGGCAGGCAGCGCAGCAGCCGCATGGTGTAGGGGTGCAGCGGGCGGGCCAGCAGTTCGGCTCCGGGTCCTTCTTCCACGAGGCTGCCGGCATACAGCACGCCGATGCGGTCGCACATGCGCTCGATGATCGCGAGGTTGTGGCTGATGAACAGGACGGAGGTGGCGAACTCCTCCTTCAGCGCCGCGATCAGGTCCAGCACCTCCGCCTCCACGGTGGCGTCGAGGCCGGTCGTGGGTTCGTCGAGCACCAGCAGCGTCGGGTCCTTGGCCAGCGCCATGGCGATGACGACGCGCTGCTGCATGCCGCCGGACAACTGGTGCGGGAAGGCGGTCATCACCCGATCGGTGCCGGGGATGCGCACCTTCGCCAGCATCGCCTCCGCACGGCCCAGCGCGTCGGCGCGGCGGATGCCGACGGCTTCGTACACCTCGGCGATCTGCCGCCCGACCGTCATGGACGGATTGAGCGCGCGTCCGGGGTCCTGATAGACCATGGAGACCTTGGTCAGCCGGAGCCGCCGCAGTCCGGCCGGGTCCAGGCCGGTGATGTCCTGCCCATCCACCAGCACCCGGCCGCCGCTGATGGCGCCGTTGCGCGCCAGCGCCCGGAGTGCTGCGAAGGCGGCCGTGGATTTGCCGCAGCCGCTCTCGCCAACCAGCCCGTAGGTCTCGCCGGGCGCAATGGCGAAGGACACGCCGCGCAGCACGGTCTGCTCGACGCCCCCCGTCCGGTAGGAAACGCTGAGATCACGGAGCTCGAGCGCGGGCGCGCTCATTCCAGCGCCGCCTGGATGCCGTCCGCCGCGAGGTTGACGCCCACCACCAGCGACGCCGTGGCGGCGGCGGCGAAGCTCACCGTCCACCAGTAGCCCCCGGTCATCATGCCGTAGTTCTCGGAGATGGCGAGGCCCCAATCCGCCGAGGGCGGCTGGATGCCGAAGCCGAGGAAGCTGAGCGACGCCACGGTGAAGATCGCGTAGCCGAGTCGCACCGTGGTTTCCACGAGGATCGGCGGCAGCACGTTGGGCAGGATCTCGACGAACATGATGTGCAGCGCGCCCTCGCCGCGCAGCTCGGCGGCGGCGACGTAGTCGAGGGAGCGCTCGGACAGCACGGCCGAGCGGACGGTGCGGGCGATCAGCGGGGTGAAGATGACCCCGATGACCCCGATCACGGTCCCGGAGGACGGCCCGAGCGCCACCAGCACCAGGAGCGCCACCACGATCAGCGGCAGGGCCAGCAGCACCTCGATCAGCCGTCCGATCAGGCTGTCGAGCCAGCCGCCGACATAGCCGGTGAGCAAGCCAAGCGTCGTGCCGGCCACCGTCGCCAGCAGGGTCGCCAAGGGCGCGACCGAGAGGATGGGCCGCGCGCCGACGACCACGCGGGAGAAGATGTCGCGCCCGATCTGGTCGGTGCCGAACCAGTGCGCGGCGGACGGCGCCGCCAGCGTGTTCAGCAGGTCGTCGCCGTAGGGGTCGTACGGCACCACGAACGGGCCGAAGAGCGCGCAGAACACCCAGAACAGCACGATGGCCATGCCGGCCATGAACGATGCCGACCGCAGCAGCCGCCCGGCCCGGCTGGGGACGGCGGCAAGGGGTTCGGCCGCCGGGTCGGCGTGGCCCGCGTGCGCGGCGTGCAGCCCGGCCTCTGCCGCAAGCGTGGTGGCCGTCATCGCCCACCCTCCCGCAGCCGGGGGTTCAGCACCGTGTACAGCGTGTCGGCGACGGAGGTGGTGGCGACGAAGATGGCGCCCACCGTCAGGATGCCCGCTTCCAGCATCGGGAAGTCCTTGCCCCGCGCCGCGTTGAGGATGAGGCTGCCAATCCCCTGATAGCGGAACAGCGACTCCACGACGACCAGCCCGCCGATCATGTAGCCGACCTGGGCGGCGACCACGGTGATGGTCGGCAGCAGCGCGTTGCCCAGGACGTGGCGGAAGATCACGGTGCGGGCAGGCAGCCCCTTGAGCACCGCCGTGCGGGCGTAGTCGGAATCGAGCGCCTCCAGCGTGCCGGCCCGCGCCATGCGGGCGATGTAGCCGAACAGCACGACCACCAGCGGCAGCGCCGGCAGGATCAGGTGGCGCAACTGCTCCAACGGCGCCGTGCCCGGGCGCGTCGCGGCCGAGATCGGCAGCCAGCGCAGCCAGATGCCGAGCACCAGGATCAGCGCGATGGAGGACACGAACTCCGGCACCACGGTCAGCGACAGGCTGACGACGCTGATCACCCGGTCCGGCCAGCGCCCGGCCTGCATCGCGGCATAGACCCCGGCGCCGATGGACAGCGGCACGACGATGACGAAGGCGACCGCCGCGAGCTTCAGGGAGTTGAGCAGGGCGCTGCCGACGAACGGCGCCACGGGCGTGCGGAAGGTGTAGGAGCGGCCCATGTCGCCGGTGAGGAAGTGCCCGATCCAGGTGAAGTAGGTCTCGACCGCCGGGCGGTCGGCGCCGACCTCGTGGTTGATCGCCGCCACCGCGTCGGGATCGGCGAGCGGCCCCAGGACCGCCCGGCCCACGTCGCCCGGCAGCAACTGCGCGCCGGCGAACACCACGACGCTCAGCAGGGCGAGCGTCAGCAAGGCGAGGCCCAGCCGCCGCCCGGCCTGCCGCGTGAGATGGGCCAGCATCGGGCTTAACCCCGCCGCATCAGGCGATGGTCGCGCTGGCGAGGAACGTCTGCCCGATCCCGGTGACGGTGATCCCGCCGACGCCGGCCGCGGTCGCCATGAGGTAATCGTAGAAATACGCGAAGATGACCGGCGTCTCCTCGAGCAGCAGGGCCTGGATCTTGCCGGCGGCCTCACGCTGGCGGCCGAGGTCGGTCGTGGCGATGTACTGCGCCACCAGCGCGTCATAGTCCGGGTTCTTGAAATGGGCGGCGTTCCACGCGCCACTGCTCAGCAGCGGGGCGCCCAGCAGCACGTTGGGCACGCCGCGGTGGCCGTAGTCGGTGATGCCCATCTCGGAATCGAGCCAGTCGGACTGGCCCGGCTGCGCCTTGCCGTAATAGGCGCTGTCCGTCTCGATCTTGAGGTTCAGCTTCACTCCGATCTCGCGGCAGGCGTTCTGCACGAGCACGGCGTAGTCGGGGATTTCCTGGGTCCGCATGGTCGTGAGCGTCGCCTCGAACCCGTTGGGCGCGCCAGCCGCCGCCATCAGGGCGCGGGCCGCCGGGACGTCCTTCTTGCGCTGCGGCACCGCCTTGTCGGTCGAGGGATAGACCGGCGCGAACGGCGAATCGTTGCCGGGTTCGGCGAGGCCGCGGAACAGCCCGGCAACGAGGGCCGGGCGGTCGAGCGTCATCGCGATGGCCCGCCGCACCCGCTTGTCGGCGAACTTCGGCATATCGGTTCGCATATGGAGCTGCCGGTGGGTGGCCGCGCGCACCTTGACGATCTTCACGTCGGGATCGTTCAGCAGCCCCTGCGCGCCCTGCACCGCCACTTGCGAGATCACATCCACCTGGCCGCCCTGCAGCGCCAGGACCTGCGGCTGCTGGTCGGCGAAGAAGATGAACTCGGTGCGCGCCGGCAGCGCCTTGTCGCCCCAGTAGTCGGGGTTGCGGACGAAGCTCGCGCCCACTTTCGCCGTGTACCTCTCCAGCTTGAACGGCCCGGTGCCGACGAAGGTCTTCTCGAAGTCCCCGGCGTAGTCGGCGGGCAGGATGATCGCGTTGTAGTTGTCGGACGACACGATGTAGGGGAAGTTGCCGTTCGGCGCGTCCAAGTGGAACTCAACGGTCAGGTCATCGACCTTGCGCGTGCCGCCGACCGACAGCACGCCGCGGAACGCCGACAGCGCGTTCGACCCGTTCTTCGGGTTGGCCAGCCGGTCCATGGTCGCCACCACGTCGTCGGCGTTGAGCATATGCCCGTTGTGGAACTTCACGTTGGGCCGCAGCGCGAAGGTCCAGACCGTGCCGTCCTCGTTGGCCTTCCACGACAACGCCAGCATCGGGCGCAGCACCAGGTCCGGCTGGTCGAAGGCCAGGAACTCGCCGGTCTGCATGAGCAGGATCAGGCCGCCCGAGTTCGCCACGCTGACCGGCTCCACCGCGCCCGCGGGCGTCGGGGAGGCGACGCGGATGGTGGCGTCTTTCTGACCGGCCTGTGCCAGGGCGCGGCCGGCGCCGAAGGGGTTGGCGGTGCCGAGCAGCCCGCCGATCAGCGGCAGCGCCAGGCCGAACCGGCTACCCTCCCGCAGCAGGCCGCGACGGTCGAGGCGCCCGGCCAGGAACTCGTCAACCACATGGTTTTCCAGATCGCTCGCGTCGCGGCGCAGGCGGTCCAAGATCGGCGCCATGGACTTCGGCGTGTGGCGCATGAGCGTTCCCCTGAGCTGACCCGGCAGGCACCCCCTGGCCACGGCGTAGCCAAGTCATGCAAAAAGAGTGCTTGCATGCCCAGGGGTGCGCAAGGGCTAAATCAGGTCAGGCCGCCTGGGCCGTCTCCGCAGCCGGGACGCCCGGACGGACGGCGCCCTCGTTTTGGGCGATGTAGGCGCGCGCCGTGCCGCAATACCAATCCACGAAGCGCAGCACGAGCGATTCAGCCTCCGGCGAGTACGGGCCGGGGACGAAGCCCGCCGAACGCACCCCGCGCTGGTTGTTCTCCGCCAGCGCGCGGTCCTGCAGGTTGGTCCGGTCCCACAGCTCCGTCAGGCGGGGGATCGTGTAGTCCACGTCCTCCACGGCGTCAGCGCTCACCAGCCACTTGGCCGTCACCACCGTCTCCTCCGGCGCGGTCGGCAGGGCGCTGAACATGAACACGTAATCGCCGAGCGCGTGGGCGAAGCTGTGCGGCTCCAGCGCCCAGCGCAGGGAGCCGACGTCGCCATCGCCGAGTTGTCCCATGGCGCGCGCAACGCAGGGCTTGCCGTCCATCGTCAGCGACTGCGTCCCCTCGTTCAGTGGGAACCGCCCCGCCTGCCACCATGGCCCCTCGAACGGGCCGGTGGGCAGGCTCTGCGCGGCCATGCGCGCGTCGAACGCCTGGCTTACCTCCTTCTGTTCGGCGACGCTCAGCGACCGGCGGCCGATGGGGAAGGTGACGGACAGCTCCGGATGGTTGGTGGCGCAGTGGTAGCACTCCCGCGCGTTCTCCATCACGAGCTTCCAGTTCGCGCGCTCCACCAGCGTCGTCTCGAACGCGACCTTGCCCCGGTGCAGTTGGTGCGGCGCCAGCATCGGCGCGAACTGGTCGTGGAAGTCGTCGAAGGCGGGCGGCGTCTCGGCCAGGCAGACGTAGATCGTGCCAGCGACCGTGCGGAGCGCCACCGGGCGCAGGGCATGCTCGGAGGGGTCGAAATCGGCGGCCATGCGGGTCGCGTTGACGAGGTTGCCTTGCAGGTCGTAGGCCCATTGATGGTAGGGGCAGACCAGCCGGGGGCGCTTGGACAAGCCGTCCGCGCAGATTTGCGCGCCGCGGTGGCGGCAGGAGTTGAAGAATGCCCGTAGCGCGCCGTCCCGCCCGCGCACCACCACGACCGGGGAGCGCCCGACCGTCAGCGCCAGCGTGCAGCCCGGCGACGGCAGCTCCGCCTCGAAGCCGACCAGGGTCCAGGAGCGGTGGTGGATCGCCTCAAGGTCAAAGGCGAAGATGTCGGGGTCGGTGTAGAACTCGCGCGGCAGGGCATGGCCGGGGCGCCGCTGGTCGAGCAGAGCGCGGATGCGGGCGAAGTCGGTCATGCGGGTCCTTTGGTCGTTCGCGCTTGAAATGGCACGCAGTATGGCTCCACTCAATGCCGCGTGGCTCGTGGTTTTTAGATGGCCGGTCTGTCGTGTGCATTGCGGGCAGATGGGATTGCTGGACTGCCTCAAAACAGGACAGCCTGCCGGCGATCCGGGCGCGTTCCTGCTTATGGCCGACTTGGTGGACGCCAAGCTCTACAAGTCCTTGATCCAGCGTAGGATGTGGTTGTCGACGCCAGTCCTGCCGATCTGGAGCGCTATGCCCGCCAAGGGTGACATGCCCCCTGCGCTGCCCGGCCTGTCGCCGGCCGGCGGCAAGCCCGTGGTCGCCCGCTTTGATGGC
>CAXUJE010000190.1:0-10245 GCA_964251035.1 uncultured Acetobacteraceae bacterium
GGGTAGGGCAGGGGGTTGATCCCGGTTGAGAGGTCGATCCACGGCTCCGGTGCCGTGGGGAACATGGCCCGTGCCGCGATCAGGCCGCCGCCGTGGGCAATCGCCAAACCAGAGTCCGCCATGGTAGCTCCCGCGCGATGCTTCTCGCCTCCAACCTGGGCCTGACCGCCTGTGCCCTGGCATTGGAAGCCACGGCGGGATACCCCGGCGCCGTGCTGCGCGCCATCGGGCATCCCGTGATGTGGGTGGGCGCGCTGATCGGCTGGATGGACCGGGCCTGGAACCGCGATGCGTCGGGCGCGCGCATCCGTCGCGTCCGGGGTGTCTTCGCGGTCCTGGCATTGCTCGCCGCGAGCGCTGGCCCGGCGGCGGCGTTGCAGGCTACGTCCGCCATGCTCCTCCCCGCGTTGTCGTTGCTGCTGACGGCCGCCGTGGCCAGCACGCTGCTCGCGCAGCGCAGCCTGTGGAGCTTCGTCGCAGCGGTGGGGGGTGCCCTGCGTCGGGGTGGCTTACCCGCCGGACGCGCCGCCGTCGCCCATATCGTCGGGCGCAACCCGGACACCCTGGACGAGCCTGCCGTGCTCCGCGCCGCCATTGAGAGCCTGGCCGAGAACTTCTCCGATGGCGTCGTCGCACCGGCGCTTTGGGGCGCTCTGCTCGGCCTGCCGGGGATCGCCGCCTACAAGGCGGTGAACACCGCCGACAGCATGATCGGCCATCTCACCCCCCGGCACCGCGCGTTCGGCTGGGCGTCGGCCCGGCTGGATGACGTGGTGAACCTGCCGGCGTCCCGCCTCGCAGCCGGATGGCTCGTGCTGGCCGCGTGCCTGCACCCCGGCGCATCCGCGCGGCAGGCCTGGCGGGCGGTCTGGCGGGACGCCGGGCGGCACCGGTCGCCAAACGCGGGCTGGCCCGAGGCGGCGATGGCCGGGGCGCTCGGCCTGCGGCTCGCCGGGCCGCGGGTCTATGGCGCGACGCGGGTGGAGGACGCTTGGATGGGCGACGGCCGGGCGGAGGCCGGGCCGCGCGACCTCCGCCGGGCGCTGGCGCTGTATCGCACCGCCTGCGGGTTGCAGATGGCGGCATACCTGCTGCTTTGGGCGGCTACGCTGCGAGGCTGAGCAGGCGGTCCACGTCGCAAAAGGCTTCAAGGTGTCCGGCGAGCTGGTCCAGCACCCGTTCGACCGCCTCGTCATGACGGTAGTCCGACGGCGCCGCGCCCCAGCGGCGCAGCCATGCGGCGCGCTGCCCGTCATCGGCGAACAGGCCATGCACATAGGTGCCGAGCACCGATCCATCCGGGGAACATGCCCCGTCTGTGCGCCCATCCGCCAGGTGCAGTAACGGCCGCGCGGTCGCCGGGCCGGCCGTGCGGCCCATGTGCATCTCGTAGCCGCGGAACGCTATGCCGTCCCCGGACCGGCCGGACGCCTCCGTCAGCCGCTTCTCGCCCGTCAGCACGGTTTCCACGTCCAGCAGCCCAAGCCCGACGACCCGGCCCGCCGGGCCTTCGACCCCTTGTGGGTCGGCGACCGAGCGGCCCAGCATCTGGTAGCCGCCGCACAGCCCGACGATCTGCCCGCCGCGCCGGTGGTGCGCCAGGATGTCGATGTCCCACCCCGCGGCCCGCAGGTCGGCCAAGTCGGCCATCGTCGCCTTCGATCCCGGCAGGATCACCACGTCGCACACCGGCAGCGGCGTGCCGAGCGGCACCATGGCCAGGTCCACGTCCGGCTCGGCCGCCAGCGGGTCCAGGTCGTCGAAGTTGGCGATGCGCGGCAGCACGGGGACGGCGATCCGCAGCCGGGCGCCGGGCCGGCGCTCGTCTTGCGCCAGGTCCGCTGCGTCCTCTGCCGGCAGCCGGGCGGCGCCGGCGAAATGCGGCACGAGGCCGAGCGGCGCCCAGCCGGTCCGCGCTGCTATGAACGCCATGCCGGCGTCGAACAGCGAGAGGTCGCCGCGCATCCGGTTCACGATGAAGCCGCGCACCAGCCGGGCGTCGTCCGGGTCCAGCACCGCGTGGGTGCCGACGAGGCTCGCGATCACCCCGCCGCGGTCGATGTCGCCCACCACCACGACGGGCGCTCCGGTGGCCTGGGCGAAGCCCATGTTGGCGATGTCGCCGGCGCGTAGGTTCACCTCCGACGCGCTGCCGGCGCCCTCCACCAGGATCAGCTCGGCCTCTGCCGCCAGGCGGTGGAAGCTGTCGAGCACGAAGGGCATCAGGCCGGGCTTCATCGCCTGGTACTCGCGGGCGCGGGCCGTGGCGTGGACCCGGCCCTGCACGACGACCTGCGACCCGGTCTCGCTCTGCGGCTTCAGCAGCACGGGGTTCATGTGGACGGATGGAGCCACGCCCGCCGCCCGGGCCTGGAGCGCCTGCGCCCGGCCGATCTCGCCTCCCTCCAGCGTGACGGCGGCGTTGTTCGACATGTTCTGCGGCTTGAACGGGCGCACCGCGATGCCGCGCCGCAGGCAGGCCCGCGCCAGCCCGGCCACCAGCAGCGACTTGCCGACGCTCGACCCGGTGCCTTGCAGCATGAGCGCGCGTGCGGTCAGAACTCGATCCCCTCCTGCGCCTTAACTCCCGCCGCGAAATGGTGTTTTATCAATGTCATCTCGGTCACGAGGTCGGCCGCCTCGATCAGTGCCGGGCGGGCGTTGCGCCCGGTGACGACCACGTGCAGCCCCGCTGGCCGGCTGGCCAGCGCCGTTAGCACCTCCGACTCGGCCAGGTATTCATAGCGCAAGGCGATGTTCAGCTCGTCCAGCACCAGCAGCGACAGGCCGGGCTGCCGCATCAGCGCCACCGCCTGCTCCCAGGCGCGGCGGCAGGCGGCGATGTCGCGGCCGCGGTCCTGGGTCTCCCAGGTGAAGCCCTCGCCCATGGTGTGCCATTCCACCAAGCCATCGAACCGCGCCAGGGCAGCACGCTCGCCGGTGCTCCAGGCGCCCTTGATGAACTGCACCACCCCGGCCCGGCGTCCCCGCCCGACGGTGCGCAGCAGCAGGCCGAACGCGGCGGTGCTCTTGCCCTTGCCCGGACCGGTGTGGACCATCAGCAGGCCCTTTTCCAGCGTCTTGCCGGCGACCTCCGCGTCCTGCACGGCCTTGCGCTTGGCCATCTTGGCCGCGTGGCGCGCCGACTCACTCATCCAGGCCTCCCTTCACGACCATCGGCAGGCCTGCCACGGTGAGCACCACCTGGTCCGCGCGTGCCGCGAGCCGCTGGTGCAGCCGGCCGGCGTGGTCGCGGAAGCGCCGGGCGAGCGCGTTGTCGGGCACGATGCCGAGGCCGACCTCGTTCGACACCAGCACCGTGGGCGCCGTCCGGTTCAACGCCGCGTCGAGCGCCGCTTCCGCGTCGGCCAGGTCTGCGTCATCCAGCAGGAGATTGGAAAGCCAAAGAGTCAGGCAATCGACCAGCACCGGCGCGTCGCTGGCGTCCTGCAGCGCTTCTGGGAGGGCCAGTGGCGCCTCAATCGTGCACCATCCTGCTGCGCGCCGGCTTTGGTGTTCGGCGATGCGCGCCCGCATCTCGCCGTCGAACGCCTGTGCCGTGGCAATATAGACCCAGGGTGGGGGCAGCCGGGTGATCAATGCCTCGGCATAGCGGCTCTTGCCCGACCGCGCGCCGCCGAGCACGAGGGTCAGTTGGGATGCTGATGGCAGGCCGTGCCTCAGTTCAAGCATCTGCAAGTGGTGGAGAACTGACGCGCATGGCCGTA
The DNA here is from genome assembly GCA_964251035.1 of uncultured Acetobacteraceae bacterium. Classification (GTDB taxonomy): domain Bacteria; phylum Pseudomonadota; class Alphaproteobacteria; order Acetobacterales; family Acetobacteraceae; genus CAHJXG01. Next base: position 3,729 of record CAXUJE010000190.1, read on the forward strand.
AGCTGACCTTTCAAAACGAGATCCGGACGCGAGGGTCGCATACGATGAAGATCGATGGCCAATGCCACTGCGGGAACGTTACCTTTCAAGCCGAGATCAATCCAAGCCAAGTGTCGGTCTGCCACTGCACGGATTGCCAGATGCTGACCGGCTCCGCCTACCGCGTCACGGCGATTACCTCTCGTGACAGCATCCACCTTACCGGCAACGCGCCCAAGGTTTACACGAAGACCGGGGATAACGGCCACAAACGCTTTCAATACTTCTGCCCTGAGTGCGGCTCACCGCTGTTCACCACGGGCGAGGGCGCGGATGCCGACGAGTGGGGCATCCGGTGGGGAAGCATCCGCCAACGCCAGGAGCTTGCGCCAAAGCGGCAGATCTGGTGCCGTTCTGCGCCTCCATGGGTTGATCACCTGAGCATGCTGCCCGACAGCTCGAAAGATTGAGCGCAATCAAGGGAGGTGGGCGCCGGTAGGCGGCACTGGTCGTGGGCGGCCGTTAGATACCCGCACCAGCGGCGGCGGTCGAAAGCCACCAACCCTCGCCCTTGAACCAGCAGGTCGCGTCCGGGCTGGCATCCAGGCGAAAGGAGCGGACGTCGCCACACGCGCCGCCAGCGAAAGCGGCAGCCAAGGCCCGCCCCGCAGCATCGTCCTGCCGCCCTTGACAGGCGATGAAGGCGGCGCGCGACACGAACCGGGCTGGCCAGGTCGTGCCGCCCTCGCGCGGCTTCTGGATCAGCAGCATGCCGCCGAACCCGCCCTCGGGCTGCAGCGGGAACAGCAGCCGTCCGCCCGCCCGCAGCGCGTTGAGCCAGGTCCAGCTCGGCTGCGTGATGCCGGCATTGACGTAAACGGCGTCCACCTGCGGCAGGTCCTCCGCAATGCCGGAGCGCGGCTGGACCTCGACCCAGGGCAGGTGCGCAAGGTTCCGCCCAGTGCGGGCCGCAAGGCCGGGGTCGATTTCGAAGGCATGGACCCGGCCCTCCGATCCGGCCAGGCTGGCAAGGATCGCCGTGTAGTAGCCGCTGCCCGCGCCCACGTGCAGCACTGTCTCGCCTGGCCGGACGTTGAGCGCGTCGAGGCAATGGGCGTGCAGGCTGGGCTCGCCGATGTTGATGCCCCGTTCCGCGTCGAGCGCGACCAACGTGTCTTGGTAGAGGAAGGCCGGGTCGTCATTGGGCGTCTGTACGTACGGCGATGAGGATGATATGGGCGCCCATGGCCCGACGGACAGGACAGACCAAGGCCCCGGCCCGGCAAACGGCTCGCGCGGGACGGCCGCGAAGGCCTGCTCGATGCGTGGGTCTTGCACCCCGCCTTTGGCGGTCACGTAGCGAGCAAAGAAGGCGCGCAGATTGGCTGATCGGTCCGTCATGTCCTGTAGGCTCCTCGCTCGCTGCCCGGGTACGGCTTGCATCCTCAACAACACAAGGCGCTCGGCATTGTTGTGCGCGGACACCTGGGCAATTTCTTTCATCCACTGTCCGCACTCACGTGCGCGCCGCGCATACGGGAGTGAGATGGTGCAAATTGCCGGACGGTGGAGGCCTCAAGCGGTCCGTGCCGCGCTCCCGTCAGGGGACTTGGCAGCAGCCATCCGCGTTCCATCCGACACCGACCTGCTGCGGCTTCGCGCGCTTGCCATCCACGTGCCCGTGCCTTGCCGGATGGGCTGGCTTGGTCGGACCTGCTGAAGGAGGCAATCCTGCGCGCCCTGGACGGGTCGCGGCAGTGGCCAGCCGAGGTGCCGCTGCTCGCGTTCCTCGCTGGCGTGATGCGCAGCATCTGCGACGAGCATTGGCGTCGCCACCGGCGTGAACGCGGCGCCTTGCAAACCGCTCAAACAGACGAGGACGCCGCGGCCTAGGCGCACGACCGGGCGTCGGCTGCCGATCCGGAGCGGCTCTGCATGGCGGCGCAAGCGCTGGCGATCATCGACCGCCTGTTCGCGGCCGATCCCGTGGCGCTCAAGATCATTGCTGGGCTGACGGACGGCCTGGCGGCAGAAGAGATCCGGTCCCTCTACGGTTTCAGTGCGGTCGAGTACGACACGGCCCGCCGACGCATGCGACGCGCTCTCCTGCGTCACGGCCTGGCCTGGTCCCAATCGTGACGGTTCAGTGGCGCCCCTCGGCCGACCTCGACAAGCTCCTCGAAGGGCTTGAAGCGGAAATCTTGGGCGCTTCTGACGAAGAGGTCCGGATCGCCTCGCGAGAAACTGGCTGGGTCAGGGAGGCGTCGGCGCACGAGATCAGCGCATTGCTTCAAGCCGAATCCAACGGCCTCAGTGATCACCCGAACGCGCACGCCAGCGTCACCCAGGCAGGTGTACGGCCGCGGCGGCACTGATCCCAACCTGGCTGGGACAGGGGCCGAGAGGGAGGCTTGCTTGGCCCCGAAAGTCGCGTTGCTTTGGAAGCCAAAGCCCGAGCCGAGACACGGCTCAACAAGGCACCCGATTGACACGGCAAGCCTCCGGCCATACTGCACCCGTGATGGTCCCGCCAACTGGTGCTTCCGGAGGGCGGGTTAATAGGGAACGCGGTGCGATGCCGCGGCTGCCCCCGCAACTGTAAGCGGTGAGCTGTTCGTCGCGTGCCACTGGGCCAGATCCCCGGGAAGGCAGGCGAACGGCGCGGTCCCGACCTTTTCAAGAAGGGTAGGGCCAGATCCGCGAGCCAGGAGACCTGCCATCGCTGAGGTGAGCGGCCAAAGGCCGCGCACTTCGATAACGACGCGCGGCCGGGCGGGGTGCCTCGGCGGCGGCGGTGCTGCGGGTGCGAAAGCATGGCGGCATCGACCTGCGGAACCATGCTCCCGCAGGCGTTCGGCACCCCGTGCTTTGCCAGGACGCACCGGAGGCTGCCCGAATGACCCAGATGCCCACCCCCACGCTCCATGTCTGCACCACCTGCCGGGCGGGGCAAACGCTGGTGGACAGCGACGAACGGCCGGGCCGGCGCATGCTCGATGCGGTCGCGGCGATGCTCGATCCGCAGGCGCCGGCCGTCGATCTGCAAGAGGTCGTCTGCCTGTCGAGCTGCGACCACGGCTGCGCCGCGGCGATCTCCGCGCCGGGCAAGTGGACCTATTTGCTGGGCCGGCTCGAACCCGGCATGGCGGCGGACCTGCTGCGCTACGCCGAAACCTACGCGCAGTCGGCGACCGGCACCGTGCTGCCGTCCCGCCGCCCGGCGTCGCTCGCCCGCGTCGTGCTGGGGCGGATGCCGGATCTAACACAGGGACGCGCGGCATGATGGGCGGGAAGATCCCGGCCACCGTGATTACCGGCTTCCTCGGCGCCGGCAAGACGACGGTGCTGCGCCACCTCATCGAGGCCGGCGGGCGGCGGCTCGCGGTCATCGTCAACGAGTTCGGCGCGGTGGGCGTCGATGCCGACCTGCTGCGCGGCTGCGGCATTCCCGCCTGCGAGGAGGCGGACATCGTCGAGCTGGCCAACGGCTGCCTGTGCTGCACCGTCGCCGACGAGTTCCTGCCGGCGATGCAGGCGCTGCTCGACCGGCCTGATCCGCCGGAGCACATCGTGATCGAAACCTCGGGTTTGGCGTTGCCGAAGCCGCTGCTCAAGGCGTTCGGCTGGCCTGGCATCCGCTCCCGCGTCACGGTGGACGGGGTGATCGCCGTGGTGGACGGCCCCGCCGTGGCCGCCGGGCGCTTCGCCGACGACCCGGCGGCAGTTGCGGCGCAGCGCCTGGCCGATCCCGGCCTCGACCACGACAACCCGCTGGCGGAGGTGTTCGAGGACCAGTTGCAGTCCGCCGACCTGGTGGTGCTGAACAAGGCCGACCTGCTCGATGCCGAGGCGCTGGCGCGGGTGCGGGCGACGGTCGCCGCCGGTCTGCCGCACGCCGTGCGGACGGTGGCGGCGCAGGAGGGCCGGGTCGATCCAACGATCCTCTTGGGCCTGCACGCTGCGGCAGAGGACGACCTCGCGGCCCGCCCGTCGCACCACGACGCCGAGGACGGCGCGCACGAGCACGACGATTTCGAGAGCTTCGTCGTCGCATTGCCGGAGACGGACGCGCCCGACGCGCTGCTCGCCCGGCTCCAGTCCATCGCCGAGGCGCACCAAATCCTGCGCATCAAGGGCTTTGCCGCTGTCCGGGGCAAGCCGCTGCGGCTGGCGATCCAGGGCGTCGGCGGCCGGTTCCGCAAAGAATTCGACCGCGCTTGGGCGCCTGGGGAGGCACGGCTCGGGTGCCTGGTCGTCATCGGCGAGACCGGCTTAGACCGCGCGGCCATCGAGGCCGGCGTGAACGCCTGACGCCATGCACCTGCTGGTCCGCGAGGCACGCACGCTGGATGAGGACGCCGCCGCCTGCGACCTCGGCCAGACCGCGGCCGATGTCGTCGTGCTGTCGTTCTCCGACGCCGACCTGGGGGCGCTGGCGGGCGCGTGGCAGGCGATGGCCGGGGCGCCGGGCTTGCGGCTGGCGAGCCTCGGGCGGCTGCGGCACCCGATGTCGGTGGACCTTTATTTGGAGCAGGTGGCGGCCCATGCCCGATGCGTCGTGGTGCGGCTGCTGGGCGGGCTGGACTACTGGCACTATGGGGCGGAGGAGGTGGCGGCGCTGTGCCGCGCCCGGGGCATCGCGCTCGCTTTGCTGCCCGGCGACGGCCTCGACGACCCGCGCCTGGCGGCTCTGTCCACCGTGGGACCCGATGCGCTGGCGCGCATGGACGCCTGCTTCCGCCATGGCGGCCCGGACAACATGGCGCGGGCGCTGCGGCTCGCGGCGCATTGGGCGGGCCTGTGCCCGGACCCGCAGGACTTGGCCGAGCCGGTGCCGCAACACGGGGTCCATGCGCTCGACCTCGTTGCCGACCGTCCGCTGGCGGCGGTGGTGTTCTACCGCTCGCACCTGCTCTCGGCCGACATCGCGCCGATTGAGGCGGTGATGGCCGCGTTGCGCGCCCGGGGCTTGGCGGTTGGCGCGCTCTACGTGTCCAGCCTCAAGGCGCCCGACAGCGCGGCCTACGCCGCCGCCACGCTCCGCGCCTGGCGCCCGGCGGTGGTGCTGAACGCGACCGGGTTTTCCGCGCGGCAGGACGATGTGGGATCGCCGCTCGACGCGCCGGGGACGCCGGTGCTGCAGCTTGTGCTGGCGGGGTCATCACGGGCAACGTGGCAGGACTCGTCGCGCGGCTTGTCGCAAACCGACCTGGCGATGCAGGTGGTGTTGCCGGAACTCGATGGGCGACTTTTGACCGGGGCGGTTTCCTTCAAGGATGAGGAGGCGGCGCTGCCGGCGCTGCAATACGCCCGGACGGTGCATCGCCCCGATCCCGACGGCGTGGCGCTGGCGGCGGACCGCGCGGCGGGATGGGTCCGCCTGGCTCAGGCCGCGCGCGGGGAACGGCGGTTGGCGGTCGTGCTGTCCGATTATCCCGGCGTTGGCGGGCAGCGCGGCCACGCGGTGGGCCTGGACAGCTTCGCCAGCCTCCACGCCATCTTGCACCACCTCCGCGACGCCGGGTTCACGACTGGCGGCCTGCCGGACCAGGGCGCGCTGGTGGACGCGCTGTGCCGCGCGGCACCCACGCCGATGCTGCCGCTGGCCGAGTATGAGCGCCTGTTCGCCACCCTGCCTGATGCCGTGCGGGCCGGCGTGCGCGCCGCTTGGGGCGACCCGGCGGATGATTTCACCTTGCAGCATGTGCAGCTCGGCCACGTGACCATCGCGATCCAGCCCGATCGCGGCGGCGCGGACCGGCGGGCGTCCTACCACGACCTTGACCAAGTGCCCGGCCACAACTACCTCGCCTTCTATCTTTGGCTGCGGCATCGGCTCGACGTGCACGCCATCCTGCACCTGGGCGCGCATGGCTCGCTGGAGTGGCTGCCCGGCAAGGCGGTAGCGCTGTCACCGTCCTGCCTGCCGCGCGCCTTGTCGGGCGGGGTGCCGGTCATCAACCCGTTCATCGTCAACAACCCCGGGGAGGCCGCCGCCGCCAAGCGCCGGCTGGGCGCCATCACCATCGGGCACCTGACGCCGCCGCTCGGCGAGAGGGCGGCGCATGGCGTGGCGGCCGTACTGGAAGGGCTGATCGACGAGTACGCAGCGGCCGACGGCCTCGACCGCCGCCGCGCCGGGCTGCTGCGGCGGGAAATCCTGGAGCGCGCCGACTCGGCAGGGCTGCTGGCCGAGAGCGGCGTGCCGCGCGACGCGGCGGAAGAGGACGCGCTGGCCCGGCTTGACGCCTATCTGTGCGACGTGAAGGACGTGCAGCTTCGGGACGGCCTGCACGTCTATGGCCGGCCGCCGCCGCAGCGCGACCGCATGCTGGACGCCTTGCACCGTTCCAACCCGGGAGCGGACGGGGCCGCGCTCGACGCCTCGCCGGCGGCCGAGCGGGCGGCGCTACTGGCGGCTCTGGATGGGCGGTTCGTGGCGCCGGGTCCGGCGGGCGCGCCGACCCGCGGCCGGGCGGACGTGTTGCCGACCGGGCGCAACCTCGCCACCATCGACCCGCGCGGCGTGCCCACCCGC
>CAXUJE010000191.1:0-10237 GCA_964251035.1 uncultured Acetobacteraceae bacterium
GAGTAACAGCAGGTGACGCGTGCCCCCTCTTAGCCGCGGTTGTATCGCGGCTAAGGTGGGTGGGTGTCATGGACGGTTGTGCCGTCAGGGAGATGGGCGGCGGTGGGGGGGGGTGGGGGGGCCCGCGGTGGCCGGTATCGACCGGCCACGACGGGCGCGGCGCATCCAGCACGGCGGGGCCGTCCGTCAGTTCCTCGGCGGCGCCAAGATCATGCTGGGGGATGGCGGATTCGTTGCCCATGGAACCTTCTGGTTTGCGGCGCTTGAACAAGCGGGTCCTCCTTCGAGGCTGCGCGCCCCGTGTCGCGGCGTGCGTTCACCATGGCCTAACATAAGCCGGCGCCATTTCACAACCCGTAACAAAATATTTAGCGCGCGCGGTTCAATACGTGGACCATCGCCGCCGTGCCGACGACGGGGACCAGCAGGTTCAGGCCCGGCACGCTGCCCGCCAGCGCCAGCGCCACGCCCTGGGCCAGCACCGGCAAGCGCAGCCTTGCGTAGCGCCGCAGCGCCTCCGCCCGTCCCATGCGGCGCATGGCGACTCCCATGAACAGGCCACGGCCAATCGCCCAGCCGGCGACCAGCCATCCCAGCACGAGGCCGACTCCGGGCAGCAGGACCGCCAGCAGAAGCGCTACGACCTGAAGCGCCAGGACCTGCGCCCCGAGCGCCAGGCCGTCCCACGCCTGCACGGCCAGCGGCGCGCCCATCGGCACCGGCAGGCCCGGGTAGAACCGGCCGTCCACCGCGGCGGCGATGCGGTCCATGTAAAGCGTCGCGATCACCACGGCGACCGGCACGAACAGCCACAAGGCCAGCAGCGCCGCGCCCACGCCTCCGGCCAGCCCGGCGAGCCACCCCAGCCAGCCCGGCCGCGCCACCACCTGCTCCACTGCCCAGATGCTGCCGGCCAGCAGGCCCAGGAAAACCGCGCCCGACAGCGCGAGGCTGCGCCAGACGACGCCGAGGAACACCGGGTCCTGCAACTGGGCGATGGCGCGGGTGAGCGGAGACAGCAGCATGCAAGCGTCCTGAAACCTGGGTGCGAAGGCGAGTATGGCGGGTTGCGGGCCGGTAAAGCCAATGTTGGCGCCGGTGCGGCCGAATGCCGCGGCGAATGGGTGGAGACGGACCCGGCAGATCTCGCCAGCACATCTCAATCGGGCCGCGCCGCAAGGGCTTCCCGCAGGCATTCCGCGACTGCGCGGAGCTTGGCGGAGGGATGCCGTCCCTCGGGATGGGCCATATAGATGAACTCGGCCTCTGCGGCCGCGCCGATCTCGATGACGGCCAGCGCACCGGCCTTGAGCGCGGCGCCGATGATGAAGCTCGGCAGAAGCGCGATGCCGACGCCGGCCATGGCGGCATCGCGCATCATGTCGCCGTTGTTGACGCGCAGCCCGGGCAAACCCTGCACCACATCGACGCCGTCGGAGGTCCGGAAGCGCCAGTCCGCGCCGCCGCGGTTGGTGTAGTGGATGGCGCGATGCCGCCGCAGGTCCGCCACCGACGACGGCGTGCCGTGGCGGGCAAGGTAGCCAGGTGACGCCACGAGCACGCGTTGGCTGACGGCGAGGCGCCACACCGTCAGGCGCGTGTCCTCAAGCGGCCCATGCCGCACGACGGCGTCATAGCCCTCGGCGGCGGCATCCACCCGCCGGTCGTTGAGCTCAAGCGTCAGCTCGACGTGCGGATGCTCCACCAGGAACGGGTAAAGGGCAGGGCCGAGATGCAGGCGCCCCAGGGAGACCGGCGCCGAAATGCGCAGCGGTCCCGAGAGCGTGCCGCGTCGTTGCGCCATGTCCGCGACGGCGTCCGCGATGTCATGCCCGATCCGCGTTGCCCGTTCCAGGAAGGCCGTGCCGTCGTCGGTCAGCGACAACCCGCGCGTCGTACGATGCGCCAGCGTGGTGCCTAAGCCGCGTTCCAGGTCAGCCAAGCGCTCGCTGACCACCGACTTCGACAAGCGCAGCCGCCGTGCCGCCTCGCTGATCGAACCGGCCTCGGCAACGGCTACAAAGGTCGCGATCCCATCGAGCTTCAGCATCGTTCGGCAAATCCGAAAGCAAGGTCCGGTGTTGGCAGTCTAGCCCGAACAGCAGGCGAGAGTCATGTCTTCGGCTTGGAAGCGAGCCGGACGGCTCTGGAAGGGAAAACCATGGGATCAAGCCAGAAGGTTGCCGTCGTCACAGGCGCGTCACGCGGGATCGGCGGCGGCCTGGTGAAAGGCTTTCGCGAGATCGGCTACAACGTCGTCGCCAACTCGCGTTCCATCGAAGCGGGCGATCATGCCGATGACCCCGGCATCATGGCCGTCGCCGGGGACATCGCCCTTCCAGAAACTGCCGAACGCATCGTCGGGACGGCCGTCGAGCGGTTTGGCCGCATCGACACGCTGGTGAACAACGCCGGCGCGTTCATTCCCAAGCCGTTCGTCGATTATGCCGAGGCCGACTTCGCGGCGATGGTCGCCGTGAACCTGGCCGGCTTCTTCCACGTCTCGCAAAGGGCGGCGTCCCAGATGCTGCGAGCCGGGTCCGGCCACATCGTCAACGTCACCGCGTCGATCGCCGGCCAGCCGCTGGCGTCGGTTCCCGCGGCCCTCGCCGCGCTGACCAAGGGCGGCCTCAACGCCGCCACGCGGTCGCTCGCCATCGAGTATGCCAGCCGGGGCGTCCGGGTGAACGCCGTGTCGCCCGGCGTGATCGACACGCCGATGCACCCGCCCGAAGCGCACGGCTTCCTTGCCGGCCTGCATCCCGTGGGCCGGATGGGAACGGTGGGGGAGGTCGTCGACGCTGTCCTGTATCTCGAACACGCGGCCTTTGTGACGGGCGAGATCCTGCACGTCGATGGCGGCGCGCATGCTGGCCGCTGGTGACCGGTGGCTGGCGCCATCCCTTCGGAGGAGCATCCCATGCCCGACGTGAGCACCAGTCCCACACATGACGGGTCACGGCCGGACCAGGCCCATTCTGCTGCCACATCGAAGCGGCGGCGCCAAGCAGGAGCGGCGTGGCCCGACCGTCGCCTGGCCGACCTTTTGCAGATCGAACACCCGCTCGTGCTGGCGCCCATGGCCGGCCTCGGCACGGCCGAGCTGGCGGCGGCTGTGTGCCAAGCCGGCGGCCTGGGCTCGATCGGGTGCGCCGTGATGCGGCCCGAGGCCGCGATGCGAGCGATCGAGAGGCTGCGGTCGCTGACCAAACGGCCCATCAACGCCAACTTCTTCTGCCACTCTCCGGCCCGGCCTGACCCGCAGCGCGAGCAGGCCTGGCTGGAACGGTTGGGACCCTACTACCGCGAACTCGGGATCGATCCTTTGCTCCCGGCTCCGCGCACGGATTTCCCGCCGTTCGACAGCGCCATGTGCGCGGTCGTCGAGGCCGGCCGGCCGGAGGTCGTCAGCTTCCATTTCGGCCTGCCGGAGCCGTCCTTGCTGGCCCGTGTCAAGGCCGCCGGATGCCGGGTGATCTCGTCGGCGACGACGGTCGGGGAGGCGCGCTGGCTGGAAGGGCAGGGCGCCGACGCCATCGTCGCCCAGGGCATCGAGGCCGGCGGGCATCGCGGCACGTTCCTGGCCGCGGACATGGATGCCGAGATGGCGCGCCAGTTGGGCACGCTGGCCTTGGTGCCGCAAGTCGTTGATGCCGTCGATGTGCCGGTCATCGCCGCCGGGGGGATCGCCGACGCCCGCGCGATCAGCGCAGCCTTGGCGCTGGGCGCGTCGGGGGTGCAGATGGGCACTGCCTACCTGCTTTGTCCCGAGGCGGCGACGCCGCCTTTGCACCGCCGGGCATTGCGGGGGCCGGACGCGGCCGCGACTGTTCTGACCAACGTCTTCACCGGACGGCCGGCGCGCGCCCTAGCCAACCGGGCGGCCAGCGAGGTCGGCCCGGTCTCGGGCGCGATGCCGGATTTCCCGTTGCCGATGGCAGCCCTAGGTCCATTGCGCGCCAAAGCGGAGGAAGGAGGCAGCATCGACTTCACTCCGCTTTGGGCGGGACAGGCGGCGGCGCTGTGTCGGGAGATGCCGGCCGGGGCTTTGACCCGGGCGCTGGCAAACGAAGCCCTGGAGCGGCTTCGGCAGCTCGCCGGGGGAATGGGCCAGGGCAGGCCACCCGCAGGCACCCGGCATGGATCTCGGCCCCATTTGGCCTAGCCACTTGATGCCGGGGCCGGCTTGGTGGCAGGGATGCTGAACTCGCCGCCAGCATCAATGTGGGGCACGCCAGGCCTTCGCGTCCTGGGGAGCGCACCAGGAGCAACCATGTCCTCTTCTCTTCCTGCCGCCCGGTTCGACATCCTCGGCATCGGCAACGCCATCGTGGATGTCGTGTCGCCCACGGAGGACGACTTCCTGTCGCGGCACGATTTGCGGAAAGGCGGCATGGCGCTGATCTCTGCCGAGCAGGCGGAGGCGCTGTATGCGGCGATGCCGCCGGGCCAGGAAAGCAGCGGCGGGTCGGCGGCGAACACCTGCGCCGTGGCGGCCGGGCTGGGCGCCCGGGTCGCGTTCATGGGCAAGGTGGCGGACGACCCGCTGGGCACGGCGTTCCGCCGCGACATCATGGCGGCCGGCGTGCATTTCCCGACCGCGCCGCTGCAAGGCGGGGCGCCCACGGCGCGCTGCCTGATCGCCGTGACGCCGGACGGCCAGCGCACCATGAGCACGTATCTCGGCGCCTGCGTCAGTTTCGGCGGCCCCGACCTGGACGAGGCCCTGGTGGCCGACAGCGCCGTGACCTATCTCGAAGGCTACCTGTTCGACCCGCCCTCCGCCCAGGCGGCGTTCCTCCGCGCGGCCGCGGCGGCGCATGGGGCCGGGCGGCTGGTGGCGCTGTCGCTGTCGGACGCGTTCTGCGTCGATCGGCACCGGGCGGCGTTCCGCGGCCTGGTGCGCGACCACGTCGATGTCCTGTTCGCCAACGAGGCCGAGCTGTGCAGCCTCTACGAGGAGAACGAGTTCGAGGCGGCGGCGCGGCGCGCGGGCGCGGACGTGGCCTTGGCGGCGCTGACCCGGAGCGAGGCGGGAAGCGTCGTGCTGCGCGGCGCCGAGCGGGTGGAGGTGGCAGCGGCGCCCGTGCGCGTGGTCGATACGACGGGGGCCGGCGACGCCTACGCGGCCGGCTTCCTGGCCGCCCATGCAGCCGGGCGCGGCCTGCGCGCCTGTGGGGAGGTGGGCAGCCGGGCGGCGGCGGCGGCCATCGCGCAATTCGGCGCCCGGCCGCAGGCCGGTCTTCGTGACGTGATTGCGTCGATCCAGGATTGGTAATGGAACCCGGAGCGGGACTCGTTGTTGTACCGTCTCGACATGCCATGCTTGGCAGTCGTGAGCAATTAACAAAAGGATACCGCATATGCGTAAGACACTGCTGATGTCGGCAGCGTTGTTCGCCCTGGCTTATGGTCCGGCGCTTGCACAGAACCCGATGTCGTCCACCCAGAGTCCGTCGTCGCTGAATTCCGGGCAGGGCATGTCTCAGCCGAGCAACAGCCTGCCGGATACCGCTGGCACCGCGACCCGCAATCTGCCGGGCGACCAGCTTGGCACGACGGGGGCGCCCCTGCCGCGGACACGGCCGCTGGCCTCCGGCACGGCCGACGGACCTGTCCCGCAGGGCCGGATGCGCCACCATCGCGTGGCAACCAGCGACGCCGGGACGGGCGGCGAGGCGACCGTCGATGCGCCGCCCACCGACGCCTACCGCGGCGGCGCAGGCTCGCCGCGGTCCAGCCACGCCAGCAACATCGGGCCGTCCGACACGCGCTCCGAGATCGCCCCGCGCCTGCCGGACCCGGCGACCGCCAGCAACACCCCGGAGGCTTACCTCACGGCGGCGCAAAGCGCCCTCGCATCGGGCAAGACCGGCGCGGCGCAAGAAGCGCTTGAACGGGCCGAGACGCGCTTGCTGTCCCGCTCGACCGACCCGTCCGCGGCGGCCAGCCCGGCGGACATGCCGATGGTGCAGCGGATCGGCCAGGCGCGCCAAGCCTTGGCGACGCGCGACATCGCCGGGGCGCGTTCGGCCATCCGCGCCGCGCTGGGCAGCGCGGGCTAGTATCGACCGTCAGAGAAAGCCGATACGCCGCTTTTCGTCGGGGCATCCGATCCACGTGGCGAACCGTGACCGCTTCGCGACTCACGCTTCTCTATAATCGGATAGTAGATCTGGCAGGGGCTGGCCCGAACGGGCCGGTCCCGGTCCTAGCAAATATTGGGCGCGAGTACCGGGTTTGAACGTACCGTCCCGGCCCCGCGCTGCTCTGCGACTCGGGGTAGCACGCGCCGGGGGCGGTAGAATTTTCCTCGCAAAGCCGCGATTGCCCGCCTATGTGTGCAGCGCAACACGCGGGTGGCGGTCACGCCCCTGCGCCATCCCTACTCGCGGCCACGCCAGGCGCCAAGGTTTCCCATGGACATTCGCAACATCGCCATCATTGCCCACGTCGACCATGGCAAGACGACGCTCGTCGATCAACTGCTGAGGCAGTCGGGCTCGTTCCGTGAGCACCAGCAGGTGGCCGAGCGGGCGCTGGACAAGAACGACCTGGAGCGGGAACGCGGCATCACCATCCTGGCGAAGTGTACGAGCGTGGTCTGGAAGGACACCCGGATCAACATCGTGGACACGCCGGGCCACGCCGACTTCGGCGGCGAGGTCGAGCGCATCCTGAACATGGTGGACGGCGTGCTCGTCCTGGTCGATGCCGCCGAGGGCGCGTTGCCGCAGACCAAGTTCGTGGTGACCAAGGCGCTCGCCCGCGGCATCAAGCCCATCGTCGTCATCAACAAGGTTGACCGCGGCGACGCCCGGCCGGACGAGGTGCTGAACGAGGTGTTCGACCTGTTTGCGGCCCTGGGCGCCAACGACGAGCAGCTCGATTTCCCGACCCTTTATGCCTCGGGCCGCCAGGGCTGGGCCGATCCGACGATGGATGGGCCGCGCAAGGACCTCGCGCCGCTGTTCGACCTGGTGATGAGCCACGTGCCGCCGACCGTGCTGGACAAGGAGGCGCCGTTCGCCATGGTGGCGAGCATCCTCGACTACGACAACTTCCTGGGCCGCGTGCTGACCGGCCGGGTCGAGCAGGGCAGGGCGCGGCTGAACATGCCGGTCAAGGTGCTGCGCGGCGACGGCTCGGCGGTGGAATCAGGGCGGCTCACCAAGCTGATGGGCTATCGCGGCCTGGACCGGGTGCAGGTCGATGAGTGCGAGGCCGGGGACATCGTGGCGGTGGCCGGGCTGGAGGACGCGACGGTGCCGGACACCATCGGCGCGCCTGAGCTGGGCCATCCCTTGCCGGCGATCCCGGTCGATCCGCCGACGCTCGCCATGACCTTCCGCGTGAACGACGGCCCGCTGGGCGGCAAGGAGGGCAAGAAGGTCACGTCCCGCCAGATCCGCGACCGCCTGCTGCGGGAAGGGGAGGGCAACGTCGCCATCAAGATCACCGAGAGCAGCGAAACCGACGCTTTCGAAGTGGCCGGGCGCGGCGAGCTGCAGCTCGGCGTGCTGATCGAGCAGATGCGGCGCGAGGGGTTCGAGCTGACCATCGGCCGCCCCCGAGTGCTGACCCGGAAGAACGAGGAGACTGGGGAGCGGGAGGAGCCGTTCGAGGACGTGCTGGTCGATGTGGACGAGCCGTTCTCTGGCGTGGTGGTGGAGAAGGTCAGCCGCCGCAAGGGCATGCTGCAGGACATGCGCCCGTCCGGCGGCGGCAAGGTGCGGCTCACCTTCCACATGCCGAGCCGCGGCCTGATCGGCTACCACGGCGAGTTCCTGACCGACACGCGCGGCAGCGGGATCATGAACCGCATCTTCACGGGCTACGAGCCATGGGCCGGCCCCATGGAAGGGCGGCGCAACGGCAGCCTGATCAGCAGCGAAGGTGGTGCTGCGATCCACTACGCGCTGTTCTACCTGCAGGAGCGCGGCACGCTGTTCGTCGATCCCGGCGACAAGGTCTATGTCGGGCTGATCTTGGGCGAGAACAGCCGCGGCGCGGACCTCGACGTGAACCCGATCAAGGAGAAGAAGCTGACCAACGTCCGTGCCGCCGGCAAGGACGACGCGATGCTGCTGATCCCGCCGCGCCGGATGTCGCTTGAGCAGGCAATCGCCTACATCGAAGACGATGAACTCGTCGAGGTGACGCCGAGCGCCGTTCGACTGCGCAAACGCCACCTCGATCCCAACCAGCGCAAGCGGGCGGAGCGCAAGTCGGACAGCGAGGCAGCCTAGCACCGTATCGTTTCTCGACGGACTCGGCGCGATCCTGCTTATTTCCGGCAAGCATGGCGATGTTGTCCTGCTTCTCGATTCGGAGATTACGATGGACCGTATGCCCCGACGCCTTTCCTGCGTGTTGCTTGCGGCCGCGATGGCCGCAGGACTTTCCGCAGGGCCAGCCTCCGCGCAAACCACCCCCGGCAGCCTGACGGACAGCCCGGCTGGGGGGACGGGCGTCACCGACAGCACCTCCCGTGTCGGTCCGAGCAGCACCGGCGCCGCTGCGCCGCGTCACCACACCCGTCGTGTCCGTCATCGTCACCGCCACCGTCACCGCGCGGCCCAGCCTGCGGCCACGGACACCAACCCCAACGCCGGCCTGAATGGGTCAAACGCCCCGTCCCGCTGATCGTCCGGCCTCCCGCCCGGCACCGGCGCTGCCGGGGCGGGCGTCTTGCCTGCGCAGGTCTGGGCCTGTCCTGATCGGACGTTGCGATGCCCCAGCCCGGACCCTTTCGCAATCGCTCACTCTGGATCATGGGCGCCTACGGCCTTGCCGCGGGCCTGCCTTTATCGCTGTCGGGCTTCACGCTGCGCCAGTGGTTGACGGAAGGTGGCACCTCGCTCGCGGCCATCGGGCTGACCGCCAACATCGGGTTGGCCTACACGTTGAAGTTCCTTTGGTCGCCTTTGCTCGACCAGGTGCGCCCGCCGGCCGGGCTGTCTCGGTTCGGGCGTCGGCGCGGCTGGCTGCTGGCCATCCAGCCCTCCCTGGCGGCAGCGTGCCTGGCGCTGGCATTCTCCGACCCGCGCCAGACACCGGCCTTGCTGGTGTCCGCCGCCGTGACGATCGCGTTCCTGTCTGCCAGCCAGGACATCGTCGTGGATGCCTGGCGGATCGAGACGTTTCCGGAGCGGCTGCAAGGCATCGCGCTTGCCGCCTACGTTTGGGGATACCGCCTGGCGCTGCTGATCTCAGGCGCCGGGGCGATCGGTTTGGCCGACATCGTCGGCTGGCGCTCCGCGTTGTGCGTGATGGCGGGCCTGGTCGGCGCCGGGGTGCTGGTGACGCTCGCCGCCGCCGAGCCGTTGCCGCGGGCCGTGCAGGACGGCGCACGCGGCCTGCGCGCCAGGCTCCAGGCCGCGGTCGTCGAGCCGTTCCGCGACTTCTGGCAGCGGCCAGGGGCCGGGCAGATCCTCGCCTTCGTCATGCTGTTCAAGCTCGGCGAGGCCTTGGCCCACACCATGGCGACGCCGTTCTACCGCGACATGGGGTTCGACCGCGCCCAGGTCGCGCTGGCAACCGGCGTGCCGGGTCTGGCCGCAAGCCTGCTGGGCGTCACCGCGGGCGGCTGGCTCGTTATACGCATCGGCACCGGGCGGGCGCTGGTGCTGACCGGCTTCGTGCAGATGGCCACCATGACGCTTTATTTCGCCCTGGCGGTCTCTGGCGGGGACACGCGCATCCTGCTGGCCAAGGTGATGCTGGAGAGCTTCGCCGAGGCGATGGCGGATGCGGCGTTCCTCACCTATTTGTCCGCCCTGTGCTCCAGCGCGTTCACCGCGACGCAGTATGCGCTGCTGTCCTCCCTTGCCGCGGTCGGATTGCGCACGCTGGGCGGCTTCTCCGGCGTGCTGGCGGCGGCCCTGGGGTGGGTGCCGTTCTACGCGCTCACCATCTTCGCCGCGGTGCCGGCCATGCTGCTCATGCTGGGGCTGCTGCGGCGTCCACCGCCTCGCCTTCAGGCAGCCAGATCGTGACGGTCGTGCCCGCGCCTTCGTGGCTTTCGATCAGCATCTGCCCGCGGTGGCGGTTGACGATGTGCTTGACGATGGCGAGGCCCAGCCCGGTGCCGCCCACGGCGCGCGACCGGCCCTTGTCGGCCCGGTAGAACCGCTCGGTCAGGCGCGGGATGTGCGCCCGCGCGATGCCCTGGCCGTCGTCGGACACGGACAGCGTGACGCCGGGGCGTCCCGGCCAGCGCCCGCCCGGCGTGACC
>CAXUJE010000192.1:0-10228 GCA_964251035.1 uncultured Acetobacteraceae bacterium
CCTATCACGTCGGCCCAGCCCGCAACGCCACCGGCCCGGTCCGTGCAACAGCGTCTCGCGCGGGCGCGCGCTTCACTGCATCCGCAGCCCCGGCATCCGCAGCAAGCCGTCCTGCGAGGGCGTCAGTCCTTGAAGCCGGGCGCTGTGCGCCCAGAGCCACGTCATGTGGAACAGGACCAGAAAGGGCCGGTCCGTGAGGTAGGCGCTCGCCGCCTGCCGGTAGAGCGCCTGCCGCTCCGCCGTGTCGGTCACGGCCCGCGCCCGTGCGGGCAGCCCGTCGAAGGACGGCACGCAGTACTTGCCCCAGTTCTGGAAGCCGTCGCACGCCAGGAACAACGACACGTTGGCATCGGGGTCGGCCCGGCCGCTCCAGACCACGACGGATGCTTGGTAGTCGCCGGCATTCATGGCCTGGATGTGGGCGTTCACCTCGAGCGCGCGGATAGCCATGTCGAAGCCGGCCTCGGCCACCATGGACTGAATGACCTCTGCCAGTTGAAGCTCACGGGGCGTGTTGGTGACGTTCAGGGTGAAGGACACGCGGTCCAGCCCGGCTTGCAGCAGCAGGGCCTCCGCTGCTGCGACGTTTCGCGGCGGAACGGGGTGGTCCTGGTTCCAGTACTGCGTGTCTGGCGCCTGCGCCTGGTTGGCTGGAACATACTGCCCGTTCATCACGACCGCGTTCAGCACCTCCCGGTCGATGGCCCATTCCGACGCTTCCCGCACCCGCGGGTCATGCGCGAGCGCCGAGGCGTTGCCGGGCGGGTGGCCGATGTTGATGGAGATCGTCTCGTAGCCCAGCGAGGTCGCGCGTTGCAGGCGGAGGTTGGAGGCGGACTGCACCGCCTCGACGTCGGTGGGCGCGAGCTCTTCCAAGACGTCGAGCTGGCCGGCGCGCAGGTTGAGCAGCCGTACGCCGCTGTCGCCGACCGGGCGGAAGACGACGCGGTCGAAGTGGATGGCGGGCGCGTTCCAGTATGCGGCGAAACGCTCCAGCTCGATGCGGTCCTGGGCGACGCGGCGCACCACTCGGAACGGGCCGGCGCAAACCGGCAGCTCCGGGCGCGCGCCATCGGCGAAGCTGCCCGGAGACAGCATGGTGCCGGCGCGGTCCGCCAGCACCGCGAGCAGCGGCGCATCGGGACGTGACAAATGCAGCCGAACCGTGCGCGGATCGACGACTTCGACGCTCTCAACGGATTTCAGCTCGGCCTTGCGCACGCTCTCCGGTGCGGTGCGATACCGGTCGAGGTTGGCTTGCACGGCTTTCGCGTCCAACGCCGCGCCATCCTGGAACCGGACGCCGTCCCGCAAGGTCAGGGTCAGCGAGAGGGCATCGGGGGACCACGCCCAAGACGTCGCAAGCTGCGGCACGAAGGCGAGGCCCTGGTCCACGTCGATCAGCTTGTCGCAGGCGGCGGCGAACACGATGCGGCCCGCGAAGGTGCCGCCCCGGGCCGGGTCCAGCACGTCCGGGTCATCCTGCATGCCGACCCGCAGCGCGCCTTGCGCATTGGCCGCCAGCGGCATGAGGATGGCCAACAGCGCCCCAAGCACGATCCCTGCATGCATCATGCCGCATCTCCAATGGTGGCGTCTTTCATCCTGACGCTTTCGGGAACGGTCAGAAAGGGGTGCCACGTCCTACAAGAAGCACGCCGACGACGCAGCCCATCTCCGTCCGCGCCGCCTGACCAGCGCGCAGAATGGGTCCGTTCAGCATCTCCCTGATCCCGGCACCAACGCCCGCGCGATCCAGGCGGCCGAAAGCCTCACCCCTTCGTCACGCCCCCTTCTTCACGCCATAGAATTGCGGGAACCCGTCGGGGATGCCGCTGATTGCTTTCCGGAACGCGGTCGGCTGGTAGTACATGCCCATCGGCGCGTAGGGCACGTCCAGCATCGCCTGCGCCTGGATCGCGCGCGCGGCCTGCTGCTGGGCGGCCAGGTCCGGCGCGTCGAACCAGGACAGCCGCAGCGCCTCCGTCTTCGGCAGGTCGGGCCAGCCGAACCACGCCTTCAGCCCGTTGGACCGCAGCGCCAGGTGCGACGCCGGGCTGAGGTTGTTGGTGCCGCCCAGGAAGGTGAAGAAGATGTTCCAGCCCCCCTTGTCCGGCGGCTCCCGGCTGGCGCGGCGCTGCACCACCGTGCCCCAGTCCAGCGACTGGTAGTCCACGTTGAACCCGATGCGCTTCAGCAGGTCGCTGCCGACCTCCGCCATGGCGTTGATGGTGGGGAAATCCGACGCGGCCAGCACGACAACGCGCTCGCCCTTGTAGCCGGCCGCCGCCAGCGCCTGCTTGAGCGCCGCCGGGTCGGCGCTGCCCTTCATGGCGGCCAGCCCGGCGTCGCTCGCCATCGGCGTGTCGTTGGCGAACACCCCGTTCGGCACCTTGATGAGCGTGGGATCCGCGCCGGCCACCGCGTCCATCACGTCCTGCTGGCTGACGGCGGACAGCACGGCCCGGCGGACCGCCGGGTTGTCGAACGGCGGATACAGTTGGTTGAACCGCATGCAGCCCATCTCGCCGGTTGTGTCCTTCACCACGACCGTGATGTCCCGTCTGCGCTTGAGCTGCGGCACCAGGTCGATGCCGGGGTTCTCCCACCAGTCGAACTCCCCGGCGCCGAGGGCCGCCGCCGCCGTGGCCTGGTCCGGCACGACGGTCCAGACGACGCGGTCCACATGGGCAACCTTCGGGCCGGAGGTGTAGCTTGGCATCCCGTCCGGGCGCGGCACGTAGCCGGCGAACCTCTCGTACACGACACGCGAGCCTGAGACGCGCTCGTCGGCGACGAAGCGGAACGGGCCGCTGCCGACCATCTCGGTGACTTGCTGGTAGGGGTCGGTCTTCGCCAGCCGCTCCGGCATGACCGCCGCCATGTTCGCCGCGGTCGCCAGCGCGTCAGGCAGCAGGCCGAACGGCTTGCTCAGGCGGAACCGGACCGTCTTGTCGGTGGGCGCCGACAGTTCGTCGGTGGCCGCGAACAGCACGCCGCCGAAGGAGTCGCGCTTGCCCCACCGCGTCAGGCTGGCCACCACGTCGCGTCCCAGCACGGGCGTGCCGTCGTGGAAGCGCAGGCCGTCGCGCAGGGTCAGGTCCCACTGCTTGCCGTCGGCGCTGGTTGTGGCGCCGGCCGCCATCTGCGGCTTGGCGGCGAACCGGGCGTCAACGCCGTAGAGGCTGTCGAACACCGCGTGGGCGTGGTTGCGGCTGCCGTCGGAGGTGGACCAGATCGGGTCCAGGTTCGCAAGGTCGGCCTGCGGCACGAAGTTGAGGGTCGCCTGGCCCTCGGCGCGGACGATCCGAGGGGCGGCGAGCGCCGCGGCGCCTGACAAGGCGGATTGCAGGACGGTGCGGCGTTTCATGCGAGAAACTCCTTGCAGCGGGCAGACGCAGCGCCATCGCCAGGGCTAGACCCTATAAACTCTCTGCAACCCCCGTGCCGTCGAGTGGCGGCTGGCGTCCGGCCCACGGCAGGGCGGCCTCGAACGCCGCCGCCGCCTGCAGCACGCCCAGGTCGTCGAACCGCCGGCCGACAATCTGCAGGCCGATGGGGAGGCCATCGGACGTCATGCCGCACGGCACCGTGGCCGCCGGGTTCCAAGCCATGTTGAACGGGTAGGAGAACTCGGCCCAGCCTATCCAGTCCCAGGCGTGGCCGGGCCAATGCGCCGGCCGCAGCCGGTCGGCCGGGAACGCCGCCACCGACACCGTCGGCGTGAGGAGGAAGTCCCAGTCCTCGAAGAAGCCGTGGATCTCGGCGATGTAGGCGTGCTTGCGCTCCCGCATGGCCTGGTAGTCCGGCATCGTGGTCCCGCCGCCGGCGCGGATGCAGGCGACCAGGCCTGGGTCCATGTCCGCCTCCCACGCCGGCAGATGCGCCTGCAGCCGGGTCAGGTGCGCCGCCCAGAACTGCCGCGCCAGCGCCGGCCCGGCCGGCCCCCAGCCCGGCGTCGCGTCCTGCAGCGTGAACCCGGCGGCCCGCGCGAAGGCCTCGGCGGCAGAGCGGACGGCGGCCGCGACCTCCGGGTCGACGCGCGCATGGCCCAGGTCGGGGCTGTAGGCGACGCGCCGGCCCGCGACGCCCTCGTGCAGGCGGCTGCCGTAGGCGGCCGGCCAGGCTTCGAGCGAGGTGTGGTCCAGGTGATGCGGGCCGGCCATGACTTCGAGCATCATCGCGCCGTCCGCCACAGTGCGGGTGACCGGGCCGATGTGGGAAGTGTTGTCGCCGACGTTCAGCGGCGTGTTCGGCACCCGGCCGAAGCTCGGCTTCAACCCGAACACGCCGCAGAACGCCGCCGGCATGCGGATGGAACCCGCCCCGTCGCTGCCCTGGTGCAGCGGCCCGAACCCGGCCGCCGCGGCGGCCCCCGCGCCTGCGGAGGACGCGCCGGCGTTGAAGCCGTGCCGCCACGGGTTGTGCGTGATCCCGGTCAGCGGGCTGCGGCTCACGCCGCTCCAGCCGAACTCCGAGACTGTCGTCTTGCCGATGGCGATGGCGCCGGCCGCCTGGAGCCGGGCGACGAACGGCGCGTCGCCGGGTTCGGGCTGCGTTCCGGTGGTCCGAGACCCCTGCCGCGTCGGCATGCCTGCGACCGCGGCCAGGTCCTTGACCGTCACCGGCAGCCCGTGCAGTGGGCCGAGCGGCCCGGACCCCATCAGCGCCGCCTCCGCCGCCCGCGCGCCGGCCATCGCGCGCCCGGCATCGAGGTGGGCGAAGGCGTTGACCGCAGGCTCCAGCCGCGCGACCCGGTCGAGCACGGCAACCATCAGCTCGACCGGAGAGAGCCGCCTGGCCCGGATCATCGGCGCCAGCTCGGAGGCCGGCAGGGTGGCGATGTCGGTCCCGGTCATCACCCACCCCCTGCCGTCAGCCGAAGGTCCGACGATAGGTCTTGGCCATCACCTCGTCCAGCGGGGCGCCCGGCTCGAAATCCGCCATGCCGTCCGGGCGCGTCAGCCCGGGGATCTGGCGCACGCATTCGGAGGGGGCGCCCAGCACCTGCGTGACCGGATACAGCGCCGACCAGGCCGGGACGCCCGCGTAGTCCTCTTCCTCGTCAGCCACGTGCTTGTCACGGATCTTGCCGGACGCGGTCTCGATCTCCATGCCCATCATCGTGGTCGCCTTGAACTCCTGCGGCGTCGGCTGGCGGATCAGCTCCGAGCGGCCCGGGTAGATGCGGTCGATGAACGCGTCCATCAGCCGCAGCTTCTCGTCCGCGTCCTCGATCCGGTGGGCGCGGCCATAAACCATCGCGGCCCGGTAGTTGACCGAGTGGTGGAACCCCGAGCGCGCCATGACCAGCGCGTCCACATGCGTCACCGTCAGGCACACCTGGATCTCCAGCGCCTGCGTGCGGAGCATCCGGCTGGCGGAGGAGCCGTGCCAGTACAGGTGGTCGCCCTCCCGCCAGAAGCTGGTCGGCGTGCAATAAGGCCGCCCGTCGATCACGTAGGCGATGTGGCAGACCAGCGCGGCGTCGAGGATCGCATACACCGTCTCCTTGTCGTAGCGCCCGCGGTCGGGGGTGCGCTTGACGCGGTTCACCGGGCTGATCGGGAAGCTCGTCGCCTCCTTGTCCTCGGTCGTGGGGATGGTCGTGGTCGTCATCGTTGCTGATCCCTGTGCAATGGCTTGCCGGCTGCAAGGTCGCCGCCATAAGGTCCAAGGGAAAGGACCAGTTCGATGAAAGCAGAGTGGACCAGTTATGGGCCGCCACGCCCGTAGGGCGCCCCCGCTGGGCATCGTCCTGGATTCCAGCCAGCCCGAACCGCTGCACCGCCAGATCTGGCAGCAACTCCGCCGTGCTATCCTGGAACGCCGGCTGGCCCTGGGCACGCGGCTGCCCTCGTCGCGGCTGATGGCGGTGGAGCTTGCCTGCGCCCGCGGCACCGTGCTGGCCGCGCTCGACCAACTGATCGCCGAGGGCTACCTGGAAACGCGTACCGGCTCCGGCATCTCGGTCGCGGCGGATCTGCCGGACGAGATGCTCGTGCCGCCCCTGGCCGGCGGCCCGCAGGACCGGCCGGGACTGGCGGCGGTCCTGCCACGGCGGACCCTCGCCCTGCTGGCCCGGGAGCCGGCGCCTGTGGCCGACGGGGCGCCCCCAACCGCCTTCCCCATCGGCCAGCCGGACCGCACGGCCTTTCCGTTCCCGCTCTGGGCCAAGCTGCTGGAGCGGGAATGGCGCAAGCCGGCCTGGCAGGTCGCCGGCGCCGCGTATCCGTTCGGATACCCCGGCCTGCGAGCGGCCATCGCGTCCTATCTCGGCGTGGCGCGCGGCTTCGCCTGCGATCCCCGCGCCGTCGTCGTGACGTCCGGCGTGCAGCAGGGCGTGTCGCTGTTCGCCCGCGTCGCGCTGGAGGCCGGCGACGACGTGTGGATCGAGGAGCCGGGCTATCCCGGCATGGCCGCAGGCCTCGCCACCGCGCAGGTCCGCGCGGTCCCGGTCCCGATCGACGCGTCGGGCTTCTCCCCGGACGCGGCCATGGCGATGGCGCCGAACGCGCGCATGGCCGTGGTCGCGCCCTCGCACCAGTTCCCACTCGGCACGGTGCTGACCTTGCCGCGCCGGCTGGCGCTGCTGAGCTGGGCCGAACGGACCCAGGGCTGGATCATCGAGGATGATTTCGACGGCGAATACCGCTACTCGGGGCGCCCGCTCGCGCCGTTGCGGGCGCTCGACCGGAGCGGCCGGGTCGCCTATCTCGGCAGCTTCTCCAAGCTGCTGTTCCCGGCGCTCCGGCTGAGCTACCTCGTCCTGCCGGCCTCGCTCGTTGACGCCGCCGAGCGCATGGTGGCGGACGTCTCAACTCCGGCCCCCCTGCTCGGCCAGGGCGCGCTGGCGCGGTTCATCGCGGATGGCCACCTCGCGGCTCATCTGCGGCGCACGCGGCTGCTGTATGCCGGGCGACAGCAGATGCTGATCGCCTCGGCAGTCCGGCACTTCGCGGGGCTGCTCGACATCGCGCCCGATCCCGGCGGCATGCACCTGGTCGCCCGGCCGCACCCGGATTTCGGCGCCGGGTTCGACGACCTGGCCGCGGCTGCAGCAGCCCGGGCGGCGGGCGTCCAGGTTTCCCCGCTTTCCGCGTGTTACCGCGGCGTGCCGGTGGCGCAGGGCTTTCTGCTGGGCTACGCGGGAACTCCGGAGGACCAGATCGAGCCTGCCGTGACGCAGCTTCGGGATGTGCTGCGGGACCGGTTCCGCCCGGCTTGAATGTCACTGCGTTACCTGTCAGCGCCGGCAACAGGAGTCAGGGCGTCGGCCTGAGGAAGCGTGATCTGTTTGGCGGCGCGGCAACCTCGTCGGCCGCGACGCAGCTCGCAAGGGCTGCAAAGCCGCCACACGCTTCGGTTCATCCGCTTTACAGCTTAACGTCGGCCTGCGCGCCGGTGGATCACCTGCTGCGCTCGGTCGATCGCTCCGTCAATCTGTCCGTCGTGCGCCGACACCTCAGTCAACCAAAAAAGCTCGTGAAGGCGTGCCTCATGCAGCCATTGGCCGGATGCGGACTGTCTGCCAGCGCCAAGGGAAGTGCCTGAGCGGACGTTCGCGCTTGTGCCGCTGAACGACGACTGGATCGGGATTGGTTCCCGCACTCGGCCTGTTGCCTACCGGACCTCCGGCACCTTGGCCCAGACCCAGGCGAGATTGGCCGTCAGCAGGACGGCCGTGACCAGGAACACCCAGTGCAGCCCCAGGGTGGCCGCGATGGCGCCGCCCGAGAGCGGGCCCAGCGACTGGCCCAGGAACATCGCGGACGCGGTGACGCCGTAGACCGTGCCGCGGTCCCCTGCCGGCGCCAGCCGCCCGACCAGCGCGTTGGCCGTGGGCAGGATGCCGCCCACGAACAGGCCCAGCCCGAACCGTGCCGCGACGAAGCTCCAATACCCCGGCACGAAGGCCTGGGGGGCGCTGGCCAGGGCGGCGCCGGCCAGCGAGATCAGCAGCACGCGGCGGTAACCCAGCACGTCCGACCGCCGGCCCAGGAAGGGCGAGGCGATCAGGTCCGCGATCCCCGTCACGGAGAATGCCAGCCCACCCAGCGTGGCCAAAGCCGGGACCGGACCCAGCAACTGCTTCACGTACAGCGTTACGACCGGCTGCACGGCCTGCACCCCAAACTGCGCCAGCAGCAGCACCACGAACAAGGGCAACAACCCCGGCGAGCGCGACAGGATCGCGAAGCTTTGGAACAGCGTCGCCTTCGCAGTCCCGGCCTTCGGCGGCACAAACCTCTCCTTCACGAGCAGGGAGGCCAGCACGCCGCACAGGCCGCACACCGCCGACGTCACGATGAATGGCGCCCGATAGGAGCCGGTGACGTCCGCGACGAAGCCGCCCAGCAGCGGCCCGATCAGCGTTCCCACCAGCTGTCCGGTGCTGAGCCAGCCAAGCGAGTAGCCCAGCCGCCCTGGCGGCACCTGGCTGGCCACCAGCGAGATCGTCGCCGCGTTGAACCCGGCGAACACCCCCATCAGCGCCCGCAGTCCCATGAACTGCCACACGTTGCCCACCAGGCTCATCAGCCCGATAAACAGCGCAATGGCGAAGCAAGACCGCAGCACCATCAGCTTGCGCCCCCGCCGGTCCGCCACCCGCCCCCAGAGCGGGGAAGCGAAAGCGGCGACCAGCGGCGTCACGGCCGCCAGCACCCCGGCCCACAACTCGATCCGGGCCGGGTTGCTCACGCCCAGCTCAGGCAGGAACAGCGGCATCACTGGGCTGAGCACGGTGAAGCCCATGTTCATGCCCAGCTGGATGCCCATCATCACGAACAGGGTACGCTGCCAGTTGGGCGCGAAAGCTCCTTCCGGAGGGGGTTCGGAGGCAGCGGGCCCTGGCACGGGAGTTCGCGGGGCGTCAAGCCCGTCAGCAGGAGCATTCATCCTCTTGGATTCCGCCCAGGCGCGTCAAAAGTAAAGCGGGCGGGCGCCAGGACCATGGCAGGTCGTCTTGGGAGCTTCACGAGACGCTTGTAGGCGAGACAGCGAAGGACCCAGCCTGGGCCTCTGGTTTGCCGCGACGGCTCAGCGTCGAACCGCCTCACTGGCCATCTCGTGCGGCGCAGGTTTCCTTTGCCGGGTGGACGAAGCGGTACGGCAGGGCGACACTGCAGCCGAACAGTCCGGTGACCTTCATGCAGTTCGACTTCGCGGGGATCTCAGCCAAGGACCGCTACAAGCTGATGGTCTCCACCATCCTGCCCCGCCCCATCGCGTGGGTCGTCACGCAATCGGCGGCCGGGCTGGTCAACGCCGCCCCCTATTCCTTTTTCAACGGCGTGGGCGGCGACCCGCCCCTGATCAGCATCAGCATCGAGGGGCGCGGCGACGGGTCGCGCAAGGACACGGCGGTCAACATCCGCCAATCAGGCCAGTTCGTCGTCAACCTCGTCAGCGATGCGGTCGCGCACGGCATGGTGGTCACGGCGATCGACTTCGCCCCGGACGTCAGCGAAGTGGCCGAGGCCCGGCTGACGACGACGCCGTCCGTGCTGGTCAAGCCGCCGCGCATCGCTGAAAGCCCTGTCGCCTTTGAATGCGAGCTGTACCAGATCGTGGAACTGCCGCAGTGCCGCGACCTGGTGATCGGCCGCATCCTATGCATGCACGTGGCTGACGAGGCCGTTCAGGACGCGGAGCGCTGCTACATCGACACGCCGAAACTGGACCTGGTCGGCCGCATGCACGGCGGAGGCTGGTATAGCCGCACCCGCGACCGGTTCGAGATCCCGCGCATTCCCGTCGCGGAGTGGAAACGCCCGGCCGAGTAGTGGTGCTGCTGCCTTGCCTGCTCGGCGTCGGTGATCCCCCGAGATCAGCTTCACTGCTGTTCGCAGCGCCCATCTGGCAAGGCCTGTTCGCGGCACCGGACGAGGTCACGCCCGGTAGCATCCAAGCTAACGACGGCACGACAGCCAAGTTGCAAAGCGTCCTCGTTGGCAAAGCTTGGCCGAAAGCTGCCCGACCGCTTTCGGACAACCTAAGTAAGAAGCAGACACCAACCTGAGGTGCCCGCCAATACGAAGGATGACAGCTCTGGGCATGCCCCGGCGGATAGCCTCGGAAGCATGGGGCTAGAGCCGATTGCGTTTCAGTTTGGGCGGTGGCCTGCATGGCGGAACCAGCCCTGGGCATTTCCGGGGGTGACCTGGCGCAGCGCGTGCGGCAACGCGGCGTCGAGTTGGGCGAGGCTGCGCGCCCACGGTGCGCA
>CAXUJE010000193.1:0-10212 GCA_964251035.1 uncultured Acetobacteraceae bacterium
CGGCCTGAGACGGGCGATGCCCGAGAGCCGGCCATCGGCGGGGAATGCGGCTGCGAACACCGCGAAACCGGAAGGCACGGCAGGCAACGCGGGCAGACAAGCTGAGTCGATGCCAGGTGGTCAGCCCGTTCGGCTGCACGATGGTCGGCAAGAAAAACACATCGAGGGATCAAACAACCACACGGACCCAACACGCAGCACATTGACCGCGGACCCACAAAAGCTTCTCAACAGGTTTGCCGGTCGGGGCGAGCAGCGAGGACACCTGCCTGTAGGAAAACCAGGCTCCAAAGAAGCGTTCGACACCGGCAATGAGGTGATTGGCATTCATCGATCAAAGGATCGTATTTCGACTCCGACAACCCGGGGCATAATCCATTACTCAAAGAATGGAGCGCATATCGTTCCAGCCACTCCAAGGAAATAGGGTTATGACAATGGAAGAAACCCTGAAAAACCTTTGCTTCTCGGCCAAGCGTGCTTTGCGAGGACAAACACCTGAGACGTTACGCGCTTACTCGTTCGAAATCGATCCACAGAAAAAGCTGATACGGTTGCGGGCACATTTTGCACAGACGCCGTCGGAGGACGATCTGGAGGCCATATCCATAGTGGAAACCGAAATCGATGCCGACTTCCTCGACGACTTTGAGGGGGAAACCGGGATCGAGGTTGTCGCGCCCGGAACGCCGTTGTCATTCCTTTCTGGCGGCGTTGCCTACCTGGGTCAGGGTGAGGCAGGGACGATCTGCAGCGAATAACAACCGAAAGGTTGAGCGTGTAAGAGATTGCGCCCTGTCGCGGAACTCCTGCGGACCGTGTGAAAACTCGGCCTGAGCACGTGCACGGGCGGCGCACACGCATGGCGAGGCTTGTCCACCGCCTATGGGTTGGAGCGGGATCCGTTTGCCGTGACGCTGAGCGTCATCCCCGTGCTGTTTTTGGCTGGGAACGCCCTGGCCTTCACGTTCGGACGGCTGCGATCATGGCGTTGACGCCGAGGATGTTGATGACGCGCCGCATGTTGTAGGCCAGCGCCGTCAGGCTGAACTCCGCCCGGACGTTCTCCAGCCCCTTCATCAGGGACGCACCCTGGCCCATCCACTGCTTGGTGGAGCCGAACGGGTGCCCAACCGTCCCACGTCGACGGTCAAGGACCTCGGGCCGTGCCTTCAGGCGAGCGGCCATGCGGTCCAGCACGGCCTCGTTCTCCAGCCGAGACACCCGGCGGAAGCTCTTGGTGCAGCGTGGCCGGAGAGCGCGCGCCAGGCACGCCGACCCGTTGCTGTAATCGACCTTCGTCAGGTCGCGCGACTTGCTCTCGTACTTGCGCCCGAGCCGCTCGCCCGCCGGGCAGACGTAGACGTCCTCAGCGGGGTCGTGGCGGAACTCGTCCTTGGCGAAGAACCCTTCGCGCACCGCTGGCCCGCGCTGCGGCTTGGGCACGTACGGCGTCATCCCTGCTGCCTCGCACGCCTCGATGTCCTCGAACTTGAAGTGGCCCCGGCGCAAACCAAAGGTTTCGCCGAGGTCGGCCACGACCTCGATCTGCCCGACGCCGAGGAGCGCGCGGGCGGGCTCGGCCGTCTGCGTCAGCAACCCCAGGTCGAGCACCTGGTTGGTCACGGCCTGCTCGACGATCAGCTTGTGTTTGGCATCCACCGCGACCTGCGCGTTGTAGCCGACCGCGACACGCGTGCGCGCTGCCATGGCCCGGCTGTCGGGACCGGTCAGCGAAACCTGGCTTTCCCCGCTGCGGTCGAGGTCTGCAAGCAGTGACCTCAGGCAGTCGCGCTTGGCGCGGATGGCGTCGATGTTTTCGGCCAGACCTTGCACGCGCGTGCCACCCGTTCCGTTCCCCTCGGTGTCGCCGTCATCGAGCCGCTGCAGATAGCTGGCCAGCCGCTCGTCAGCCGTGCGGATGAACTGCTCGAGCGAGGCGCGCGTGAAGTTGCGGTCCTTGTTGTTGACGGCCTTGATGCGCGTGCCGTCGACCGCCAACAACTCGCGGCTGAACAGGTCGAGCTGCCGGCACGGCAGCACGGATCCGCGGAAGACCGGCTTGAAGGCAGCGCGGTTGTCGCGCCGGAAGTCGGCGATGGTCTTGAAGTCGGGTTCAAGGTGCCGCAGCAACCAGATCACCTCGATGTTGCGGTGGGTCTCGGCTTCCAGCCGCCGGCTCGAACGGATCCGGTTCAGGTAGCCATAGACGTAGAGCTTGAGCAGATCGGCGGGCGCATAGCCCGGGCGGCCTGTTGCCTTCGGCTCGACCGCGACGAACCCGGCCGCTGCGAGGTCCAGCTTGTCCACGAACGCATCGATGAACCGCACCGGGTTGTCGGGGCCGACGTAATCGCCCACCGATTCCGGAAACAGGAGGGTCTGTGACCGGTCGTGACCGGAGATGTGCGCCATGGCGGGATTCTACCCGCCAGGTTGCCGCACCGGAATCCATCCAGCCGAGTTTTCACACGGTCTGTCAGGGTTCCGCGACGGTCCCATGCTCCTCGGCTACGCTCGCGCCAGCACCGGCGACCTCGCCGAAACGCAAAGCGTTTGCGGCTGGGACCTCGCCCGTCAGCGCCGGGCGCTGCGCAAGGCAGGCTGCCGGCGCATGTTCGAAGAGAAGCTGTCCGGCGCCCAGCGCAACCGCCCCGATCTGGCCCGGCTGCTCGACCAAGTGCATGAGGGAGACGTGCTCGTCGTCACCCGGCTGGACCGCCTGGCCCGCTCGACGCGCGACCTGCTGGACGTGGCCGAGCGCCTGCGCGACGCCGGCCTGCGCAGCCTGGCTGAACCCTGGGCGGACACACCAGCCCCGCGGGCCGGATGATGCTGACCGTGTTCGCCGGCATCGCCGAGTTCAAGCGTGCCTTGATCCTGGGCCGCACCAGCGCCGGCCGGATTGCGGCGCAGCAGAAGGGCGTGCGGTCCGGCCGCCCTCCGGTGCTGGCGCCCGACCAAGTGGCGCTTGGCCGCAAGCTGGTCGGGGAGGGCAAGCCCGTGCGCGAGGTCGCCCGGCTGCTCAAGGTGCATCGCGCCACCCTGTACCGTGAACTCGCCAAGACCGCAGATAGCGCCGCATGATCCCACAGGTTGATGCTGACCCGTCCGGCAAAGGCAGCGCGTGCCCGTCTCCTTTCTGAATGAGGAGCAGGAGTGGCGCTACGGCCGCTATGCCGGCGAACCCGCCCCGGAGCAGCTCGCCCGTTATTTCCACCTCGACGACGCAGCGAAATCTGGAGGATTTGCGCGGGACCGCACCCTCATCGCCGGGCGCCGCGGCACGCACATGCGGCCCTCGGGATCAGCCTTCGCCGATCCCGCCCCTTCGGGGACGGATCGCCAGAGGCGATGGCTTCGCCGTCCAGATCGGCACCGTCCGGTTTCTGGGCACCTTCCTGGAGCAGCCCGCGGACGTGCCGGCCCAGGCCGTCGCCTTCATGGCCGGCCAACTCGGCATCCAGGCCGCCGGGCTGCTGGCGGAGTACGTGGGCAGCGGGTGGCGCTGGAATTACCCGGCCGAAATCCGAGACCGCTATGGCTACCGTGCCTTCTCCGAACCCCTCGTGCAGTTCCGGCTCAACCGCTGGCTCTACGCCCTGTGCTGGACCGGCTCGGACCGGTCGAGCGCCCTGTTCGGCCGCGCCACCGCCTGGCTGGTTGCCACAAGGTGCTGCTGCCTGGCGTGACCACCCTGGAGCGCAACATTGCCCGCGTGCGCGCCTGCGCAGCGCAACGGTTGTGGCGGCAGATGCTGATGGGCATCACGGCCGACCAGCGGGACTGGCTGGAAGCCCTGCTCGTGCCGCCCGGGAGCGCGCGGCAAAGCCCGCTGGACCGCCTGCGCGACGACCCCGTGCTGCAAAGCCCGGCGGAGCTGGCCCGCGCTCTGGAGGAGGGGGCCGCATGGTGAAGAGCCTGTATCTACTTCCTTACATAGACGGCGAAAGCTATCGCCGGCGCATGCTGGTGCAACTCAACCGTGGCGAGGGCCGGCACCAGCTTGCCCGTGCCGTGTTCCACGGACAGCGCGGCGGGCTGCGCCAGCGCCACCGCGAAGGCCAGCTCGGCGCCTTGGGCCTCGTGGTCAACGTCATTGTGCTCTGGAATACCCTGTACATGGACGCTGCCCTGGCCCAGCTCCGAGCCGAGGGCTTCGACGTGCGCGATGGGGACGTGGCGCGGCTGTCGCCGCTCGGCTTCGAGCACATCAACATGCTGGGCCGCTACGCCTCGTCCTGTCCGATGCCGTCGCACGGGGCGAACTCCGGCCTCTTCGCGATCCTGCAGCAGGCGGCAACGACGCTGACAAGGCAGCCCTTACATAGGTTCTACGTTCCGCTGCTCCCAGGTTCCGATACCGACAGCCCTTTGGGCTGACTGGTACGCGCGCGGGCTTGGTGGGGCGACCGCGCGCGAAAGAAAACTCTGATACCGGTCGCCCGAGAGGGCAGTTGGTACAACAGTCCTTGTCGTAAAAACCCATGCGGATGCTGCCGGTGGGCCAACATGCTTGGCAGCGCTTGCGCGATATGTTCACTCGGATATAACGTTTGGGTCGCCTTTGGAGTGGACCCATGCGCCTGTCCGTGCTTCTTTTCGCCTTGCCGGCGCTTGCTGCTTTTGCCGGGCCGGCACTCGCCGCCGACCCGCCGATGCCGGCGGGTTACGTCGCTGCGCCGACCACCAACATCGGCGACTACTTCGCCCACTGGTTCGATCGGGTGAACCAGGCCCAGGCGAGCCAGCCGCATTGGATCACGCCGCTCGTCACCGTCACGCCGCGGCTGGAGGAGGAAGTGCGTTACGACCAGTATTGGCAGCATCAGGCTTCAGGCGCCGCAATCACCACGTATGGCAGCGGCAAGGGACTGGAGCTGATCCCGACCACCACGAACGAGATCCTGCTCAACCCGCCGGCCTACAATCAGCGCACCATCAAGAATCCTGCCGCCGGGTGGGCCGACGACCCGTTCCTGATCGTCAAGCAGCGCCTGCTCAGCGCCAACGAGGACCAGGGCAACTACATCGTCACCGCGTTCCTGGGAGCCCAGGCGCCCACCGGCAACCGGATTTTCACCAACAATGCCTGGGTGATCACGCCGACGATCGCCGGCGGCAAGGGATGGGGCGACTTCGACATACAGGCCACCGTCGGCGTCCCAATCCCGCTCGCGCACGAGAAGACGATCGGCACCTCGATCGTCACGAACGCGACGTTCCAGTACCACTTCGCCAAGTATTTCTGGCCGGAACTCGAAGCCAACTACACGTATTGGGCGGACGGGGTGCGCGGCGGCAAGCATCAAGTGTTCCTCACACCCGGCTTGGTCCTAGGCCGGTTCGAGGTGGTGCAGCGGCTGCGTCTTATCATCGGCGCCGGTTACCAGGTCGCCGTCGCGCCGACGCCATTGAGCCGCGAGCCAGTGCTGACGCCCGTCTACAATCACGCCTGGATCCTGTCAGCGCGAGCAACCTTCTAGGTATATACGGGCGTGCCGTCATGGAAGCGTAGGCCTTCCCGCAGCCGCAAAAGACCATGTAGCCGTGATTGCGCGTCACGTGGACCGAGGTCCAGACCGGATCGAGCACTGCGAGGTCCGCTTGCGGGATGAAGCGCAGCACGCGGGCTGCCTCGCTTCGGGCCAGGCTCGGCGCGGCCAGGGCACTGGCCGTGCCTGCAAGGAATGTACGGCGCATTGAGAGTTCCTTTCTGCCAAGGTTTTCTATGACAATCGTCGCAAGATGGTGCGTCGGCATGCCGGAAACCGCTAGTCTGCGCCAGGTCATGAAGCTTTGGAGAACAAGGTGCCGGAAGGATCTAGAGCCTGGATTCGCGCGCTCAGTGCCGTCTCGGGGCTGGCCGAGGCAGGGACCACCCTGCCACAGCGCTTGCCGGACCTGGCAACGCGCTTCGGGTCGCAGCCCGCACTCGTCGCCGAGGGCGGATCGTTCACCTATGCCGGCTTGGCGGCCCGGGCGAACCAGTATGGACGCTGGGCGCTCCAAGAGGGCCTGCGTCCCGGCGAGGTGGTATGCCTGTTCATGCCGAACTGCGCCGAGTACGTGGCGATCTGGCTCGGCATTTGCGGTGTCGGCGGCGTCGTGGCGCTGCTGAATACCGGGGCGCGGCAGGAAGCGCTGGTCCATGCCATCGCCATCGTCGCGCCACGGCACGTATTGGCCGACGCAACGCTGGCCGATGCGCTGGACAGGGTGCGGCTGCGCCTGCCGTCAGGGACGAAGTGCTGGGTCTATGGAGCGGACCACGCGGCCTGGCCTCGCATCGACGTTGCCGCGCTGCCGGACGATACGGTGATGGCGGAACGGTCGCCAGCGCTGTCGGACCGGGCGCTGCACATCTACACCTCGGGGACGACAGGATTGCCGAAAGCGGTCAACATCAGCCATGCCCGGGTCATGGAATGGAGCCTGTGGTTTGCTGGCATGATGGATATCGGGCCAGATGACCGAATGTATGACTGCCTTCCAATGTATCATAGCATCGGTGGCGTTGTGGCAATCGGTGCGATGTTGGTAAATGGTGGGTCGGTGTTGATACGACCTGGTTTTTCTTCATCGCGTTTTTGGGACGACATCATTGACGGCGGCTGCACTGTATTCCAATACATTGGTGAGCTATGCCGATACTTGGTCAACAGCCCACCTCATCCGCGGGAGCAAGCCCATGCGCTCCGTTTGGCCTGCGGGAACGGCATGCAGGCCGAGGTCTGGACGCGGTTCGTCCATCGTTTCCAGGTGCCCCACGTGCTGGAATACTACGCAGCGACCGAGGGCAGCGTATCGCTCTACAACACCGAGGAGCGGCCCGGCGCGATCGGCCGCATCCCGCCCTATCTCGCCCACCGTTTTCCCGTGGCCCTCATCCGGTGCGATCCGCATACCGGCGTCATCCTGCGGGACGCAGAGGGCCGATGCCAGCGCTGCCAGGCGGACGAGGCCGGAGAGGCAATCGGGCCGGTGCCGGCCCACGGCCTCTACACCGACGCCCGTGCCTCAGCGGAGAAAGTGCTGCGGGACGTGTTCGCCCCAGGCGACGCTTGGTTCCGCACCGGAGATCTCATGCGCCGGGACCAGGCGGGCTTTTTCACGTTCGTCGACCGTGCGGGGGATACCTTCCGCTGGAAAGGCGAGAACGTGGCGACCATGGAGGTGGCCAACGCCCTCGGAGCCTGCCCCGGGGTGGTGGCGGCGGTCGTGTACGGCGTGGCCGTGCCGGGCGCGGAGGGTCGCGCCGGAATGGCAGCCTTGGTGGTTGACGCTGCCTTCCGCGTCGAAGCCCTTTACCCGTGCCTGGCGGAGCGGCTGCCGGAGCATGCCCGCCCGGTGTTCCTCCGCCTGCGGGCTGCACTGGAAACGACGGAAACGTTCAAGCCGATCAAGGCCACGCTTGCCGAGGAGGGTTTCGATCCTGCTGGAATTGCCGACGCGCTGTATGTGGCGGACCGGGCGCGTTGCGAATACGTGCCGCTCGACGCCGGCTTCTTCGCGCGTGTTCTGCGGGGCGAAGTGCGGCTCTAAGCCGTGTTGCCGGCGTCCACCGTCAGCACCGTTCCGGTGACGTTGCGCGCCCCGGGACTGAACAGGTAGCCCACCGCATGCGCGATGTCCTCCACGTCCGGCATACGTTTCAGCGCGCTGCGGCGGGCGATCTGCGCGCGGTGCTGCGATCCTAGTTCCTGTGTCATGTCGGTATCCACGAAGCCCGGCGCGACCACGTTCACGGTGATGCCGAGTGCGCCGACCTCCCGGGCCAACGACCGGCCAAACCCAAGAAGCGAGGCCTTGGACGCGCTGTAAACCGACAGGCCGCTATAGCCCGTGGAGGCGACGATCGAGGAGATCATCACGATGCGCCCAGCCCCGGCCGCCATCATGGAGCGCACGGCGTATTTGGTGAGCATGATGGGAGAGGTTACATTGAGGCGGATCAGCCGCTCGATCGCCGCGTCCGGCATGGTCGCCAGCACGCCGCTCGTGCCGAGGCCGGCGTTGTTCACGAGGCCGTAGATCGGCCCGTAGTCCCGCCGCAACCCCTGCACCAGGCTGTGCAGGGCGGCGAGGTCGGCGAGGTCGGCCGCCTGAAAAGCCAGGCGGTCGCCCAATTCGGCCCGCGCAGCGGCGAGGGCGTCGCCCTCCTGGCGCGCAACGGCAACGATGCGGAACCCTGAGGCCGCCAGCGACCGGGCAATTCCCAGCCCCAAGCCGCGGCTGCCGCCGGTGACGATGACATTACGCATTGCGTCGGGCGAGCTTGCCGGAAGGCAGCACGTCCAGCGCCGGGACGATCCGCAGCATGGCAGGCACCTTATGGGGCGCGAGCTGGCCGCGGCAGGCGGCCAGGATCGCGTGCCGCAGATCCCCGCCCGCCGGACCGTCCACGACCACCTCGGCCACGACGAGGGCACCGGTGATCGGGCTCGGCCGGACGCCCACGCGCGCGGCGAGCACGGCGGGATGGGCGTTCAACGCGCTCTCCACCTCCTCTGGGTAGACTTTTTGCCCGCCCACGTTGATGACGCCGCCGACGCGGCCGCAGAAGTGGTAGCGGTCGCCCGCCAGCGTCACGATGTCGCCGGTGTCGACGAAGCCGTCCGCATCCGCCAAGGGCTGGGCCGCGCCCAAATAGCCGGCCGCGGTGCGGTTGGAACGTATGTGCAGCGTGCCCCCGGCCACGCGAAGCTCGGCCGGGCCAGGCGCGCCGACCCACGCGGCGGGGAAGCCGGCCATCCCATCCGTCACGTCGAAGGCGACGCCGGCCTCGGTCGAGGCAAAGGCATGGGAGATGCGGGCGGCTGGATAGGCGGCGTGCAGCCGGTCCAGCACTGCCTGGTCCGCGATCTCTCCGGACAGGCGCACGTAGGCCGGGTTGATGCGGGCGGCTTGACCGCTGATGAGCGCCCGTCGCCAATGGGATGGCGTGCCGGAAATATGCGTGACCCCCGCATCTCCCGCCCGAGCCAGGAATGCCGCCGTCCGTTCCGCCACGTCGGACAGCACCATGGAGCCGCCGCCCAGCAATGCCCGCAGCAGGATCTGCAGCCCGCCATAGCGCCGGACGTCGTAGAACGTGCTCCACAAAACGCCGCCGGCGGCTGGGCCGATCGGGCCGGTGAGGCCCGGCACGGAGTGCGACACCAGCTTCGGCGCGCCAGTCGTGCCCGACGTGAACAAGACCCACTCTGTGTCGTACGACATGCTCCGTCGGTTCGGGCGCAGGGCCAGGTCCAGGTCCAGGTTGCAGGTCATGACCGGCAGGCCAGCGTAGGCCGCGTGCTCGTCGCCGATCACCGCGTCGATTGCGCCCTGCGCGATGACCGTATCCAGGTGCGCCGACGCGATGTCGGGGGGCGCCAGCACGATGCGGCGCGCGACGCCATCCAACTCAAGCAACGCCAGGACGGTCGGTAATTGCTGCGTCGTCTGCACAAGGACGTTCCTGCCCTCGAGTGCTGCGGCGTCGAGGCACGCGCCGCGCTCCAGGTCGGCGATGGCAATTTGGCGCCCAAGCCCGGCCAGGGTGCGCCACGCCGGCAGCCCGGCAGCCGCGGCCAAATCCCAAAGCGGGCGACGGTTGGCGCCGGCCGCTCGCCGGCTTGGCGTATGGGCCGCGTCCAAACCGCTGCCGTCCTGCGCGATGAGAGCGCTCAAACCCGGCCACCGAGCTTCATCACCACTCTCCAGGGGCATGTGCCGGGCCGGCACGGGAACGCCCGCCGCCAATCACCGGTCAATCTGGAACTATCGTCACTGGCAGCGACTATCGGGAACACGGACCTGGAGCCTAGACTTTGGTATGCGATACGGCGTCTTCATACAACGCGACCATGTCACCGATGGTCACGGGAAAACGCCGGCTGCTCAAAGCGTTGAAGGGATCGACGCCGAGCTCCTCCTCAAGCCTCGCCACGATCACGGCAAGGCACAACGAGTCCAGTCCGGAGTCGAGCAACGGCAGGTCGTCGGTCAGGGGTGCAAGGGACTTGTCATGCTCTTCCGCAACCAATGTGATCTGGGCTAACACTGTCGATCGCGTTGTCATTTCTAACCTTTTCAATGAAGTTTCGAAGTGGGACGTTTCGCACCGCAGCTCCTGCCATCCGACCTGTCGGCTGGAGCATTCGCTCCAGGAAGCACGCGCATCATGCCTCCCATGGCTGCGGCCTGTTGGCCCTGCAAGCGGCGTGC